>PMCP01000174.1 GCA_003155415.1 Gammaproteobacteria bacterium | reverse complement strand
CCGATGAAGCCGTAGCACACCTTCGCAAGCACCGGCGTTTTGCGCAGGGGCTTGGCGAGCTCCATCACGGTCTTTACGGTGACGGGCGCCGTGGTGTCGGTGCGGATGACCTCGAGCAGCGGCATGACATTGGCCGGCGAGAAGAAGTGCAGACCGATCACGTCGGCGGGGCGCTTCGTGACGTTCGCGATGTCGTTGATGTCGAGTGTCGACGTGTTCGTGCCGAGTATCGCGCCTGGCTTGGCCACTGCGTCGAGCTTACGGAACACGTCCTGCTTCAGCTTCATATCCTCGAACACGGCTTCGATGATCACGTCGGCGGCTTTGAGGTCGTCGTACTTCAGTGACGGCATGATCAGCGCCATGCGCTGCGCTTTCTCTTCCGCCGTGATGCGGCCGCGTTTGACCATCGACTCGTAAGTCTTGTCGATGCCGGCCATGCCGCGCTTCAAGCCCTCGTCCGACGCATCGATGATGTTGACGGGGATTCCGGCGTTTGCGAAGCAGATCGCAATGCCGCCGCCCATCGTGCCGGCGCCGACTACGCCGGCGAGCTTGACCGCGCGTGCTTCCGTGTCAGCGGGCAGGTCCGGAATCTTGCGCGTTTCGCGCTCGGCAAAGAATGCGTGAATCGCGCCCTTCGATTCCGGCGTCACCTTGGACTCGTTCGCGAGCTCGGTTTCGTACTCGAGGCCTTTTGCGATGGGCAGAGTGAGGCTCGCGCTTACGGCCTTGATCGCCGTGTAGGGCGCCACACGATTCGGATACAGCTTCGCGGCCAGCGCTTTCATGCGCTCGATGATGGCCGGCGTACCCGTCGCGGGGTCCACGCTGCGCTCGGACGTGCGGCGCGGGCCCTTGCCTTCCGCGATGAGCTTTTCGGCGTAGCGGAGCGCGCCTTCCTTCAGGTCGCCCTCGATGATCGCATCGACGAAGCCCCACTCGACGGCCGTCTTCGCGTCCACCGGCTTGGCGTTCAACACCATGTCGAGTGTCTTCTCGACGCCGATCAGTCGTGGCATGCGTTGCGTGCCGCCGGCGCCTGGAATGATGCCGAGCGTGACCTCGGGAAAGCTGAAACGCGTGCTCGGCACGGCGAGACGGTAATGACAGGCCAACGATATCTCGAGGCCTCCGCCCATGACGGTGCCGTGCATGGCGGCGACGACTGGCACCGTCAGCTGCTCGATGCGTGCGAACATCTCGCGGTAGGGCACTTCCTGCGGCGGGCCGGAGAACTCGCTGATGTCGGCGCCGGAGAAGAACGTGCGGCCTTCGCAGATGAGCAGTGCGGCTTTCACGTCCTGCCAACGCGCCATCTCGTCGAGTGCCGCGTGGGTTTCCTCGCGAACCTTGCTGCTCAGCGTGTTGACGGGCGGATTGTTGACGGTCAGCACGGCTACGTTGCCGTGCTTGCTGATCTTGACCACGGATCCTGTGCTCACGAAGCCCCCGCTTTGCGTTGTATCGAACGATTGAAAATAGATTGTGACTATTTAGTCAGTCTTGTACGATTTAGTCAATATCGGCCGTCGCTCGAGTATGGCGAAACGTAGCACAGCCCGAACCGACCCGCGCCGCGATCGCACGCGGGACGCGCTGCTGAACGCGGGGCGCAGCCTGTTCGCGCATCGCGATGTCGATGGCGTCAGCGTGGACGAGATCGTCGAGGCGGCGGCCGTCGCCAAGGGCAGCTTCTACAACCACTTCGCCGACAAGGACGTGTTCGCGCGCGAGATCGCAGCGTCCGCACGCCGCGAGGCGGAGGCGTTAGTCAACGAGGTCAACGAGGGCATCTCGGATCCAGCCGTGGCAGTAGCGCGGGCCCTGTGCGTGTTCGTACGGTTTGCGATGGAACGGCGCGACAGCGCGCGCACGCTATGGCGTCTCAATACGGGCGCCACAATGGTCGATGCGCCGATCAATCGCGGGCTCGTCGACGTCGTGCAGCACGGCATCGAGGAGGGCGCGTTCGATCACGTCGACGTGGAGACGGGCATCTTGCTCGTCATGGGTACCATCGTGATCACGCTGCGTCACCTATTCGAGGAGCGCATTTCCACGGAGCCAAACGAGATCGCGCGCCGAATGGGGGCGGGGCTGCTGCGCTCGCTCGGCGTGGCCGCCGGGCGCGCGGACAAGCTCGCTCGCGACGCGACACTCGCCGTGCTCGGCTGAGCACCCCGCCGAATTCCCTTCCGGCGGGGCGCCGCCTCCGACTAAGCAACGCGTTGTTGCGCCATCCTGGCATTCCAGATCGGCTCGAACTCCGCCCGGATGCGTTTGTAAGACGGCCGCTCCTGCGCCCGTTGCCAGTAAGCCGCCACGTTCGGATGGCCCGCGAAAGGCGCGACGATCTGCGCGTAGAACAACGCCGGAATCGCGGCGCAATCGGCCATCGTGAATGCCGAGCCGCACAGCCACGGCTGCGTTGCGAGCCGGGTGTTCCAGAACCCGTACGCCATCTGCACGTAATTGCGTGCGCGGTCGGCGCGCGCGGAGTCCTGCGCTCGCAGCCCGATCCGCTGGAGCAGGAGCTCGATGATGGGCTCGTTGAAGTACAGGTCGGCCATGCGATCCATGAACCGAACTTGCCGTGCGGTGCCCGCGCCAGTAGCGGGAATCAACCGAGGCGTGTTCGGAAATTCCTCCTCCAGGTACTCGATGATCGAGGTCGATTCGGGAACGTGCCAGCCGTTATCCATCAACAGAAACGGCACTTTACCCGTGGGATTGATCTTCTCGTACGCGGCACGGGCGTCCTGTGACCCAAGATCGACGAGCTCGGGCGTGAAGGCCACGCCCTTCTCGTGGAACGCGAGCATGGCTTTGTGAGAGAACGTGGATAGCGGGGAGTAGTAGAGCTTCATATAGGGGTTCCTTTCGAACATTGATTACATGTCGAGTGCTTCGGCGATCTCGATTGACCCGCCGTTTGAAAGCAGCGGACAGCCTTTGGCCTTGGTGTGTGCGTCCATCAGAGTGGCGGCCTCGATCAGGCTGTAGCCGCTGACGGGATTCGCTCCCCCGTCATTGACGATCGACCCGTCTGGCCGCACCGTGCTCGACTTGCCGACGGGGTTACCGCCGTCGATGACCGCCGCGCCCAGTGATCCGAACCATTTGCCCCAGGCGTCCGCGGTCTTCTTGATGTCCGCCTGTGTGGAGGGGTGTTTCCCGCCGTGATAGATGAATAGATACTTCGCCATGGTCTCTGCTCCTGAATTGGAAGAGTCGCTGGCACGATAGCGAGCGCACCCGCGTTTGCCATTGGCAATACTGCTGACCAAATCGCGTGATGGCTGTGAATACTCCACAACGCTCTGTCGACGACGCACTTCACGCGAGAGGCCTCGCGCAGGCGCTAGCCAATTTGGCCCACGTTGGCGTGGTTCCCGGCGCCGCGCCGGCGCTCGAGCGCACTGCGGCCGAAGTGGGGCGCGCGCTGCGGACGGCCATCGTCGACGAGATCTCGGAGTTCTCTGCTTCCGCGAATCCCGAGATCCTTCCCGAGCTCGAGCGGCACGGCGCGGAGCATGTGCGCGAGATCATCCGTTTGCTGGCAGGCGGTGCGGTCGGCACCTTCGAGTTCGTGCGAGCTCACGCGCGCAGGCGCGCGGAGCAACGGTTTCCGATCGAAGCCTCGCTGCACGCATACCGGTGTGGCCATCGGACTTTGAGCCACTGGGTGCGCGACGCGGCGACGGCGGTCGCGGAGTCGAACAGCGAGCGCGTGGTCGCCGCCGTCGCGGATTTTTCGATCGAGTACACCAACTTCATCAGCGCCGTGTGCGCGGCGGAGTACGTGGCGCACGTGCGCTCACTCGCTGAGGCCGAGGGCGACCAGCGCTCGGAGTTGCTCGGCATCCTGTTGAGCGGCTACGACGAATCCGACGGCAGGGTGGCGCGTCTCCTGAAGCGTGCGGGCTATCTCGAGCAGCGGCAAACGTACTGCGTCGTCGCGATTCAGTCGGGTGATCCGCTCGAGATGGAGAGCCCGGCGCGTGCGCAGCGCATCGTCGATGCGGTCGTCGCCAGTGTCGTGGACAAATCGATTCGCACACTGATCGGTACCCGCAACAACGTGGTGACCGGAGTGTTCTCGGCTACGCGGCGCATTTCGGGATGGACTGCGCCACAGGCGTTGCTGGCGGGACGGCTGCATGCGGCGCTGTCGGTGCTCGGGCCCGCTGTGCTCGTCGGCATCAGCACGGACCAGCCGTCGACGTCGTTCATTCCGAAGGCGGTGCGCGAAGCCATGCTCGCGCTCGATTTCGCCACCGTCGCGGACCGCGTCGTGCTGTATTCGCAACTTCCCATTCGTCGGCTTCTGCTGCATCGCGCCGCGGACTACGTGCAGCCGGCACTACCCCCGTGGGCAGCCGAGCTTTCGGAGGCGGACGCGAAATCGGCGGGCGACCTCGTGAAGACGCTGCGTGCGCTTGCGGATGCCGACATGAACGTGCAGCAGGCGGCGCGCGCGCTCGACGTGCATGCGAACACGCTCTATGCGCGTATCAAACGGATTCGCGAGATCACGGGGCGCGACTGCCAGCGGTACCACGATCTGACGGAGCTGCTGTTGGCCGCCGACTGTCGGCCCGCGTCCGGTTGAAAGTCCCGGCGCTATTCATCGACAATCGGTCGCGTCCGATTCGGACTGCGGAGTGGGTCTCGATGCCGAACATTCGACTCCGTCCGATATGCGCCGGGCTGGCGCTCGTGGCCCTGTGGCTCGCGACCGTGTCGGTGCGCGCGGCAGCGCCTGTGGACTTCTCTGGAATTTGGGTTCCAGTCGCCGCCGCCCGTGACCCGCTCGCGCCCGCCACGCTGCGCATGACCGATCGTGCGAAGACCGCGCTCGCCGCGTTCGATCCCCGGCGGTTCGACTCGACCCGTTTCTGCATGCCGTACGGCACGCCGCGCAACACGCTCTCGACCGCGCCATATCCCATCGAGATTCTGCAACGACCGGAGCGACTGACGCTGATCTTCGACCGCCTCGGCGACGTTCGGCGAATCTTCTTGGACGGCCGCGCTCGGCCGAATCCACTGTGGCCGACCTGGTTCGGTCACTCGCTTGGCCACTGGGAAGGCAAGACGCTCGTGATCGAGACGGTGGCGCTGACGAAAGAGAGCATCCTGAACGATGGCGGGTTGCCGCACAGCGAGGACATGCGCGTGGTCGAGCACCTGAGCCAGTCGACCCGCGACGGCACGCAATGGTTGAGCGACGAGATCACGATCACCGATCCGACGATGTACGAGGAGCCGATCAAAGTAACGCAACGATTCAGGCGGGCGGAGGGCGCACAAATGTCGGAAGGGTCGGTGCTGTGCTTGGTCGACCAGTGGCGGGAGGATCTCGAGCGTCGCAATCAGACGCTCGTGGAAGGGCCACAATCGGGCGCGGGCAAAGGAGCACAGCCGTGAGGCGCCGACTGATAACGACGGCGCTGGCCGCAACCCTGATGTTCGGTCTCGCGACGCTGACCGCGGCGCCCGCCACCGCGGCATCTGCCGACCTGAGCGGTGTATGGATGCCGACGGCCATCGGACCCGACGGCAATCGCAATCGCACGTGGCCGGCAAAGCCGCCGCTGCTCCCGGCGGTTCAGGCGGTGTACGACGCCTATCGCGTTCGTGCGGACGCGAAGCCGGAGGAGTACGACAACGCGCGTAGTTGCCTGCCGTACATCATGCCGCGCCCGATGCTGCTGGTGGCGCAATACCCACTCGAGATCGTGCAGACAGCGGAGCGCGTGACGTTGATCTTTGAGCTGCACAACGACGCTCGGCGCATCTACCTCGATGGACGATTGCCGCCGACCGGTCTTCGCCCCACATGGATGGGTTACTCCGTCGGCCGCTGGGAAGGCGAGACTCTCGTCGTCCGCACCACCTCGGTTCGCGACGGCACGATCGATCAGCCGCACGGGCCTAAGTTGACGCTCACGGAGCGTTTGCGGTTGATCCAAGACAAAGACGGCAAGACGATGCTCGAGGACGAGATCGCAGTCGACGATCCGGAGACGTACTCCGAGCCTTTCAAGGTCCGGAACTACTTTCGCCAGCGCGCCGGCGTCGAGATCGGCGAATACTTCTGTAGCGAGGACCTGTGGCAGCAGAACTTGAGCGGCAATACGAGCAAGATTCCGTGGCGCAACAATTGATGTCGTGGAGCCTGTGACGATGCGGCGATTAAGTTACCTCTCGATTCTTTTTGCGCTGGCGGGGCCAGTGGCCGCGCACCATTCGACGGCGAATTTCAATTCCGACACCACTACGAAGATAACCGGCGTCGTGTCGTACGTGAGCTTCACCAACCCGCACTCGTTCATCGACATGGACGTGGCCGGCGCGGACGGTGCGAAGAAGTACAAGGTCTTCGCGACCAGCAAAGTAGCTCTGCTGCGCTACGGGTGGCGGCCCGATTCGGTGAAGTCGGGCGACATGATCACGATCGAAGGGCGCCCCGACCGCACCGATCCCACGCAGCTGTACTTGCTGAGAATCACGTTTGCCGACGGCACCGCGTGGTCGCGGGACGATATCCTGCAGTAGCGCGTTCTCAGGGGCTCGAACGCCGGGGCGGACGCGTCGCCTATGAGTACAGCGGGTCGCGGGACGGGCGAGGATGGTCCGCCGATGCGATGACCGAAGCCAGCCGCCAGCACGCGCGACGTTGCTGCGGGCTCGACGCTGCATTCATTCGGGCCACGAGGTGATCCAGCCAGCTTTCTCGTTTCTCGCTCGGCAATAGCGCCCAGCGCTCGGGGCGAACCCCGGCCCATTTCAAGAACTCGACGTCCGAAATCTCGACTACTTCATCTTCCATTGTGTTTGTCCTCTCTTTTCCGGGACATTCTTTGGCCGAGACGTTGCAGTTTGATGACCGGGAGTCGAAGGCGCTGGGCGCAATCGGCGCGAGAGGCGTCGATGCGCTACGCTTGAGTCGTGCCGCAGATCGGCGAAGGAGATCCTGCGATGCGTTACCACCATCGACTTACGATCATCGCAATCGCTAGCTCGATCATCGGGCTTGGCGCCGCCAACTCGAACGCCCAGGACCGCATGGGTCCGATACCGAAGGACCAGCTCACCGAGCAACAGGCTAAAGCCCTGGCAGATTTCACGGCGGCACGGGGTCAGCCGACCGGACCCTGGATCGTGCTGCTCCGCAGCCCGGAGGTGATGAGCAGGGCGCGTGAACTCAGCGACTACCTGCGTTACGAAAGCATTCTGCCCGGCTGGTTGCGCGAGTTCGTAATCCTCATGACCGCGCGGCAATGGTCACAGAGCTATGAGTGGAGCGTGCACTCTCGGCTGGCGATCGATGAAGGCCTTTCACCGGAAATCGCGCGAGCTATCGTGGAGGGGCGGCGCCCGGAAAGCATGGTGGATGAGGAAGTGATTCTCTACGACTTCTGCATGGAGCTGCAGCGCAATCAGAGCGTCAGCGACGCAACCTACGCCCGCGCGGTGGAGCGATTCGGCGAGCAGGGAGTCGTCGAGACGGTGAGTCTGATGGGCTACTACACGATGATCTCGATGGTCCTCAATACGGCACGGACGCCGTTGCCCGCGGGCGGTAAGCCGGCGCTGTCGCCGTTCCCACACTGACGGTCGGCGTGTCAGCCTAGGTCGTGGAGGCCGGCGGCAGCCTGGCGGTCCAGAGTCTGAGTTTGTCCTTCATGCCCTCGCGGAACGCGGGTTTGAATTTTGGAACGTTCTGCGGTTGAACGAACCACCGAACGTGCCGCTCGCCTTCGTAGTCGATGATGCACTGCCAAGTCTCGGTCAGCCGAGGATCTTCGCTATTGCGAGTGAAGTCGTAAATCGATTCGATGAAATTCCAAACGACGAAGGCGAAGGCGTCGTACTGCATTACGTGCTCGGGTTTCGCGGCGTCGCTCGATAGCGCTGTGGGGTCACCGAGGTGCGGGTGTTCGATCACCAGCTTCTGAATTTCGAGGTACATGCCGTCGAGCTGCGCGTAGAACTGGTCCTGTTCTTGCTCCCGAGCCTTCTTGCTCGAATCCAAGATAGTCAAAGGAACACCGAGCGCCAACAAGAGCGTGACCAGGGTCAGTGCCCAAGTAGCGTAGGTCAGCGAAGCGTCCTTTTCTGCGTGTCCGGGCATGGAAGTTGCGAACGCAACGACGCCCAACAAGATCGCGATGCAAACGACCACGGCTAGAAGTACCGCTCCGCGTCGTCCCCAACTGAGCCATTGCCGTTTTGCTTTCTGATCCATTGTCGACACCGCTACTGCAAACTAATTGAATTCGGTACCGCCGCCAGCATCTGCTCGATTCGAGCGTCGCTCACCGGTTGACGATAGACCTCGACGTAAATGGCCTCCAGCCAACGGCGCAGCTCGGTCTTGTCGATGGCCGCCGGAAGATCTCGTCGATAAGTCAGCAAATTCATTCGCGGCGGGCGCTCAGCCGACACCGTGGGCATCAGATATGACAGGCCGGCAACTTCGCGACACCCGTTCGCGCGGTAGAACGCCTTTCGTCGTCGGCGCTGTGCATCTTCGGACAGGTTCGTCATTTCTTCTTCGTCTTCGACTTCGATCAGAACGTACCGCGCGATGGTTGAGTCGGCACTGCACGCGTCACGAAAGAGCTGACCGCCGATGCCGCCGCCGCGTTTCGTGTGATCGACCGCCATATACTCGAGCAGGCTCGCGTCACACCGCTGAAAGATCTTCACGATCGTGAAGCCGACCACGTCGCCTGCCAATCTCGCAATGCGAAATTCGTAGTCGTCGCGCGCGAGCATCCGGCTCAACACGTCGTCGCTCTTGCGTTCGCTCGAGGGAATCGCTTCGCGGTAGATGTTCAATACCTCGGCGAACGCTGCGGACATATCAGGCAGCAGTCTCGCGGTTTTGAGGCCCGAAGCTTTTTTGGTGGCAGTCATCGCGAGAGGATTCTCGATCAGCGGTTCGCTCGTGACCTTACTCCGCTGCCGCGCGCACGTGCAATGCGCTTCGCGATAGGGCCGGCAAAGAAAAAGGGCCGGCAGTTGCCACCGCCGGCCCTCGTTTCAACTAACGTCTGTCGAGTGCTTACAGCAGCGGAACGCTGAGCAGCGCGACGATGTTGATGATCTTGATCAACGGGTTGANNCGTTGTCCCACGCACCGCCGCCGGTGGTCATCGAGATCGCGACGAAGATGCCCGTGATGATCGTGCCGACGAGCAGACCGCCGAGCGCTTCGGCGCCAAGCAGCTTGCCGATGATGATCGGCACGAGCAGCGGCAGCAGCGACGGGATGATCATCTCCTTGATCGCGGCCTTGGTCAGCAGGTCGACGGC
>PMCP01000057.1:5146-6483 GCA_003155415.1 Gammaproteobacteria bacterium | reverse complement strand
CGATTCGGGAAATCCTCGCGCGCCTGCGCGCCGCGGCTCTCCTGGCGGTTCAGCGCCGACTTGATGGTGCCCATGGCCTGCAGCAGCAGGTTATCGAGCTCCATCGTCTCGACGAGGTCCGTGTTCCAAATCAGGGAGCGATCGCTGACGCTGACGTCGGCGAACGACGCAAACACTTGCTCGAGCTTGTCGATGCCTTCCTGCAACGACTCGCCGGTGCGGAACACCGCCGCGTGGTTCTGCATGACGCGCTGCATATCGAGCCGGATCTTGGCGGTGGGCGTCTTGCCCTTCGCGTTGCGCAGCGTGTCGAGGCGCGCGACGGCTGCATCGCCCGCGCCCGCTGCGAAGGCGCGCGGCCGGGAGCCGCGCTCGACGACCTTGCCGCACCGATTCGCTGCGGCGCGGCCGAACACGACGAGGTCGATCAAAGAGTTCGAACCGAGTCGATTCGCGCCGTGCACCGAGACGCAGGCGGCTTCGCCGACGGCCATGAGACCCGGCACGATGCGTTCGACGCCCTTGTCGTCGTTCGTCACGACTTCGCCGTGATAGTTCGTCGGCACGCCGCCCATGTTGTAGTGCACAGTCGGCAGCACCGGGATCGGCTGCTTCGTGACGTCGACACCGGCGAAGATCTTCGCCGTCTCCGAGATGCCGGGCAGCCGCTCCTCGATGACCTCGCGGCCCAAATGCTCGAGATGCAAGTGCACGTGGTCCTTGTGCTGGCCCACACCGCGGCCTTCGCGAATCTCGATCGTGATCGAGCGGCTCACGACGTCGCGTGAGGCCAGATCCTTGGCGTTCGGTGCATAGCGCTCCATGAAGCGCTCGCCGTTGGAGTTCGTGAGGTAACCGCCCTCGCCGCGCGAGCCTTCCGTGATCAGACAGCCGGCACCATAGATGCCAGTGGGGTGGAACTGTACGAACTCGAGATCCTCGAGTGGCAGCCCGGCACGGGCGACCATCGCGTTACCGTCGCCGGTACAGGTGTGCGCCGACGTGCACGAGAAGTAGGCGCGGCCATAGCCGCCGGTCGCGAGGATCACCATCTGCGAGCGGAATCGGTGCAGCCGCCCGGTCGCGAGATCGATAGCGACGAGGCCCTTGCAGGCGCCGTTCTCCATGATCAGATCGATTGCGAAGTACTCGATGAAGAACTCCGCGGAATGCTTCAGCGACTGCTGATACAGCGTGTGCAGCATCGCGTGGCCCGTGCGATCCGCAGCGGCGCACGTGCGCTGCGCCGTGCCCTGCCCATACCGCGTGGTCATGCCGCCGAACGGCCGCTGGTAGATGCGTCCATCCTCCGTGCGTGAGAACGGAACGCCGTAGTG
>PMCP01000057.1:0-5116 GCA_003155415.1 Gammaproteobacteria bacterium | reverse complement strand
CCCTGCGCGGCCACCGTGTGGCTGCGAGTCGGGAACACTTTGCTTACGCAGGCCGTGGAGAGCCCTTGCTCGGCGAGGCCGAGAGTGGCGCGCAAACCGGCGCCGCCGGCGCCGATGACGACCACGTCGTAACTGTGGTCGATGAATTCGTATTCTTTGGTCATTACTAAGATCCGAAAGCGATTTTCAGAATCGAGAAGACAGCCGCCACGGTGAGGCCGGTGTGTGCGAACGCCGAGCCCATCAGCGCGGCCACGCGCGAGCCTTTGCCCGCCACGTAATCCTCGATCACGACCTGCACCCCGAGGAACGAGTGGTACGCCGCCGCGCCGACGAACAGGATCAGAAGGATGCTCGTGACTGGCCGGTGCACCCACCCCGCCACGGCGGCATAGCTGAAGTCGGGCAGCGTGGTGAGACTCACGGCGAACCACAAAGCGAGCGGCACGAGTGCCACGGCCGTAAGCCGCTGCATCCACCAATGCTCGGCGGCGCCATGCGCGTTGCCCAAGCCGAGCACACGATTCAGAGGTGTTACGAGACTCATCGGCGGGTCCTCAAACGATGACTAGCAGGGAAAACGCCGCGGTCGCGACGAGCGTCACGAGCACGACCGTCCACCCGCTGGCTTGGATCGTGCTGCGGTCGAAGCCGATGCCGGCATCCCAGAAAAGGTGCCGAATGCCGTTCGTCAGGTGCAAACAAAAGCAGAAGGTCCACGCGACAAGCGGCAGCTTGAACCAGGTGCTTCCGTACACGGCCTGCGCGTCGGCGAACGCCGCTGGACCACTCGCGAGCGCGAGAAGCCAAACAGAGAGCGCCACCGCACCGAGCGATAGCATGAGGCCGGTGCCGCGGTGCACGATCGACAGGAACATCGTGATCTGCCACCGATAGATCAAAAACGGCGACAACGGCCGCGAAGCGCCTGGCATAGTGCAATGCTCTCCTGAAGATTTACGTGCCGACGGACAACCCGCTCAAAAATCGATGCAGCGGCCCGCACGTTCCCAGTCGCCATAGCGCGTTGGCTCGAGCCCTTTCGGGCCGCCAATTTCGCGGGGCTTAAGCAAGGGATTCGCGGGGGCGACGGCTGGCTGTGCTGATGGAACGGCTGGCGCGGAGTCGTCCGCCACCTGCTCCTGTCCGCGCTCATCAACCATGCGCAAAGTTTGCCAGAAACGCCTAGACTCCGCACTACGCCAGCTCGCATTGGCGCGCCATTCCGCAGCGATCTAAGCGACGCGATGCCCACCCTCAGTCTGCTCACCGAATCCACGTGCGTCGAGGTGCGCGGCGCCGACGCGGGCAAATTCCTGCATTCGCAACTGAGCCAGACGATCGTCACAGGCGCCGCCGCGAGCGCGCCCCTGGCCGGCTGGCTCGACGCTCGTGGCCGCGTGCGCGCGCTCCTGCGCGCGTGGCCGCTCCCTGACCGATGGCTGCTCGCGACGCCGCGCGACGGCGTCGACGACCTGCTGAAACGCTTACGGATGTTCGTGCTGCGCTCCGCCGTGACGCTACGCCTCGCCGACGACGTCGCGCTGGCGGCGCTGCTGGACGCGACCCCGGACCGGCTCGCGGCGCGCGGGCTTCTGCCGAGTGCGGCGCCGGGCACCGTGATCGCACACGGCGAGCTGCACTGGCTGTGCGTGGGAACCGGCTACTGGCAGGTGCTGGGCCCGAGCGCTGCAGTCGCGGCCCTTGAACCCGCCAACACTCCAGCAGCAGCCGCGTTGGCCGAGATTCGGCTGGGGCTACCGGCGATCACTCCGCCTCTCGTCGACCGTTTCGTCGCACAGATGCTGAACCTCGACGTGCTCGGCGCGGTTGCGTTCGACAAAGGCTGCTATCCGGGCCAGGAAATCGTCGCGCGAGTGCACAACCTAGGTGACGTGAAGCGTCGCGTGCACCGCTACTCCGCGGCGGCGGCGGCGTTTGCGATTGGCGCAGCGGTGACTGCGGCCAGCGGCGACGCGGTGGGCGAAGTCGTACGCAGCGCACCCACCGCCGAAGGCTGCGAACTGCTCGCGGTCATCGATCACGCGGCGGCCGATGGCCCGCTCGCAATCGCGGGCGCGAAGCTGCGCGAGCTACCGCTACCGTTCGCCGTGCCGCGGCGCTAAGCCTCGGGCTTCAGCTGCGGGAAAAGTAGTACGTCGCGAATCGACGGCGAGTTCGTGAGCAGCATGGCGAGCCGGTCGATACCTATACCTAAGCCCGCGGTGGGCGGCATGCCGTACTCGAGCGCGCGCACGTAATCGGCATCGAAGAACATGGCCTCCTCGTCGCCCGCGGCTTTGGCGTGCGCCTGCGCGTGGAACCGCGCGGCCTGTTCCTCGGGATCGTTGAGCTCCGCGAAGCCGTTCGCAAGCTCGCGGCCGCCGATGAAGAGCTCGAATCGGTCGGTCACGAACGGATCGGCATCGTTGCTGCGCGCAAGGGGCGACACCTCGGCCGGATACTGGGTCATGAACACGGGTCCGCGCAGCGTGGACTCCACCGTCTTCTCGAACAGATCGTACTGCAGCCGGCCGGCGCCGGATTGCGCGTGCACCTCGATGCCGTGCTTAGCGCACTCCGCGGCGAGCGCGGCACGGTCGCGTACTCGGCCCTTGAGCCCTGGATTCGCGCTCTCGAGTGCCGCTTCGACCGTGACCTGCGCGAACGGCGGGCCGAGATCGAAGCGCTCGCCTTGATACTCGACGACGTCGCTGCCAGTGAGCGCGCGTGCGGCGCCGCGCAGCAGATTCTCCGTCAGCGCTATGAGGTCCTGGGGGCCGGCATATGCTTGATACAGCTCCAGCATCGTGAACTCGGGGTTGTGCCGCGTCGACACGCCTTCGTTGCGGAACACGCGGGAGAGCTCGTACACGCGCTCGAAACCGCCGACGACCAGGCGCTTGAGGTACAGCTCGGGTGCAATGCGTAGATACAGATCGATGTCGAACGCGTTGTGATGCGTGATGAACGGCCGCGCCGTGGCACCGCCCGGGATCGCCTGCATCATCGGCGTCTCGACCTCGGTGAAGTCGAGGGCGTCGAGAAAGCCGCGCACGAACCGCACGAGCTCGCTGCGACGGCGAAACACTTCGCGCGTCTCCTCGCTCATGATCAGGTCGACGTAGCGCTGGCGCAGCTTCGTTTCCGGATCCGTGATGCCGTGCCACTTCTCGGGCAGCGGCCGCAACGACTTCGACAACAGGCGGATCTCGACTGCGTCGAGCGACAGCTCGCCGGTCTTCGTCTTGATCAGCTCGCCGCGCGCCGCGACGATGTCGCCCAAATCCCACTTCTTGAAGTCGGCGTAGACGGGCTCCGTGAGCCGATCACGTTTCAACATGAGCTGAATCTGGCCCGAACGGTCCTGCAGCTTCACGAAGCTCGTGCCGCCCATGACGCGCTTGACCATGAGGCGCCCGGCGACGCGCACCTCGACCGGTGTGGCCACGAGCGACTCGGCCGTGTGCGACTGATACGCCGCGAGCAACTCCGCCGCGAGCGAGTCGCGGCGAAAATCATTCGGATAGGCATTGCCCGTCTCGCGGATGCGCGCGAGCTTCGCGCGCCGCTCCGCGATCAACCGGTTCTCTTGGCCGTCGCTGTCCGTCATTCTTTCTCTCTTAGAGCCCTTGCTTCAGGCTCTCCTGCAAAAAGTCGTCGAGATCGCCGTCGAGCACCGGTTGCGGTCGGCTCGTCTCGAAATTCGTGCGCAGATCTTTGATGCGCGACTGGTCGAGCACGTAGGAGCGGATCTGGCTGCCCCACCCGATGTCGGCCTTGTTATCCTCGATGATCTGCGCCTCCGCGCGGCGCTTCTGCTCTTCGTGCTCGTACAGCTTCGCGCGCATCTGGTTCATGGCCGTCGCACGGTTCTTGTGCTGCGAGCGTTCGTTCTGGCATTGCACGACGATACCGGTCGGAATGTGCGTGATGCGGATCGCCGACTCGGTCTTGTTCACGTGCTNNTGCGCACGAGCCGGTGCACGCCGGTCTCCGTGCGCAACCAGCCAAACGCGTACTCGCCGCTCACGTGAATCGTGGCGCTCTTGATGCCCGCGACTTCGCCTGCCGACTGCTCGAGCACGTCCACCGTGTAGCCGTGTTTTTCGGCCCATCGCAGGTACATGCGAAGCAGCATTTCGGCCCAGTCCTGCGCTTCAGTGCCGCCGGAGCCCGCTTGCACGTCGAGGAACGCGTTGTGTGCGTCCATCTTGCCGGAGAACATGCGACGGAACTCGAGAGTCTCGATCTCTCGCTCGATGCCCTGCACCTGGCCGACCACGTCGCTCAGCGTGCTCGCGTCGGCTTCCTCGCGCGCAAGCTCGGCGAGCTCTGCCGCTTCGTCGAGCGTCTTGTCGACGCGGCCCAGCATGCCGACGACGGCTTCGAGCTCCGAGCGTTCGCGACCTAGATTTTGCGCGCGCTCGGAATCCGACCAGACCTTGGGGTCTTCGAGCTCGCGATTGACTTCTTCGAGACGCTCGCGCTTCGCGTCATAGTCAAAGATACCTCCGCAGACCGGCCGATCGCTCTTTAAGAGCGAGGATAGCGGGAGCGATTTGATTGGGTTCCATCGGCGGGCGGTCGTGCAGTTCGGCGGCGCAAATACTACCATTGAATCATGCAACTGACGCGCGACAGTGGAACGCAGCACATCATCCGCGCCTGGGAACCGGGCCGAGTACGCATCGGCGAGCGTTGGGTCGCGGGCAACGTCATCGTCAGCGCTGACGAGATCGTCGAGAGCTGGACGACGGCAGCGCTCACCGCGCTCACGGTCGAGGATCTTGCCCCCGCGCTCGCGTTTGCACCGACGATCGTGCTGCTCGGCACGGGCACCGACAAGTTCCTACCCGACGTCGAGCTCATGGCAGCGCTCGCGGAGCAGCGCGTAGGTCTCGAGATCATGAGCACGCCGGCCGCGTGCCGCACGTTCAACGTGCTGGTGCAGGAACGGCGACGCGTCGTCGCTGCTCTCTTCAACCCCTAACGCGCGACTCTTCCTGTCCGAGGTCGCCGCGCAACGTCGTGCGTTGGACCCTTCGTTTCCGTCCCGGCGGCGCTGCGGCGGGCTTGTCGAGGGGTCGTCCCGGGACACGCCGGAAATCGGGTC
>PMCP01000164.1 GCA_003155415.1 Gammaproteobacteria bacterium | reverse complement strand
TTGCAGCCCGGCGAACCCATGGCCGGACCAGCAAAGGCCGGCGATTCTAGGTACCGCGGTTGTTCAAGTCAACGCCTTGCTGCCCTGCACAAGAGGCTTTAGGAAGGGGCAAAGGGGCTTTCCAGTCGCTCCCCGTAACTCGCTTTGTGGAAAGGCCCCTATGCCCCTTCCTGGAAATGACTCGTACGGGGCAGCACGGCGTTGGCGGTTGGGGAAACCGAGGTGGCCGCGCACGAGCCGTGCGCCGCGCTTGCCCATGCCCTCGTCAAACTACGACTGTCGAAGGGCTCTACCCGGAATCGGAGAGCGAAAAAAGAACACTCCGACTGGGCGAGAGCGCGAGAGGGCTTTCAACAAAGCGAGTTACGGGGAGCGACTTGAAAGTCCTCTCGCGCTCTCGCCCTCTCGGCATTCTATTTTCCGGTCTTCGGTCCCGCGAGATCGTTCAACAATAAGTACCAGAACTGCAGCCCCTCGTAAAACGACGCCACCGGCTCACGCTCGTTCAGCCCATGCGCGAAATAGTCGCTCGGCTTGATGAACGACTCGAAAGTGCCGTACGTCGGAATGCCGGCCCCGCGCGTCACGATGTTCTCGCTCGCACCGGAATCCTGGCGCGGCACGACTGGAATACCGGGATGCAACGTGTGCACGGTGCGCTTGATCGCATCGATGACATCGGGCCGNNAGCGGCGATGGGTCACTCCAGAACGGAGTGCCCGCCATGGCGACTTCGACACCGGTCGGAACCACCTGCCCCAGCGTGTGCTGGACGGCCATCGGATCGACGCCAGGGAAAATGCGGCAATTGATGTTCGCCGTCGCCGTTTCGGGCAGGGCATTCTCGGCGTGGCCGCCCTGCAGCATCGTTGCCACACAGGTCGTACGCAGCATGCCGACATAGTGCGAATCATTCGACAGGACCTGCGCGGCCGCCGCATTGGCCGGGTCAGCCGCAAAATCACGCATCGCCGTGCCAAGCGGCGTCGGCGCCAGCGCTGCACTGCCGGCAAAGAACGCGCGCGTCGTCTCATTCGACATCACCGGAAAATGATAGGCCTGTACCTTTTGCAGTGCCGCCGCCAATTCGTAGATCGCGTTGTCCGCGCGCGGCTCGGCGCTGTGGCCACCCGGGTTGTGCACCGTCAGCGTGTAGTTCGCAAATGTCTTCTCGGCAGTCTCGAAGCCATAGATGATGGGCTTGCCCGTCGTCTCATCCAGGTCGGCGGAGCCGGAATCGGGATTGAGCGCGAAGTCGGCGTCGAGCAGGTCATGGTGCCTCGCCATCATGTCGCGCATGGTATCCATCGTCGTTTCTTCATCGCCCGTCAACAGCAGCACCAGGTCGCGGCGTGGCACGAAACCTTCGTGCTTCAGACGCAACAGCGTTGAGACGATGCAGACCAGGCTCTCCTTGATATCGAAGGTGCCGCGGCCGTAGAAAAATCCGTTCTCTTCGGTCAGCGTGAACGGGTCACGCACCCAGTCCTCGCGTTTNNGCGGTGACGACATCCATGTGCGAGAGCATCAGGATTGGCTTGCCGCCGGTGCCATCGCCGCGGTAGCGCACCAGGAGCGATCCGGTTTCGCCCAGCGGAAACCACCGGACGTCGGCTTCTGGAAAACCGGCGGCGCGAAATTCGCCGGCGAGATACTGGGCCATCTCCGGCACCTGGCCGAGGCCGATCGAGGTCTTGAAGGCGATGACGCGCGCGAAGATCTCGCGGGCCTTGAGTTCGTTCGCGGTGCGCGCCTGCGCGACGGGCGAAGTCGCAGCCGCAGCAAACGCGGTAGTCGTCATCGGGCCGAGCAGCGCCAGCGCGAGCAGCGCGAAGATGGGGGTGCCGATCCGTCTCATCGTGATTCCTTACTGGGATTGCTTGACGACACGACCAGCCGCCATGACGAATTCCACCTGCTTCATCGCGCCGATATCGGCGAGCGGATCGCCGTCGACGGCAATGATATCGGCCAACTTGCCCGTTTCGATTGCGCCGGTTTCGGTCTCGAGCCCGAGCAGGCGCGCGCCATTGATCGTGGCGGCCTGAATCGCCGCGAGCGGTGTCATGCCGCCCTTGACCAGCGCCGCGAACTCCGGGGCGACGCGGTCCGGTTCGTCGTCGTCGCCGAAGGCGATGTTCAGGTGATGCTTCAATGCGAGCGCGAACGCCGGCTGCTGGTATTGCAGGATGTCGCGCGCCTTGCGCAGCATCTTGTCGTCCATTCCGTAGCCGCTGCCGGGCTCGATGCCGACCTGGAATGTGGCCAACGTCGGCACGAGCCAGGTGCCTTTCGCCGCCATCATCGTCGCGCTTTCTTCGTCCAGCATCGTGCCATGCTCGATCGAATCGACGCCGGCGCGCACCGCGGCTCGAATGCCAGTCGCGCCTTCCGCGTGCGCCATGACGCGACGGCCGGCGCGATGCGCGAGCTCGACCGCCGCGGCCATTTGCTCTTCGCTGAGTTCCTGCGCGCGGAAATCGCTGTACAGGTCGACGATGCCGCCGCTGGCCATCAGCTTGATCCAGTCGGCACCGTACTTGAGATCGCGGCGCACGGCGATCCGCAGCTCATCGACGGTGTCGGCGATGTTCGGGCGTTTCGGCATCCCGAAATCGACCGCGGTCGTGTCATCGTCGCTGTGGCCGCCGGACATGGAGATCAGCATGCCGGCGCACAGCATGCGCGGCCCCTCGACCAGCCCCGAGGCGATGCTGTCGCGCAGCGCGAACTGCGGATAGTAGACGTTGGTCTCGCCTGCATCGCGCAGCGTCGTGACGCCACGCAGCAGGTACTGGTGCACCTTGTATGCACCGTTGAGCGCCGACTGCGCCGCGGAAACGCGCATGCGGATCGAGGCCGAATGGTCGAACAGGTCATCGCCCACGTGCACGTGCACGTCGATGATGCCCGGCAGGACGACCTTGTCCGACAGGTCGATGAGGCGCGCCCCGGCCGGCGCACTCGTGCCGATCGCAGTGATGTGCTGGCGCTCGATCGTGACGTAGACGTCGCGCCGGTACTGCCCGGTGCGCACATCGAGCAGGCGCCCGGCCTTGATCGCGATCGCACCGTCCGGCGGTGCTGGCGGAGGCTTGAGCGGCGAATCGTCATGCGCGGCGACCATCGGCGCGCTGGCCAGCACCGCCAGCGTTGCAATCGTGAGTACCGCGGCTCGCGCGGCGCGGCTCGCACGCAAGCGCATCAAGGATACTGGTGTTCGACCACGCCACGCACCGGATGCGTGTCGTAGACCAGCACAATCGATTGGATGTGCCCGGTGCTCGGATCGAAGTTGAAGACATCGGCGCAATCGAAGGAGACGCGCGCGCCGTCCTTCAACCGCCAGTCGTAGTTGTAATAAGCCACGGCGCGCAGGTGCCCTTCGGCGCTCACCAGCACATCGTGCACGGTGAGCCGCGTGCCAGTCGAAGAGTCGGCGACTTTCTTGACGAATTGCTTGACCGGCATGCGACCGAGGAATGGCGATTGCACCCACCCGTCGGGAATGAACAGCGCCGCGGCCTTGTTGACATCGCCCGCTTCGAGCGCCTTCAGATAGCTGTGCACCAATTTCTGCATGGCCTTTCCCCTCGAGGCTGTGCGGCTGGAGCCTTAAGCGCTCCCCCGCCCAATCATAGTGCGGGCAGGCGGTGTTGGCTATTTGCGCACACAGGCCAAATGCCGCAAAAGCGCTATCGCCGATGGTCTCGCTGGCTTGAGCGGCAGCACCCAAACTCAGCGGATGCGATCGATGGCCCGCGCCAGTGCGTAGCTGGAGGCCA
>PMCP01000067.1:54420-90109 GCA_003155415.1 Gammaproteobacteria bacterium | reverse complement strand
AGTTGCTCTCGTGGGGCGGCGGCACCTCGCCGTGCGCCTCGTACTCGGTGCCCTTGTGCACGAGCATCGTCGCGTGGCCGCCGTCATCGAGGATCATGTTCGGGCCTTCGCTGTTGCCCCAATCCAAGGTGCGGTCGATGTAGTCCCAATACTCCTCGAGCGATTCGCCCTTGTAGGCGAACACCGGGGTTCCGCGTGCGGCGATCGCGGCAGCCGCGTGGTCCTGCGTCGAGAACACATTGCAGCTCGCCCAACGTACCTTGGCGCCGAGTGCTTGGAGCGTCTCGATCAACACGGCCGTCTGGATGGTCATGTGCAGCGAACCCGTGATCCGCGCGCCCTTCAGGGGCTGCTTCGGACCGTACTCTTTACGCGTCGCCATGAGGCCGGGCATTTCGAACTCGGCGAGTTCCATCTCCGCGCGGCCGTATTCTGCCAAACCGATGTCTTTGACGAGGTAGTCGTTCTTGGCCTTAGCCATTTATCTCTCCTGGGGTTTCCGATTACAGACTTTGGCCGAACGCGGCCTTGTAACGTTTCTTGAATTGCGAAAGCGTGAACTTGTGGTTCTGCGGCCCCTGATGCTCGATCTTGATCGAACCCATGAGGCTCGCGATGCGACCCGTGGTCTGCCAGCCGAGGTCGTTCAGCAGGCCGTACAGAAGGCCGGCGCGATAAGCGTCGCCGCACCCCGTGGGATCCTGCACTGACTTCGGCTTGACCGAAGGAATCTCGTATTTCTTCTCCTTCGTGTAGATCACGGAGCCTTTGCCGCCGAGCGTGACGATCAGCGCATCGACGCGCGAGACGATGTCGGATTCACTCCAACCCGTGCGGTCCTTCAACAACTCCCACTCGTAGTCGTTGACAGTAACCCACGTGGCGAGGTCGATGAAGTGGCGCAGGTCGTCGCCATCGAACATCGGCAAACCCTGGCCGGGATCGAAGATGAACGGGATCTTCTTCTTCGCGAACTGTTCGGCGTGCTTGATCATGCCGGTGCGGCCGTCGGGCGACACCATGCCGATCTTAGCCCCTTTGGCATCGGAGACTTTGTTCTTCTCCGAGAAGTTCATCGCGCCCGGATGAAACGCGATGATCTGGTTCGACGCGAGATCCGTTGTGATGAAGGCTTGCGCCGTAAACGCCTTGTCGAGCTGACGGATGTACGTCTGCTTGATTCCGAGCTCTTTGAGCCGCTTACGATACGGTTCGTAGTCCTGGCCGACGGTCGCCATCGGCAAGGGTTCCTCGCCGAGCAGCTTCAGGTTGTAGGCGATGTTTGTCGCACAACCACCGAACTCGCGCCGCAGCGTCGGCACGAGAAACGCCACGTTCAACATGTGGATCTTGTCGGGGAGAATGTGGTTCTTGAACGAGTCCTCGAAGACCATGATGTTGTCATAGGCCACGGACCCGCAAATGAGCGCTGACATTCTTCCCTTACCCTTGCATTAGCGATCGAGATCGAAACAAACGGCGCCTCGCCGGAGCGAGGCGCCGTTCATAGTCGACTTACTTCGCCGCCGACTTCAGCGCAGCAGCGCGGTCCGTCTTTTCCCAGCTGAACTCGTCGCGGCCGAAGTGGCCGTACGAAGCCGTCGCACGATAGATCGGCTTCAGCAGATCCAGCATCTTCACGATGCCGTACGGACGCAGGTCGAACGTCTCGCTGACGGCCTTGATGATCTTCTGCTCGGGCACCTTGTTCGTGCCGAAGGTCTCGACCGTCACGGACGTCGGCTTCGCGACGCCGATCGCGTAGGACACCTGCACTTCGCAGCGATCCGCGAGCCCGGCCGCGACCACGTTCTTCGCGACATAGCGAGCGGCATACGCGGCCGAACGGTCCACCTTCGACGGATCCTTGCCCGAGAACGCGCCACCACCGTGGCGGGCGAAGCCGCCGTAGGTGTCGACGATGATCTTACGGCCGGTGAGACCGCAGTCGCCCATCGGACCACCGATCACGAAACGGCCGGTCGGGTTGATGTGGAACTTGGTCTTCTTGTCGATCCACTTCTTCGGCAGCACGGGCTTGATGATCTCTTCCATCACGGCCTCTTGCAGCGCCTTGAGCTTGATCTCGGGGGCGTGCTGCGTCGACAGAACGACCGCCTCGATACCGACCGGCTTGTCGTTCTCGTAACGGAACGTGCACTGACTCTTCGCGTCCGGGCGCAGCCACGGCAGTTTGCCGTTCTTACGCACCTTCGCCTGCCGCTCCACGAGCCGGTGGGAGTAGATGATCGGAGCNNGCCTTACGGTCGACGCCCTGAGCGATGTCCTGGGACTGCTTACCGAGTGCGTTCAAGACAGCGCACGTGGTGCCGTCGAAACCCTTGTCGGAATGATCGTAGCCGATGTCGAGAACGACGCCGCGCACGATGTGCTCGACTTCGATCACGGCGTTCGTCGTGATCTCGCCGGCCACGATGACCATGCCGGTCTTCGTCATCGTCTCGCAGGCCACGCGGCTCTTCGGCTCCTGCGCCAGGATCGCGTCGAGGATCGCGTCCGAGATTTGATCCGCCATTTTGTCCGGATGGCCCTCGCCCACGGACTCGGACGTAAACAGATATGACTTGCTCATATTTCCCTACCCTAGTGTTTTTCGAACGATCAAAAAAAGAATCAGTTGACGTCTTCAACCTTGAAACCAGTTGCCTGGCTGTTCAAGACGAACCGGCCTGAGATCACAGCGTTCGCCCAACGCGCCGTCTTGACGACACCGCCGAAGGCGAAGAAATGCATCTTCTGGAATCGCGATTGCGGGTTGTTCCCCCGATACTTCGCCAGCGCCGTCACCATATCGTCAGGGGCCTGCGCGCTCAGGAGACTCGCCATCGCACTCGTGCGGGTCGTAAGCATACGCATCGAAGCACCCACACCGCAAAGCATTGCGAACTTGGCGAGCTGGGTCAGCTTTGCCGGGCCTGGCATGCCAACGTGGATCGGCAGCGTGATGCCCTTCGCGTTCGTGGCAGCTTCCCAGTCGATAAAGGGCTGCGGCTCGAAGCCAAACTGCGTGGCGAAATACATGTTGAACCCGGCCGTGGCGGCGAACGCCGCTTTGCCGCGCAGCGCCTGCTCTACGCGCTCCTCGCCGATGGCCTTGCTGCCCTCAGGGTGCCCCGCGACACCGACTTGGCGGAAGCCGTACTTTGCGAGCAAGCCGGTCTGGAGCACCTCGAGGCTGCTATTGAACGCAGGCTTGTCGGCCGTGATGTCACCCGCCACGCACAGGGCGTTGTGGATGCCGAGTTCCTGGCACCGTGCGAGCGCGCGCTCGAGCTGATCTTTGCTCTCGAGCTTGCGGGCGATGACGTGCGGCGTAGCCTTCAAACCGAGCTTCTGCACCTGCCCCGCCAACGTCACGATGTCATCGATCGGCACACCCGGCGGATGCGCGACGTACACGACCGTGCCCGGCGCGAGTTCGGCACGGATCGCATCGAGCTTCGCCGCGTCGTGCGGCGTGATCTCGATCGAATAGTCGCGCATGAACGCGGCTATGTGCTTCTTCAGTTCGTCGTTGGTCATCGTGATCTCGGCGCGCGCCTACGATTTCCGGGATACGACGAAACTCTCGTCGTTGAACCACAATCCTTTGTGCTTTTTCAGAACCTTTGCCGTGCCCTGGAGGTATTGGTCACCCGCACGCATGGCGTTCTCGATGCGCTCGTCCTCGATCTGGGCGACGTAACTCGCAGCATTCCACGCGGCGAACAGCGTCGATGTGCCGATGCTCTGCGACACTTCGCTCGGGAGAGTGTGCATCTCGTACCGGAAGATCGACTTCGCATCGGAGCCCGAAACGAAGTTGAAGTTCCGCGCGTCGCGGCCAAGCTCGGCGCGCAGCGTCTTGATGAGCTCGTGGCGGTTGACCTTGAACGGCTCCTCGTCGGGCCAGATCTCGTTGACCATCTCGAGCGCAGGGTCGTTACCGCACGACTGCACGGCGAGCAAACGCCCAGACGCGCCCAAGCTGCGCACCAGCGGGCCCAGCACCTTCTTGGCTTTGAACTCGGCGCTCATGCGCGCACGCCACGGCTGCGATGCCAGCACCAGATCGTAGTTGCCGCTGAACTGGCCGGGCTTCGGAATCACGCTGTCGAGAAGGAACGAATGGTCCTTGCGGTAGATCACGAGCACGGACGGGCGCACGTACATCGGGTTGCCGGTCTTCTCGCTCGACTTGACCTGCCACCCGTCGACCAGGAACTCATCGAGCGAGCGCAGCTGCTCGCCGTACTCATAGGCTGAGCCGCCTTCAAGCGCGACTTCGCGCCAGTTCAGCGCGGCGGCCATTTGCACGTCGCGCGGCCGCAGCCACGGAGCTTCGGCGTAGTACAGGTTCGTGATCACGATAACGCTGGCCGGATGCTCGACGAGGCGATCAGGCAGCTTCTCGAGCGACAGGCGAACGTCCTCGAGGCTGATCTCCTTGCCGACGATCAGGAACGGCATGGTCGGGTGGCTCTTGTGCATCGCACGCATGATGTGCGACAGAACGGTGGCGTCGCCCATGCCAGCGTCGAACACACGCAGCGCGGGCGGATTCGGCTTCAGCAGCGCGAGCTCACGCGT
Source organism: Gammaproteobacteria bacterium (assembly GCA_003155415.1). Classification (GTDB taxonomy): domain Bacteria; phylum Pseudomonadota; class Gammaproteobacteria; order Steroidobacterales; family Rariloculaceae; genus FEN-1219. The sequence continues at coordinate 85,519 of PMCP01000067.1, read as the reverse complement.
GGCGCGCTGCGCAACCTTCCACTTCTCGTTGGTGGTGTTTACGAACGCCAGATACTTTTGCCGGTTGTCATAAAAACGAAACGGCCGATCAGCTGAGCCGTCGGCCGGTTGGGAATTCTTCTTCGCCACTTTGCGCTTGGTATCGCCGCTCATCGTTGTAGTGCCCTTTTTATTGCTCTGCCCGTGGTGTTCAGTGCCGTTCAGCGTTGGCGGTGACGGTCGCGCCTGAACCTCGATGTAGCCGAGGATCTTGGCCGCGGTCTCGAGGGTGACGTCTTTACCATTACGCAGCCTAACGCAGAGCTTGCCGTCGTTTACTGCCTGCCGGCCGAAGGTCGACTCCGCAATCCCGGTGCGGCGACAGAACGATTCGATCTCCGCGAGGAGAGAATCCGCCGAGTTTTGAACCACCCCGAGAACCCCCGACCGACTAACTGCTTTTGTTCTACTTTTCAGGCGCCGCAAGATACGCCGGATAAGGATCCAAATCAATTCCTCCCCTGCCCACTTTTCCCCGACAAGTGAATTGTGGGCAAGATCCCACAGGTATCGCCGGCACCACGATCTGGCTATGTCGAATCGGTGCGCATGGGCGAACTCCCGCCGACGGCGGGTCAAGCGATTGCGATCAGCCACGTCCACCACTCGTGACTTGCTTGCTGGGTCAATAGGCCGCGGCTACCATGAAACCGACAGTGCGTTGCTCAGCCAACCGCTGACGGAAGGGGGGGAAATGTCCACCGTGCCAACGTGCGTCGCACGCAGCGACGCCGCTCGGCTCGTTGGAGCACAACTATGAACGCGCTTCACCTAACGGCACTCGCCGCCATCACCCTGGTCGCGGCCAGCCTGTGCGACACAGCGGCAGCTCAGATGGACTTCAGCGGCGAATGGCCGGTCGTCCTTTCGCAAGACAACAGCGACAACCCGCATCTCGGCGAATACGTCGGCATCCCATTGAGCCGCGAGGCGATCAGGCGCGCCGAAGTCTGGGACGCATCGATCCAGTCGTTGCCAGAATGGCAGTGCCGACCGCACTCCGGCGTGTACATCAAGCGGGGCCCCTCGAACCTCCGCATGTGGAAGGAGATCGATCCCGCTTCGCGCCAGATCATCGCGTTTCAGACCGAGTGGTTACGCTCGACGAACACGCCGATCTACATGGACGGCCGACCGCATCCGCCCGAGTACGCAGCGCATACCTGGGGCGGGTTTTCCACCGGAACATGGGAAGGTGATCGTCTGCGCGTGAAGACTACGCACCTGAAAGAGGACTACTTCAGGCGCAACGGCGTGCCGCAGAGCGACAAGACCACCATGACCGAATACCTGATGCGCCGCCGGTTCGACAACCAGGATTACCTGACCTGGGTCACCGTTGCCTCCGATCCCGTGTATCTGACCGAGCCGCTGATTCGCAGTACTGAGTACCGACTGAATCTAGCGCAACAGGTGCCGCCGTATCCATGCACGGTCGTCACCGAGGTCGTACGCCCGGACGGCGTCGTGCCGAATTGGCTACCGGGTAAGAACGATCAGATCTACAGCTTCTCCGATTACTACGGCTTGCCGCGCTCGCTGTACTTCGACGGCGCGGAGACGATGTACCCCGAGTATCGCCAGAAGCTCGAGCGCGAAGAACGCACGACGGCACGGCAAGCACCGCGCCGGGACCACTAGCCATGGCACCGACGACGACGCGCCGCAAAACGCGCCACCGAGCCGCCGCATGCGCCGCGACCGCAACGGCCTGCTTGGCCGCAACCGTTTGGAGCACACCAGCCTCCGCGCAGACTCAAAGAGCCGCAGCGCGTGCCGCCGAGGCGACGGCCGAGGTGCACTGGTGGCCGGTCCGCAAGAACATCTGGATGCTAGTCGGCGCCGGCACGAACATCACCGCGTCGGTGGGCCCGGACGGCGTTATGCTCGTGAACTCCGGCAATGCGCAGTCGACCCCGCGCGTTCTGGCCGCTGTACAAGATCTGCAGGCGCAGCTGAACGCGTTTGGTTTTCTCGACGTGCTGACGCCGGCGCGCGGCGGCGCGGAGACGCGGTCGCGCTTCCCGGTGAATACGCACGCACCGCCGAAGCCGATCCGCTACATCATCGACACGAACTCGCTGCCGCCGTCGGTCGGCGGCAACGAGAAGATTGCGGCCGCGGGCACCACCTACACCGGCGGCAACGTGGCCGGCACGATCGCTGACTCATCGAACGGCGCGGCCGTGCTCGCGCATGAGAACGTGCTGAATCGCATGCAAGCCCGCGGCATGCCGTTCGAAGCCCTGCCGACCGAAACCTACTTCACGGCGGACTATAAGATCAGCACGTTCTTCAATGACGAAGGCGTGCAGATCATCCATATTCCGAACGCGGTAACGGACGGTGACAGCTTCGTCTACTTTCGCAGCGCGGACGTCATTGCGGCCGGCGACGTGCTCAATCTCGACACCTTTCCGATCATCGACGTGGACTCCGGTGGCAGCATCAACGGCGTGCTTGCCGCGCTGAACACGATCCTGAAGCTCGCCATCCCGGAGTTCCGCACTGAGGGCGGCACGATGATCGTGCCCGCGCATGGCCGTCTCGGGGATTCGGCAGACGTCGGCTACTACCGCGACATGCTGACGATCATCCGCGACCAGACGAAGGCTCTGATCGATCAGGGCCTCACGTTGCAACAAGTCCTCGAGAAACGGCCTACGTTCGGCTACGAAGGCCGCTTCGGCACAAAAACGGGTCCCTGGACCACGGACATGTTCATTACAGCCGTGTATCGCAGTCTGAAGGAACACCCGAAGTGATCACGCGAACGAAGACACTCGGAGTCATGTTGAGCGCGGCGCTCGCTGCCTGCGTCGTTCCGTCCCACCACACACAAGCACAAGCTCAACGTGCGACGACGCCACGGCCGCCCCCTGCTCCGCGCGCGGGCGCACCCATCGACATTGTCGGTAACTGGGTTTCGTTGATCACCGACGACTGGGTGTACCGCATGATCACGCCCGCGAAGGGCGACTACTCGTACATCCCGCTGAATGCGGAAGGCAAGCGCGCGGCCGACGGTTGGGATCCAGCGCGCGACCAGGCGGCGGGTGAGGAATGCAAAGGCTACTCGGCGCCTTCGATCATGCGGCTGCCGAGTCGCCTGCAAATCAGCTGGCAGGACGACAACACGCTGAAGCTCGACATCGATACGGGCATGCAGACGCGGCTGTTCCATTTCAACCAGCGCGACGCGCAAGGCGCGCGCAGCTGGCAGGGGTGGTCGAACGCCTCGTGGCAGTTTTCTGGCACGACGGAGCAGTTCTACCCGGGGCCGACGTCGCTTGGGCAAATCAAGCGCGCGGGCGTGCTGCGCGTCGACACGAGCAATCTGCGTGCCGGATATCTGCGCAAGAACGGTGTGCCGTTCAGCGAGAACGCCTTCATGACGGAGTACTACAACCTCGTCGTCGAGGACGACGGCAACCAGTACCTCGTGGTGCAGCTGTTCGTCGCTGATCCGAAGTACCTGACGGGGCACTGGGTACGCACGGTGCAGTTCAAACGCGAACGGGACGCTTCGAAGCGCAATCCCACGCCGTGCTCTGCGAATTAGGTTGGTCACACTCCGGCGCGGTGCACGGCGGCGTGGGGTGCTTCTTCTAAAAGGATTTCGGCATGCCGAGGACGTGCGTGCCGATGTAGGAGAGGATCAGGTTCGTGGAGACGGGCGCAACCTGGTAGAGGCGCGTCTCGCGGAACTTGCGCTCGACGTCGTATTCCTCCGCGAAACCGTAACCGCCGTGTGTCTGGACGCAGACGTCGGCGGCTTCCTTCGATGCGTCGGCGGCGAGCATCTTGGCCATGTTGGCTTCGGCGCCGCACTTCTCGCCTCCGTCGAACAATGCGGCCGCTTTCTGCACCATTAGCGCCGCAGCCTCGGTTTGCGCGTAGGAGCGCGCGATCGGAAACTGGATGCCCTGGTTCTGGCCGATTGGCCGACCGAATACCTGCCGCTCCGTTGCGTATGCCGTGGCCTTCGCGATGAACCAGCGCGCATCGCCGATACACTCGGAAGCGATCAGGATGCGTTCGACGTTCATGCTGTCCAGTATGTAGCCGAAGCCCTTGCCCTCCAGTCCCACGAGGTTCTCTGCCGGCACCGCGAGGTTGTCGAAGAAGAGCTCCGTCGTCGCGTGATTCATCATCGTCGCAAGAGGCTTGATCGTGAGGCCATTGCCGACGGCAGTGCGCAAGTCGACGATGAACACGGACATCCCGTCCGTTGGCTTCGCCACCCGATCGCGCGGCGTCGTACGCGCGAGCAGCAGCATGAGATCCGAGTGCTCGGTGCGTGAGATGAATACCTTTTGGCCGCTAACGCGGTAGAAGTCACCATCGCGCACGGCCGTTGTGCGAATGCGCGTCGTATCGGTGCCACTCGTAGGCTCCGTGACGCCGAACGCCTGCAGCCGCAGCCCACCCGAAGCGATCTGCGGCAAGTATTGGCGTTTCTGCGCGTCGCTGCCGTGCTTCAACAGCGTGCCCATCGTGTACATCTGCGCGTGACACGCGGCACCGTTACAGCCGGAGCGATGTACTTCCTCGAGCACGGCGCTCGCGGCCCGAACACCCAGCCCCGACCCGCCGTATTCCTCTGGGATCAGCACCGCAAGGAAACCGGAATCAGCCAGTGCGTCGACGAACTCCTTCGGATACGCCCGGACCCGATCTCGTTCACGCCAATAGCGTCCCGGGAAGTCGGCGCAGAGGCGCGCGACGGCTTCGCGAATCTCGGCAAACTCGGCGGTCATGATTCGCCCCTTCTAAGGCCGTGGCGACGCGCGGCCTCCGCCAAAACGGCGGCGCACGACATCACCGATGCGCGAAGTCCAGATGAAGAACGATGGAATGAACAGCACCGCGACGAATGTGGCGGCGAGCATGCCACCTATCACGCCAGTGCCGATCGAGTGACGGCTGCCGGCGCCTGCACCCGTCGAGAGCGCCAGTGGCAACACGCCCAGGATGAACGCCAGCGAAGTCATGACGATGGGCCGGAAGCGCAGGCGTGCCGCCTCGATCGCCGCTTCTGTCAGCGATTTGCCCTCCTCCCGGTTCATGTGCGACGCAAATTCGACGATCAGAATCGCATTTTTTGCCGCAAGCCCCACGAGCGTGACGAGCCCGATCTGCAGGTACAGATCGTTGTAGAGGCCGCGCAGCCACACCGCGAGAAACGCGCCGAACACCGCGAACGGCACTGCAAGTATCACGGCGAACGGCAAGCTGATCCTTTCGTACTGCGCAGCGAGAATCAGGAACACCATGAGCACGGCGAGCCCGAAGATGCCGAGCGTGTTTTGGCCGCTGGTTTTCTCCTGATACGACTCGCCTGACCACGCCAGCGAGTAACCGTCGGGAAGCACTTTCGTGGCCAGATCTTCCATGGCTGCCAGTGCTTGGCCCGAGCTGTAGCCGGGCGCTGGCCCACCGAACAATCGCGCAGAGGGGAACAGATTGAAACGTTCGATCGAGTCCGGTCCAGTGATTTCGCGTACGGTAGCGATTGCCGTCAGAGGAATCATCGAGCCGTCCGCCGAGCGCACGGATACATTGCGCAGATCTTCCGGATGCGCTCGGAACTTGGCGTCCGATTGCATCAGCACGCGATACACGCGGCCGTCGCGGTTGAAATCGTTGACGTAGAGCGCACCGAACGTGCTTTGCAACGCGAGATTCACGTCGTTCAGGTTCACGCGCAGAAGTTTTGCCTTCTCGATGTCGAGCGCGACGTTCACACGCGGAACTTGCGCGGAGTAGGTCGTGCCGACACCCTGGAGCTCGGGGCGCTTCGCAGCCGCAGCAACTAACGTGTGCGTGGCCTGCTCGAGCGCCACGTAATCGTTGCTGCGCGACTGAACGAACCCCTCGAGGCCGCCGGTATTCGACATGCCTTCTACGGCGGGCGGCGATACGGGAAAGATGAAGGCGTCCTTGATGCCCGCCGTCGCCCCGAATAGCGCACCGGTCACGGCGTCGGCCGACAGAGACGGATCGCGGCGCTCTGACCAGTCCTTTAGCAAGACAAAGGCCACGCCCGCGTTGCTGCGCTGGCCGTTCGTCTGCACGTCGAGACCGTCAACCGTGATGTTGTCGTCAAACGCCGGGTGCGCGAACGCCGCTTTGTCGAACTCCGCGAGCGCGGCGCGCGTGCGCTGTAGCGACGCCGCCGGCGGCAACGCCGCAATTGCGATCACATAGCCCTGATCCTCGCTTGGCGCCAGCGCGCTCGGCGTCGCGCGTGCGAGCAACCAGATCGCGACGCCCATGAGGGCCATCGCGGCCAGGGCGATGCCTCCATGGCGCATCGTCCATCGCACGCCGCCCACATATAGACGGGTAAGCTTTAGGAACCCTGCGTCGAAACGCGCCAGCAAACCGGTGGGCTCGACCTCACCCGTCTTCAGCAACAGCGCGCACATCGCGGGAGTGAGCGTCAGCGCAACGAAACCCGAGATCGTGACAGACACTGCAATCGTGATCGCGAATTGGCGGTACATCTCGCCCACGAGTCCGCCCAGGAACGCTACCGGCAGGAACACTGCATTCAGCACCAGCACGATAGCGATCACGGGCCGGCTGACTTCACCCATCGCGCGTCGCGTTGCGTCACGCGCGCTCACGTGATCGTCGCGCATGTGCCGCTCGACGTTCTCGAGCACGACGATTGCGTCGTCAACGACGATTCCAATCGCAAGCACCATGCCGAAAAGGGTCAGCGAGTTGATCGAGAAGCCGAGCAGATACATGCCGGCAAACGTGCCTACCAGCGACACGGGCACCGCCACCGACGGAATCACGGTCGCTCGCAGGTTGTGGAGGAAGACCCACACCACGAAGAACACCAGCACGAGCGCCTCGAAAAACGTGTACGCGACTTCGCGCATTGACGTACGCACGTATTTGCTCGTGTCGTACGGAATCGACCACGTGAGGCCCGCCGGAAACTTGGCGCCAAGCTCTGCCATCTTCGCGTACACCGCAGCGGAGACTTGCAGTGCGTTCGCGTTGGGTGCGAGTTGCAGGGCAGCGCCGGTAACCGGCCGGCCCTTTCGCGTGAGGCCGAACGTGTAGTCGCGCGCGCCGAGCTCGACGCGCGCGACGTCCTTCAAGCGCACGATCTCGCCGTTGTCGCCGACCCGCACGATGATGCGTTCGAACTCTTCGGGGTTCGCGAGTCGCGCCTGCGTTGTGACACTGAGCGTGAGGTCGATGCGGTCCGTGGTCGGCTCGTCACCGAGGCGGCCGGCGGCCGACTGAGTGTTCTGCTCGCGCACCGCCGCCGCGACATCGGCCGGCGTGAGACCGAGCTCCGCGAGGCGGTCGGGCTTCAGCCAGATCCGGATCGAGTAGTCGCGCGCCCCGAACACTTGGACGTTGCCCATGCCCGGAATGCGGCGTATCTCGTCGATTACGTTCAGTGAGGCGTAGTTCGAAACGAACAGATTGTCGTAACGTCCATCGGGGGAATCAAAACTTAAGATCATCAGAAAGCTTGGCAGTGACTTTTGCACGGTCACACCCTGCCGGCGCACTTCTTCCGGCAAGAGCTGCACCGCGCTCTGCACCCGGTTCTGCACATTGATCATGGACAGGTCGGGGTTCGTGCCAACGGCAAATGTCAGCGCGATCTGGAGCGAGCCAGTCGAGGAACTGCCTGAGCGCATGTACAACATGTTCTCAACGCCGTTCAGCGCCTGCTCGAGCGGCGCCGCGACCGTTTCCGCGATTACATCGGCGCTTGCCCCGGGGTAGACCGTGCTCACAGCGATCTGAGGCGGCGCGACGTTCGGGTACATCGCAACTGGCAGCTCGCGAAACGCCGCTATACCTGCGATCACGATGAACGCCGAGACCACCGTCGCGAACAGCGGCCGGTCGATGAAGAAGTTCGAGATCACGGCGCGACCGCTACCGGGTTCGATCTCGGCACAGCATCCAACGCGATGGGCGTCGCGCTAACGGCAGCGCCGGGCTGAACCTTGAGTATTCCGTCGACGACGACGCGGTCGCCGGCTGAGAGCCCCTTAGCGATCACGACATCATTGCCGGAGGATGTGCCGAGTTCCACGGGCCGCACGGCTACCTGCTCCCCGGCGCCCACGACCCAGACGAAGGCGCCCTGAGCCCCGTGCATGAGAGCGCGCTTCGGGATTACTAGCGAACTCGGCACGTTGACTCCGTCGACTCGGACACGCACGACACGACCTGGCCGCAGCACGTCACCTGCGTTGTTCAGCAGAGCACGCACACCGACCGTGCCGGTCGAATCGTCGACACGCGGCGCAATGAACTCGATTGCCGCATCGGGACCGATTTGCGCACCGCGCGCATCAACGACGCGAACGACGATGTTGCCCGAGCGCGCGGCGCTTGCGGCGCGTACGAGCTCGGCATCGCCTTCCGGCAACGACAGCTCTACGTACAGGCGGTCCGCCTGAACGATGTGCGTCAGAAGCGCGGTGTCGTCACCGGCCGTCACGAGACTGCCTTCGGAGCGCGCCTCGCGACTCGTAAGCCCGCTGATCGGTGCGCGAACGTCGGTGTACGACAGCGAAAGCTCGGCGGTCTTCAACGCTGCGTCGGTGGCCGCTACAGCCGCCTGCGCGCTCTCGAACGCCGCGACGGCCGTATCGCGGTCGCGCTGACTCACGAGTTTCTGATCGAACAGCGTCAGAATCCGCTCGTGATCACGGCGCGTCTGCTGCAGGCTCGCCTGTTGCACACCCACCTGCGCGCGCGCGCGATCCACGTCGGCCCGAAACGGCGCCGGGTCTATGCGAAATAGCAGGTCGCCAGCCTTCACTGGTTGGCCTTCCTCGTAGCGGCGTTGCAGCAGGATGCCCGACACGCGCGCGCGCACCTCCACCTCGCGGATACCACGCAGCTGCGCGGCGTATTCGAGCGCGAGAGGCAACTCGCGCGGCTGGACTTCGAGCGTCCCGACTTGCGTCGGCGGAAATGCGGGCGGTGGCGGCGGAGCGCCGCAGGCCGCGAGAGTGGCGGCTAGCAGAGCTGACAGTAACGGCTTGCGCCCACGGCGGGCGATTGTGGCGGTTGGCACGGATCCGGCTCCATCTGACGGGGGAAGCCGCGCCAGGTTCGCGCGCGGGTTCCGTGGGGAGCTGCAATTGTACCGGAGACCGCGCGGCCGGTTCTCGTTTTGCCGATCGCGAATCGGCGGACGTCGATCAGTGTGCAGTCGCATGCAGCCGGTTGATCTGCGGCAACGTCGAACGCAGCTGGATACCGTCGTGCTGTCGCAGCAGGTCGGCCACCCAGTCAACGAACACACGCACCTTGTTAGAGAGGTGGCGGTTCTGTGGATAGACGATGGAGAGCGGCGCCGGTTCTGCAAACCAGTCTCCGAGCACGAGCTCGAGAGCCCCGCGCTCGATAGCTTCCTTCGCAACGAACGCCGGAATCTGAGCGATGCCAAGCCCTGCCTCCGCTGCGGCTACGTAGCTGTTCTCGTCGTCGAGCGCCACGTAACTCGGAAACACGGCTTCGGCACGCTCGCCTTCCCGCGAAAACGTCCACGGCGCGACGGCGCCCGTGCCAGGCGCGAACCGGTTGATGCATCGATGCTGAGCGAGATCGTGGGGATGCTGCGGCTGGCCATGCGTCGCGAGGTAGGAAGGCGCTGCGCAGGTTGCGAAGTAGAGAAACCCGGCGCGCCGGGCGACGAGCCGCGTGTCTTCGATGTCACCGCTCCAGACGGCGCAATCGATACCCTCCTCGAGCAGATCGGCGCGGCGTTCGTTGCACGCCAGGGCCAGCTCGATGTCGGGATACCGCGCGAACAGGTCCGGAAGCGCGGGCACGAACACGGAGCGCGCCATCAAGGTCGGCACGTCGACGCGTAACCGACCGCGCGGCGTCGAGCGCTGCTTCGCGAGTGTTTCCTCCGTTTCGCGAATCGACGCCAAAATCCCGATGCAACGCTCGTAGTAAGCGGCGCCATCGGCAGTGGTGCTCACGTGGCGCGTGGTGCGATTCAGCAGCCTCACGTGCAGCGTGGCTTCGAGCTTCTGTAGAAGCGTCGTCACAGTGGCCTTCGGCAGCTTCAGACGCTCGGCCGCACGCGTGATGCCGCCCGTCTCGACAACACTGACGAACACTTCCATCGCGAGCAGCTTATTGAGTGCCATTGTTCCATCCAATGAACAGTGAATTCATATTCTGCTAGTTTGTCTTATTTTATGTATCTAATAGAGTGCGGGTTCACAAAAACCGCCGACGGAGAACCACATGGCAAACGCTACCCACGACGTGACTGACCAGAGCTTCGGCGCCGAGGTCCTGGCGTCGAGGGAGCCGGTGCTCGTCGACTTCTGGGCGACCTGGTGCACTCCGTGCAAATTGGTCGGGCCGCTCGTCGCCGAGTCTGCGAAAACCTATGCCGGCCGGCTCAAGGTCGTGAAACTCGACATCGACGCGAACCCCGCCGCCGCGAGCCGCTACCGCGTGCGCAGCATTCCGACGCTGATGGTGTTCAAAGACGGCGTGCCAGTGGCTACACAGGTCGGAGCGATCAGCAAGGCTCAGCTCGCGTCGTTCGTCGAACCGCATCTGGCGACACCGGAACGCATCGCCGCTAGACCGTAGCGCAGCCTCACACGAGAGCCCCGCGATCGCCTGCATGCGGCGATCGTGTACGATGGCGCTCGTCCTCCCGAGCCCCGCCCCACGGCATGCAGCTGCCTTTCGGCCAACCACCCGCGTCGCTCTGCATCATCCGGCTATCCGCGATCGGCGATACATGTCACACGGTTCCCGTCGTGCGCGCGATTCAGAGCGCATGGCCGAGCACGAGCCTGACCTGGATCATCGGCAAGACGGAGCACTCATTACTGAGGGGCCTCGAGGGCGTTGAGTTCGTCGTGCTCGACAAGGCGCTCGGCTGGAGTGGCTACGGCGCGGTGCGCCGTGCGCTCGGCGGTAAGCGTTTCGACGCACTGCTGCACATGCACGCGTCGGCCCGCGCCAACATCGCGAGCCTCGCCGTGCGCTCAAAAGTTCGGATCGGCTTCGACAAGGCGCGGGCACGCGATCACCAGTGGCTGTTCACGAACACACGGCTGCTGCCGCGGCGCGAGCGGCACGTCATGGACGGGTTGTTCGAGTTCGCGGACCTCATCGGCGTACCGCACGGCACACCGCGGTGGGAAATCCCGATCGGCGCTGACGACGTCGCGGCCGTCGCGCCGCATTTTGCCGGTGGCGCGCCCACGCTCGTGATCAGCCCGTGCACGGGGCAGCGCTTTCGCAACTACCGCAATTGGCGGGTGGACTGGTATGCCGAGATCGCGGATTATGCGGCGAAGCGCTACGGCGCCCGGGTTCTGCTCACCGGCGGCAACACCGCGATCGAACAGACCTATGGCCGCGAGATCACCGCCATGGCCAAGTCGCCACCGCACAACCTGATCGGCAAGACCAACTTGAAGCAACTGCTGGCCATTCTGCAGCGCGCAACCGTGGTGCTGTGTCCGGACTCCGGGCCCGCGCACATGGCGACTGCAGTCGGCACGCCCGTCGTGGGCCTGTATGCAACGTCGAACCGCCATCGCACAGGGCCGTACTTCAGCCAGCATCTCGTCGTCGACAAATACCCCGAGGCCGTCGAACGCGAGTTCGGCAAGCCGATCGAGGCGCTGCGCTGGGGCCAACGCGTGCGCGATCCCGCCGCGATGAGTCTGATCACGGTGCCGGACGTCGTCTCGAAGCTCGACGCCGCGTTCGTAGAGTGCGGCGTACAGCCCCGTCAATGAGGTCATCGACCATGGAACGCTACGCTCTTCGCGATTTCACCAAAGCCAGCCCGGCCGAAACCGAGGACGCAATGGAACGCGCCGAGGTCGTGTTTTACGACCGCTGCCCGCTCGAGTTGCCGAACGCGGCCGACTTGGAGTTCATGCGCACGGGCCTGCCGCGCGAATTGCAGGTGAAGAACATCAGCTATCACCCTGAATCCGATTCAATTCCGCGATTCGAAGCGGCACCCGAAGTCGCACAGCGCATCGAGCGAATCCTGCGAGCACACGGCCAACGCGTCGAGGCGTTTCTACGCGCGAGCTGCCCCGACTTTGTACCGAACTGGACGCTCGGCACCACCAGCTTCCGCTCGATCGAAGAGCACGGCCGCAAGCTCAAGCCACGCTCGAGCAACGAGCTCGTGCACATCGATGCGGGCGCTTACGGCGCCACGAATGGCGCACGCATCCTGCGTTTTTTCGTCAACATCCACCCCGACCGCAATCGCGTCTGGGGCACGAAGGGCAGCTTCAACGCAATCATGGGCCGCCACCCCGAGATCTGGACGGCGGCGCGCGGCGGCAAGCCGCGAGTGACCATCGACAAGAGCCCGGTCGACGCGCTGTACAGCGGTCTCGTCAGCGCCGTCGGGAAGCTGTACCCGCTCGCGCGAGTGCTCGACTCGAGCCCGTACGATCGCTCAATGCGGCGCATCCACAATTTCATGAAAGAAAACCCGGAGTTCCGTGATAGTCGTGAGAACTATCAGGAGATCCACTTTCCGCCGTTATCGGCCTGGATGGTATTCACCGACGGCATCAGCCACTCGGTGCTGACGGGCCAGTACGCGCTCGTGACGACCGTCCTCGTGCCGCTGGCTAACTGCCGCACGCCGGCACTGACGCCGTACCACGTGCTCGCGCGCTCCGCGGCCTGAGGCCCCGGCCGTGGCGAGCCTGCACTTCACCCAAAATCTGGCTCGCCATACCGAGTGCCCGACGGCCGCAATAGCGGCGAGCACCGTGGCAGAACTGCTCGAGCGCTACTTCGCAACCTGGCCTGGCGTGCGTGACTACGTGCTCGACAACCAGGGCGAAGTACGCCATCACGTGAAGGTGCTCATCGACGGACGCAACCTGCGCGACCGGCGAAAACTTACAGATGACCTTCAACCTAGTAGCGAAGTGTATGTTTTTCAGTCACTTTCTGGGGGATGACAATGGCGAGCAAGCTACTGGTCGGCACGCGTAAGGGCGTGTTCATGGTCGGTCGTCACGGCGGCGAGTGGCGTATCGATCGCGCCGAACTGTTGGGCGACCCCGTCACAATGGTGCTCGCCGAGCGCGACGGCACTCTCCACGCGGCGCAGGACATGGGCCACTTCGGCGTGAAGCTCAAACGCTCGCGCGACGGCGGCAGCACATGGGAAGAGCGGCCGGTGCCGGCATTTCCACCGAAGCCGGACGACGTTGTCGATCTCGATCCAATGCGCGGCACGCCGATCCCGTGGGACACGAAGCGCGTGTGGGCGCTCGAAGGGTCGCCACGCGACGGCGAGCTCTGGTGCGGCACTATCCCTGGGGGGCTATTCCACTCGCGCGACGGCGGCGACCGGTGGCAACTCGTCGAGAGCCTCTGGAAGCACCCCGACCGAAAGTTTTGGGTGGGCGGCGGCGCAGACTATCCCGGCATCCACTCGGTGCTCGTCGACCCGCGGGATCCCGACATCGTACGCATCGGCGTCTCGTGCGGTGGACTCTGGATGAGCCGTGACGGCGGCGCGTCGTGGGACTGTTATGGTCAGGGTCTGCGCGCGGACTACGCCCCACCCGATCAGGCGTACGAGCGCAGAGGACAGGATGCGCATCGGCTCGCGCAGTGCATCGCCCAGCCGGATCACATTTGGATTCAGCATCACAACGGTATCTTCAAGAGTACCGACGGCGGCCTCACGTGCACCGAGATCACGAACGCGCAGCCGTCCGTGTTCGGCTTCCCAGTGGTGGCACATCCCCGCGACCCGCTGACCGCATGGTTTGTGCCGGGCAAGAAAGATCAGTGGCGCTACCCCGTGGATGGAGCGCTCGTGGTGTCACGCACGCGGGATGGCGGCGAGACCTTCGAGATCCTGCGCAACGGCTTGCCGCAACAACATGCGTATGACCTCGTGTATCGCCATGGGCTCGACATCGATGCCGATGGCGCTACACTCGCGTTCGGCAGCACCACCGGCAACTTGTTCGTCAGCGAAAACCAGGGTGATAGCTGGCAGAATGTCAGCCACTATCTGCCGCCGATCTACTGCCTAAGATTCGTGAACTAGCAAAAGACAGTGCCAGGCCTTGCGCTGCTGATTGCGTGGGGCCGCGACGCCCGGGGACTCTGCGCAACTTTGCAAGGCCCGGCACCACGTTCGATTCAGGGGAATGCGATGTCCGTGACCGAAGCGCTGGCGACCTATGTAGTCGACAGCAGGCTCGAAGCGATCCCGCGCGAGACGCAAGACGAAGCCAAGCGCGCCATCTTCAATTATTTGGGCTGCGCGCTCGGCGGCAGCATCGAGCCAGCGCTCGACGTGGCGATCCGCACGCTCGCGCCCTATTCCGGCAATGCGACTGCGTGCGTGCTCGGCCGCGCCGAACGCTTCGACGCGTTGCACGCGACGCTGATGAACGGCATCGGCTCGCACGTGCACGAGTACGACGACACGCTGCCGAAGAACATCATCCATCCGAGTGTGCCGGTGGCGTCCGCGCTGTTCGCTCACGCAAGCGCAAATCCTGTGTCCGGCCGTGACTTCGTCCACGCGTTCATCCTGGGCTTCGAGGTCGAGTCGCGCATTGGCAACGCCGTCTACCCAGCGCACTACGCGGCCGGCTGGCACATCACGTCGACCACCGGCGTGTTCGGCGCCGCGGCCGCCATCGGCAAGCTGCTCGGCCTTTCTACGAAACAGATGGTGTGGGCGTTCGGCCTGGCGGCCACGCAAGCGGCCGGTCTTCGCGAGATGTTCGGCTCGATGGCGAAGTCGTTCCAACCCGGCCGCGCCGCGCAGAACGGCTACACCGCCGCGCTACTTGGCCGCGCCGACTTCACTGCTGGCGAGCATTCGATCGAAGGCCCGCGTGGCTTCGCTGCCGTGACAGCAGCGCAATACGATCTCGACAAAATCACCTCCGGGCTCGGCAAGACTTTCGAGCTGCGTGACAACGCGTACAAGCCTTACGCCTGCGGTCTGGTCGTGCATCCCACCATCGACGGTTGTAGTCAGCTGCATCGCGAATTTCATCCGGCGCCGGACTCGATCGCTGGCGTGCGCCTGCGCGTTGCGCCGCTCGTGCTCGATCTATGCAACAAGAGCAACTTGAAGCGTGCACTCGAGAGCAAGTACTCGATCTATCACGCCGCAGCGATCGGCCTAGTACGCGGCAAAGGTGGGCTGCAGGAGTTCAACGAAGACGCCCTCCGCGATCCCGACCTCGAACGTGTGCGTGCCGTGACGACCGCCGTAGGCGACACCGCGATCACCGAGGATCAGGTGCACATCGAAGTCGTGCTGCGCGACGGGCGAACGCTGACCAAGTTCGTCGAGCAGTCGCTCGGCAACCTGCATCGGCCACTCACCAACGAGCAGTTGACCGAGAAATTCGTCGACCAGGCCGTGCTCGCGCTGCCGCGAGCACAGGTCGATGCCGTCGTCGACCAGTGTTGGCGCATCGATGCGTTGAAGGACGCCGGCGATCTCGCGCGCGCCACGGTACCGCGCACGGCGACGGCGCGCGTCGGCCGCGTCACGCACTGACGTGATGCGCGCACGAAGCGCCTTTATGCGGGTTGCGAGCCTCGCGCTCGCCGCGCTGCTCGTGACGGGCTGCGGCGGTCAACAATCCGCCGGACCGGCCAAAGAGATTCGAATTCCTCTCGGCGCCGGCGGCGTCGGATTTCTGCCGTTGCTCGTGATGCGCGACCGCAGTCTGATCGAGAAGCACGCGCAGGCCGCGGGCCTCTCCGAGTTGAAGGTGCGTTGGATCGAGCTTGGCGGCCCGGCGGTCATGAACGACGCGCTACTCTCGGGCTCCGTGGATTTCATCGCCGCCGGGCCACCGGCGTTCATCACACTCTGGGATCGCACGCGCGGCTCCGCCGACGTGCGGGGTGTAGCAGCGATGTCTTCGCTGCCGATGTATTTGAACACCACGAACCCGGCGCTGAAGTCGATCGACGACTTGAACGCACAGGACAAGATCGCCGTTACTTCCGTCAAGGTGTCGATCCCGTCCATCGTGATGCAGATGCACGCCGCCGAGAAGTTCGGAGTGGCCGAGGCGTTTCGGTTCGATCGCTATACGGTGACGATGACGCACGCTGACGCTCTAATCGCGATGATGGCCGGCTCCGGGCAGATCGACGCGCACTTCACGTCGCCGCCGTTTCACCAACGCGAGATCAAGGACGCGAAGGTCCACACGGTGCTCAACAGCGACGACATCATGGGCGGCTCGACGACATTCACAATGCTGTCGACGACGGCGAAGTTTCGCGAAGCCAATCCGCAGGCGTACGCGGCGGTTCTCGGTGCGCTCGAGGAAGCGAACGAGTTGATTCGCAGCGATCCGCGCGCGGCTGCGGAGATTCTTTTCAAGGCCGAGGCGACCGCGGGGTTTTCGGTCGAGGAGCTGGTCGAAGTTCTCGGCTCAGCCGATATCAAATTCACGACTACGCCGGAGAACACTGAGAAGTATGCTGCGTTCATGCAGACGATCGGCTCCATCACTCATAAACCCGAGTCGTGGCGCGATCTCTTTTTCTCTGAGATTCATGGCGCCCCCGGGTCGTAGTAGCGGGGTCATCACGCCGCGAGTGGCAGTCCGTGGTTAGCCCATCCGCGCCATCGTCAGGCACCTCGCACGCGATTGCGCCGCTGCTGTCTGTAAAGGGGGTGACGCTGCAGTACCGCACGGGCGAGCAGATGGTGACGGCAACGTACCGCGTGAGTTTCGACGTGCTGAAGTCGGACCGGTTCGTGCTGCTCGGGCCGTCGGGCTGCGGTAAGTCGACGCTGCTGAAGGCAATCGGCGGCTACCTGCAGCCCGTCGAGGGCGAGATGCTGCTCGCTGGCGCCAAGATCGGCAAACCGGGGCCGGATCGCGCGTTCGTGTTCCAGGAGTTCGATCAGCTGCTGCCGTGGAAAACGGTGCGCGACAACATCGTGTTCGCGCTGACGGCCAGCGGGAAGCTCGACAAACGCAACGCAATCGAACGTTCGCTGCACTTCATCGACAAAGTCGGGCTCGCGAAATTCGCCGGGAGTTTTCCGCACACGTTGTCGGGCGGCATGAAGCAGCGCGTTGCCATCGCGCGCGCGATGGCCATGGAGCCGCAGATCCTGCTGATGGACGAACCGTTCGCAGCGCTCGACGCTCTGACGCGCGGCAAGATGCAGGACGATCTGCTGCAACTTTGGGAAGATACTAAGTTCACGGTGCTGTTCGTCACGCACTCGATCCCGGAAGCCATTCGAATCGGCAACCGGATTCTGCTGCTGACTCCGCACCCGGGCCGCACTAAGGCCGAGATCAACAGCGCGGGCACCGACACCTTGGGGGCCGACGGCGAACTTACGTCGGCGCGCATTCAGCGTTTGTTGTTCGAACGCACGGGGAGCATTGCCGATGTCTGAGAACCATGCCGCGCACGTCACGCGACCGGAAATCCTGCATGCGCCGAGCAACGATGCTGCGGGTTTCGCCGTCACCGCGGCACCGCTCGGGTTCTGGGCAAAAGTGTACGCGAACGGCACGGTGCGTAAATCAGTGCTGCTCGTATTGCTCGCAGCCGCGTGGGAGATCTACGCACGCGTATTGAACAACTCCCTGGTGTTCCCCACGTTCAGCTCCACGGTCGGCGCCCTATTCGAAGGAATAGGCACGGGCGCGATTCCGCGTGCCGGCGCGTACACGCTGTCTCTGCTGCTGAAGGGCTACGTCACGGGCCTCGTGTTCGCAGCGTTGCTCACCGCGTTCGCAAGCGTGTCGCGCATCGGCGCTGACCTCCTCGAGACGCTGACCGCCATGTTCAACCCGCTACCTTCGATCGCACTGCTCCCGCTCGCACTGATCTGGTTCGGCCTCGGCGACGGCAGCGTCATCTTCGTGCTCGTGCACGCTGTGTTGTGGGCCGTAGCGCTGAATACCTTCGCGGGCTTTCGCACGCTGTCTCCGACGTTGCGCATGGTGGGTCAGAATTACGGCCTCACGAGCTTCGGCTATATCGTGCGCATCCTGATCCCCGGCGCGTTTCCGAGCATCCTGACCGGCCTCAAGGTGGGCTGGGCGTTCGCATGGCGCACGTTGATCGCGGCCGAACTCGTTTTCGGCGTGAGCTCGGGGTCGGGCGGGCTCGGCTGGTACATCTTCGAGAACAAGAACCAGCTCAGAATTCCAGAAGTCTTCGCCGGGCTCCTGACCGTGATCCTATTCGGGTTGTTCGTCGAGAACGTGATCTTCCGGACGATCGAGCAGCGCACGGTCCGCCGCTGGGGCATGCAGCACTGACGGCGGTCGCGCTCGCCGGCGCGCTGCTGCGAGCATGCGAACCATGCAATGACGCCGCAGCGCCGGTACACTGACCGGCGATTTCGCGGCGCCTGCGTTTCGGGGAGGAACGATGCGACCCGTCCACTTCGCTAGCGGCCAGACCGCGCCTCGGTTTCTGCTGCTGGGAATACTCGGCCTGCTCGGCGCCTGTACGCCCCCTTCCCCGCCTCCTGCTTCTCCTGCCGCCGCAACCGCGCACCCGGACCTGTCGGGGGTTTGGATGGCCTTCGCAGCGGTCTCACCGGACGGCGGGTTCGCACCGAAATACTCGACGGCTGGTAAGGCCACGCTCGACGCGTTCTCGTCCCAG
The DNA here is from genome assembly GCA_003155415.1 of Gammaproteobacteria bacterium. Classification (GTDB taxonomy): domain Bacteria; phylum Pseudomonadota; class Gammaproteobacteria; order Steroidobacterales; family Rariloculaceae; genus FEN-1219. The sequence continues at coordinate 66,808 of PMCP01000067.1, read as the reverse complement.
TTCACGCAGATTCCCGAAACCGGTGCGTTTTGCGTCCCCGGCGGAATGCCGAGCGTCATGCTCACGACCGTGTCGTACCCGATCGAGATCGTGCAAACGCAGAGCCGGCTCGTGATGCTGGCAGAGCTCGAGATGCAGGTCCGCCGCGTGTTCTTGGACGGCCGCGAGCACCCCACGGACTACCTCCCGACCGGCGTTGGCCATTCGGTCGGTCACTGGGAGGGCACCGAACTCCTCATCGATACGACGTTGCTCGAGGACTGGCAGCTCCCACCGTGGCCGCGAACTGAGCAGACGCACATCGTCGAGCGGCTTTCCTTGACGAAGCGGGCAGCCGTTTCCGCACCCAGCAACGCGTTCGTCGCGTCGGTCGAAAAGCCCATCAACGATGACGTGCTGGTGATCGAGCTCACCATCACTGACCCAAGCCTTTACGACGGCCCGCAGAAACGCACGGCTTACTACCAGCGCATGGCGGACACGGCCACCCTCGAATACGCGTGTGCTACCGAGCTCTGGCTGAAGGAACTAGAGAAAAATCGAGTTTCCAAGTGACAGGACAACCGCGGCGGCACTGCGGGAAACCGAGAGCGGCACGGCGCCCCGCTTACGTTAAGATTGCGGCCGCCTTCCGGGCAAATACGCGCGGATGTGTGCCGTACGGCGTGGTTGCCGTGAATCGGTTCTGTAAGATAATTGCTAATTGTTCGACAGGTTGATCGCCGACGCTTGGCGGAGACGCGATGTTCATCACTAAGAAGCACCTCGCTCGACGCACGTTCTTAAAGGGGCTCGGCGCCACCGTGGCGCTCCCCCTGCTCGACGCCATGGTGCCGGCGTTCGCAAGCAACGTGACGCAGGCGCCGCGCATTGGCTTCGTGTACGTGCCGCACGGCATGGTCATGAGCCGGTTCACCCCGAAAACCACGGGCAAAGGGTTCGCGTTCAACGATATCGGGAAGTCGCTCGAGCCCTACCGCAACCGCCTGAACTTCGTGAGCCAGCTGCATCATCGCGCGGCCGATACAAGCGCGGTGCATTCGCTGAGCCCCACGACGTGGCTCTCCGGCGTGCGGCCGAAACCGACGCAAGGCGTCGACGCTTACGCGGGAGTGACGGCCGATCAGGTTGCCGCCGCTGCGATCGGTCAGGACACACTACTGCCGTCGATCGAGCTCGCGACCGAGGATCACTCCGGCCTGATTGGCGCGTGCGATCGCGATTACGGCTGTATATATATGAATACGCTGTCGTGGCGCACCCCGACGACGCCGATGCCGATGGAGATCAACCCGCGCAAGGTATTCGAGCGGATGTTTGGCCAGGGCGACAACGCCGCGCAGCGGCTGATTCGCCGGCGTGAGGATCAGAGCATCCTCGACGCCGTGACGGCGCAAGCCGGGGGCCTGCAGCGCAACCTGGGTCAACACGATCGAGAGATGCTCGACGATTACCTCGAAGGCGTGCGCGAAATCGAGCGTCGACTGCAGCACGCGGAGTCGCAGGTCGCGTCTAATCCCGACATCGAGATCCCACAAGCGCCCGGTGGTATTCCTTTCGAGTACACGGAGCACGTGCGGCTCATGTACGACTTGCTCGCGCTCGCGTACCGCGCCGACATTACGCGCGTGTTCACGTTCATGATGGCGCGTGAAGTCAGCAACCGCACCTACACGCAGGTGGGCGTCAACGAGGGCCACCATGCGACGTCGCACCACCAGAACAAGCCAGAGAAGCTCGAGATGCTGGCGCGTATCCAGTCGTTCCACATCGGTCTGTTCAGCGAATTCCTGGCGAAGCTAGACAAGACGAAGGACGGTGACGGCTCGCTGCTCGATCACTCCGTGCTGCTATACGGCAGCAACATGAGCAACAGCAATCTGCACGATCACTATCCGTTGCCGAACGTGGTGGTCGGCGGCGGTCGCGGCAAATTGAAGGGCGGCCAGCACATCATGTGCGCCGAGCACACGCCGCAGACGAACTTACTCGTGACGTTGCTCGACAAGGTCGACGCCAAGGTCGATACGCTCGGCGACAGCACTGGCAGAATCCACGAGCTCTAAGAGCCGAGGAGCGCGCTCGCAATGCAGACCCAGTGGCTCCGCGCGACAACGCTCGCTGCGCTGATCGCCGTCACCCTACCCGCCGGCGCGGCTGCACCACGCCTCGTGCAAGCGTTGAAGAACGGCGATCGCACCACGGCACTTGCTCTTGCAACCCAGCATGACGAAGCGGTGGCTGCGGAGGCGGATGGCACTACCGCGCTCCATTGGGCCGTTCGTCAGGGCGACGGCGAAATCGTCGACCGGTTGCTGCACGCTGGCGCAGACGTAGCCGCTGCGAATCGCTACAGCGTCACCCCGCTGCATCTCGCGGCCGTGAACGGTGATGCCGCCACGATCAAACGCTTGCTCGACGCGGGCGCGAACGTGAACTCATTGGGCGCCGATGGCGAGACGCCACTCATGACCGTGGCCCGTGGCGGCCACGTGGAAGCGGCCCGCTTGCTGATCGAGCGCGGCGCGAATCTCGAGGCACGCGAAGCGTGGCACGGCCAGACCGCACTGATGTGGGCGGCGGCACAAGGGCACGCGGCCATGCTGACGGAACTGCTCGCGCATGGAGCCAACGTCAACGAACGCTCGACCACCGAACATTGGGAGCGCCAGGTCACCGCCGAGCCGCGCGACAAATGGCTGCCGCCCGGTGGGCTCTCGGCGCTGTTGTTCGCCGCTCGCGAAGGCCGCGCCGATTGCATCCCAGTGCTGGTCAAAGCCGGCGCCGACGTGAACGCCACCACTCCGAACGGTATCAGCGGCATCGTGCTGGCGTTAATCAACGGTCACTACGACACGGCCGGCGCGCTGATTGAAGCCGGCACGAATCCGAACCTGGCGGACTACACAGGCCGTACCGGGCTATACGCCGCCATCGACTTCAGCACGATGCCGAACTCGAACCGGCCTGCGCCTCAAGTGCTCGAGAATCATTTGAGCGCCCTCGACGTCGCCCGCCTACTGCTCGACCATGGCGCGAATGTGAACGCACAGCTCACCGCCTTGCCGCCCTATCGGGCCAAGCTCGACCGCGGTAACGACCTTATGTTCCAGGCCGGCGCAACACCGCTGTTGCGGGCGTCCAAGACAGCGGACCTACCGGCCATCAAGCTGCTCCTCGAGCGAGGCGCGGATGCCAGGCTCGGCACGAACCGCACTGGCATCACGCCCCTGCTGGCGGCAGCCGGCGTCGGGACGAACGAATCGGACTCGACGGGTCGTCAGAAAACGCAACAGGACGCCATCGCAGCGCTCCAGCTGTTGCTAGACCGCGGTCTCGACCTCAACGCCCCGGACAACAACGGACGCACCGCGCTGCATGGCGCCGCCTTGCAGGGGTACAACGACGTGATCAAGTTCTTGGCCTCCAAGGGCGCCGCGTTCAACGCCAAGGACAACAAGGGCTTCACACCGCTCGACGTGGCGCTCGGCAAAGCCGGCGGGTTTGGTTTCGCGGGCGTGGAAGGCGTGCACCGGGAAGAGACGGCCGCGTTGATCCGCAAACTGAGTGGTGGCGCGCCCTCTGGGGCCACGGCGGCCCGCTAACGGCCGGGCCGAGACCACTCGCACAGTTGCAAAATCACCTATCCACTACCATAGTGCGGACACGGTTACGCTGCCCTTGGCGGGTGGCTATTGACCGTCAGTCGCGCCGAGTTCTCAGGGAACGACTGTCCTAACGGGAGGAAGCGCAAATTATGCCGTTGTACGGGGTGTTGGACCTCTCGTTTTGGGGGTACGTCGGCGCTGCGCTGATCCTCACGCACATCACGATCGCGAGTGTCACGATCTACCTGCACCGCCATCAGGCGCACCGCGCACTGACCCTGCACCCGGCAGTCAGCCACTTCTTTCGCTTCTGGCTTTGGCTCACGACCGGCATGATCACGCGCGAGTGGATAGCGGTGCACCGCAAGCACCACGCGCGCTGCGAAACTGCCGAGGACCCGCACAGCCCACAGGTCTATGGCATTTGGCGCCTGATGTTCGGGGGCGCCTTCCTGTACAGAGACGAAGCCGCGAAAGAAGCGACGCTCGATACCTACGGCCGCGGCGCCCCGAACGACTGGCTCGAACGCAACCTCTACACGCCGCACAACGTATTGGGCATCTTGACGTTGCTGGCGATCGACCTCGTGGTGTTCGGCCTGCCTGGCATCGTGATCTTTGTCGTGCAAGTGGCCTGGATCCCGTTTTGGGCCGCCGGCGTCATCAACGGCATCGGACACTATGTGGGTTACCGCAACTTCGAGACGGAAGACGCCTCACGCAACATCATGCCCCTCGGCATCCTGATCGGGGGCGAAGAGTTCCACAACAACCACCACGCATACGGCTCGTCGGCCAAGCTTGCGAACAAATGGTGGGAGCTCGACATCGGCTGGGTCTACATTTGCACCCTCGAGGCGCTGGGTCTTGCGAGCGTAAAGAAGGTCGCGCCACGGGTGTCTTTCTCGCGCGCCTCGAGCGGCATCGACTTCGATACGCTGCGCGCCGTCGTGCTGAACCGCTTCCACGTGCTGAAGCTCTACGGCCGCAGAGTTCTGTCTCCCGTTCTGCACGGCGAGACCGGCGATGACGCCGGGTTCACACGCCGCCAGCTCGACCGGGTGCGCCGGTTGATGATTCGCGAAGACTCTGACGCTCAGCTGCGGGCCGACCCGCATACGCGCCAATGGCTCGAAACGACACTCGAACGCAGCCCGAAGGTGCGCACGGTGTATCAGTTCATGCAGCAACTGCGCACGCTGTCCGGGGAAACCACCGGCAAGAACGAAGGCGACCTCAAGCGCCTGCAAGCGTGGTGCGCCGAAGCCGAAGCCAGCGGCATTCGCTCGTTGCGCGAATTCGCGTTGCAGCTGCAGGCATACACCACTCAGCCAGCATAAAGAGACGGCGCGCGCAGCGCGCTGGCGCCGTCGAGCCGCAAACGCTCGTCGGCGACGAAGAATTCGAGGGGGAGTGCGATGTCCTTGACCGAGACCGTCGGCGCGGCCTGCGTCGCCGCGTTGGTTGCCGTATTGCTGATCGGCGCGAGCCGCGCCCAATCGTCCGCTGACCCCGCCGCGCGCATGGCGGCGCTCGAAACCGAGCTCGGCCAGCTCGAGGCCCAGATCGGACGGATCGAGGACACGAAGGCGATCAAACGCCTGCAGCGCGCGTACGGCTATTACGTCGACAAGAAACTCAGCCGCGAGATCGGCACGCTATTCGCGGACGATCCCGCCACGTCGGCAGAGCTCGGTGGCCTCGGCGTCTACGTCGGCAAAGCCCGGATCGGCGAGTTCTACGACCGCGTCATGGGCGGCGAAATGAAACCCGGCCAGCTGCACAACCACATCATTCTGCAAGGCGTGGTGCACGTGGCCGACGACGGCCGCACGGCCAAAGGCCGCTGGCGCGCGCTGATCGAGCTCGGCGAGTACGGCAAGAGCGCCACGTGGGCCGAAGGCCCCTACGAGAACGAGTACATCAAAGAAAACGGCATCTGGAAGTTCAGCAAGGTGCACTGGTACCAGACGTTCACTGCACCCTATTCACCGGGGTGGCACAAAGCGCCTCAACCCATGGCGGAACCGTACGCGGACTTCCCGCCGGACCGACCGCCGACCGAGGTCTACAAGTCGTATCCGTCGTCGTACCAGGTGCCGTACCACTACAAGAACCCCGTGTCTGGTCGCTGTGAGCCCGGGGTTTGCAATGCGCAGTAAGCATTTCGCCTGCCTCGGAATCACCGCCGCGCTCGCGTCGTTCGCGGCGCTCGTGCTCGGGCAATCGGCCAGCGATTCCACCGCGCGTGTCGCGGCGCTGCGCACGCGGCTCGCGAACGTCACGACACGTACCACGCGCGTCGACGACATCAATCGAATCGAAAACCTGCAGGGCAGCTACGGCTACTACACCGACAAGATGCTGTGGGACGAGGTCGTCGATCTGTTCGCCGACGGCGGCACGCTCGAGATTGGACCCAGCGGCGTGTATGTCGGTAAGGACAGCATCCGCAAGTACCTGCTCTCCTTGAGCGGCGGCAAGCAGGGCCCCTTGCCCGGCGTGCTGAACGACCATTTCGAGGAACAGCCGATCGTCACGGTCGCATCCGATGGTCAGTCGGCGAAAGGCCGCTGGCGTTTGATGCTGATGACGGGCGTGGCAGGCTCGGGCTCCGGTGGCAACTGGGGCGAAGGCGTGTACGAGAACGAGTACCTGAAACAAGGCGGCGTCTGGAAGATCAGCAAGCTGCACTGGTACGCGAACTTCATCGCTCCCTACGAGGGCGGCTGGCTGAACGCGGACAAGAAGGCGATCGATGAGTACGCGCTCGGCAAGGGCGTCATGCCCGATCGCCCGCAAAGCGAGAGCTACGAGCCCTACCCCGGCGTCTTCGTGCCACCGTTTCACTACAAGAACCCCGTGAGCGGGCAGTAAGGAGCGCTGCGATGACCACCACGCAACCGTTCCGCACCGCCGCCATTCTTCTCACGGCTGCGCTCGCCTGTGCCGCCTGCTCCTCGTCACGCAACGACGCGGAGACGAAAGCAGCCATCGCCGAGCTCGAAACCGCTGTTGCAGCGGCCAAGGCCGAGGTCCAGCGCCTCAAGGACATCGACGACCTCGAGAATCTGGCCGGCATCTATGGCCATTACGTCGATAAGTCGCGCCACGACGACGTGGCTGACCTCTTCGCACCGAACGGCGTCGTCGAGATCCTCGGTCGCGGCGTCTACATCGGCCAAGACCGCGTGCGCGAGTACATGCGCAACCTCACGCCGGGCAACGTCGGCCCGCGCGACGGTTCGCTGTTCAATCACATGCACCTGCAACCGATCATCGACATCGCACCCGATGGCAAAACCGCGTATGCACGATCGCGGCTATTCGTGATGTTCGGCATCATGAACACCAACGCGCAGTGGGGTGACGGCATCTACGAGAACGTGTTCGTGAAGCAGGACGGCATCTGGAAGCTCGACTACCTGCACGGCTACCAGACGTTCTACACGAACTACGAAGACGGCTGGGCGAAGAAAGCGTCCGCCATATTCGCGCCCTACGCCCGCCTGCCGCCGGATCGGCCGCAGTCGGTACCGTACGATCCGTACCCCGCCGCATACGCGCCCCCGTTCCACTACAAGAACCCGGTGTCCGGCCGCGCGGATCATTACGCCGACCCCACGTGGCACGATACGCAGCCGAAATGAGGGCACGATGAAATCCTTACGCGCCCTGCCGCTAGTCGTATTCGCCTCTGCCCTGTCGTTCACCGCGATGGCGCAAAACGCCGCCGGCCCCGCCACCCCGGCGGCGCCGTCGTTCGCCACGATCAAGCCGCCCGAGAAGCTCGCGGGCAAGCTCGAACGCGTCACCGTGCACGGCGATGCGCTGGTCGGTAATTTATCCGGCGACTCGCCGGACCGGCTGGTGTCCGTCTATTTGCCGCCGAGCTACGCGGCGCAACCGCAGCGGCGCTATCCCGTACTCTACCTGCTGCACGGCTTTACGGACTCCGACGCCAACTGGTTCGGCTTCAGCGGCGCGCACTTCGTCAACGTGCCGGGCGCCACCGACCGGGCGAACGCCGCCGGCGCGCGCGAGGTCATCATCGTCATGCCGAACGCTTTCACGAAGTTCGCCGGCAGCATGTACTCGAACTCGGCTGCGACGGGCGACTGGGAAGCGTTCGTCGCGAAGGATCTAGTGGCTTACGTCGACAGCCACTACCGCACGCTCGCAAAGCGTACGAGCCGTGGCCTCGCGGGGCACTCGATGGGCGGCTATGGCACGATTCGCATCGGCATGAAGTACCCCGATGTATTCTCGAGCCTGTACGCGTTGAGCCCATGCTGCATGGCCGCGAATCTGAACCCGTCGGCTCAGCAATTCGCTGGCGCAATGAAGGTGAAGACGGACGCCGATATCGCGGCGCTCGCGCCAGCCGACTTCGGCACGAAAGCGATGCTCGCCTCGGCTGCCGCATGGTCGGCGAACCCGAAGAAGCCGCCGCTGTATATCGACCTGCCACTAGCCGACGGCAATATCGCGCCCGATGTCGTCGCACGCTGGGCCGCCAACGCGCCCCTCACGATGGTGCATCAGTACATCCCGAACCTGCGCAAGTACGCGGCCATCGCGGTCGACGCCGGCGACAACGATCAGCCGATCGAGAGCACCGTGCGCACGCTCGATCAGATCCTCGTAAGCTACGGCGTCGCGCACGCGGCCGAGACCTACAGCGGCAATCACGTGAATCGTATCGATGAGCGCCTCGCCAGCAAGGTGCTGCCGTTCTTCTCGGCGCACCTCGCTTTCGAGTGAGGTAGACTTAAAAAAAGAAGAAGGGGCTCGGGGGAATCGTTGGCTACGGAACCGTCACCGGACTGGCAAGCGCCGTCCGGCAAGCGCCTTGCGCTCAGCGTCATCGCCGCACTCGCGGTGGCTGCCGTCGTGCTCGTAGCGGCGGTGCTGCCGGCCGAATATGGCATCGATCCGACGGGCGTGGGCCGCCTGCTAGGCCTTACCGAGCTGCACCAGCCCGTACGGTCGATCACAGTCAAAGACGTGATCGGCGGCAACGAGCACGTTCGCGAAGTCGCGATCCCGGAGCCCGGTCAGCCCACGCCGCTGCCGAATCCGGCCGTGCACCAGGACGAACCCGCGGCACCGAAGTCTGCGACCGTCACCTTGACGCTCGGCATCGATCAAGAAACCGAGATCAAGGCCATCATGCGCGAGGCCAAGGTCATGCTGTACAGCTGGCATGCCGAAGGCGGCACAGTGTACAGCGACTTCCACGGCCACGACCCCGCCGTCGGGGGCGACGCGTTCGTGCGCTATCGCGAGGACCAGGAAGCGACTGGCGGCGACGGGTCGTTGGTCGCACCCTTCGGTGGTGAGCACGGCTGGTTCTGGAAGAACGTCAGCAACAACTCCGTCACGGTCACACTGAACCTGACCGGCTACTTCGACGACACCAAAGACTACGGAATCCACTAAACGAGAGAACTGACCTCATGTGGCAACAGAATTACGTGCCTGTCGCGGATAGCCTGGCCCTGTCGACGGTGGCTGCGGCGATTCCGATCTTCGTGCTGCTGCTCTTGATCGGCATCCTGCGTAAGCCGGCGTGGATCGCGGCGCTCGCAGGCCTCGTCGCGGCACTGTTTGTGGCCATCGGCATCTACGGCATGCCGGCCAACCTTGCGGTGAGCTCGGCCGGCAACGGCGCCGCGTTCGGCTTGCTGCCGATCGGCTGGATCGTCTACTGGGCCGTCGTGCTGTATCGGGTAACGCTCGAGACCGGCAAGTTCGAAATCATCAAGGACTCGATCGGCGGCCTCACGTCCGATCGGCGCCTGCAGGCCATGCTGATCGCCTTCGCGTTCGGTGCGTTCATCGAAGGCGCGGCCGGATTCGGCACACCGGTAGCCGTCGCTGCCGCGATGCTCGCCGGCTTGGGCTTCTCGCCATTCTTCGCGGCCGGCATCTGCCTGCTCGCGAACACGGCGCCGGTGGCATTCGGTTCGATCGGCGTGCCGGTCGTCACCTTGGCCGGCACTACCGGCATCCCGGAGCTCGAGCTGAGCACATGGGTGGGCCGGCTCTGCGCGCCCATTTCGCTGTTCATTCCTGCGTATCTGGTTCTCGTGATGGGCGGCTTCCGCGGGTTGAAGGGTGTGTTGCCGGCCGCGATCGTGTGCGGCGTGTGCTTCGCTTCCGTGCAGTTCACGATCTCGAACTTCGTCGGGCCGCAGCTCGTGGACATCATGGCCGCGATCGCCGCCATCGTCGGCCTCGTGGTGCTATTCAAATTCTGGCAGCCGAAAGATAACTTCGTGCTCGAAGGCGAGCACCAGGCCACCCTCACACCCAAGTCGCACGGCTTCAGCCCCACGCTGCTCGCGTGGTCACCGTATCTATTCCTCGTGATCTTCGTGCTGATTTGGGGATACCCGGTCACGAAGGCCATGCTCGAGACGACGAACATCGTGTTCGACTGGCCGGGCCTGCACAATCAGATCACGCGCGTCGCACCAATCGTCGCGGCGCCCTCGCCGTACGCCGCGCGCTTCACGTTCAACTGGCTGGCGGCCGCGGGCAGCGCGTGCGCGCTCGCCACCGTCGCGTCGGCTATTGTTTTGCGCGTTCCGATCGGCATGTACTTCGGCATCCTCGGCAAGGTGCTCAAGCAGCTCGCGTTCTCACTCGCGACGATTGCGATGGTCCTGGGCCTCGCGTACGTCATGAACTACAGCGGCGCCACGGTCACGCTGGGTGAAGCGTTTGCGAAAACGGGTGCGCTGTTCCCGTACTTCAGCGCCATGCTGGGCTGGCTCGGCGTATTCCTGACGGGCAGCGATACGTCGGCCAACGCGTTGTTCGGCAACCTGCAGGTCGTGACGGCGAAGAGCCTGGGGCTCGATCCGTCGATGATGGCAGCATCGAACTCGGCCGGTGGCGTCATGGGCAAGATGATCAGCCTGACGAGCATCGCGGTGGCCGTCGCAGCCACGGGCATGGCACGCTCCGAGGAAGGTAAGCTGTTCCGCTTCACCGTGAAGCACAGCGTGTTCCTCGCGTCGGTGCTCGGCGTTCTCGCCACGATCTACGCCTACGCGTAGCTAGGCGCTGATTTCGTAGAAGTTCTGGGCCGGCTTGCGGCAAGCTTTGAGCGGGGTGTTAGCGCGGTTCTGTGAACGCTCGATCGGCCTTGGCGGCGAGGTAGAAATCGCTGTCTGTCAGGCCATCGATCTTGTGGGTCCAGATCTCGACGCCGCAGCGGCCCCAGCCCACGTGCAGGTCCGGGTGGTGTCCCTGCTGTTCCGCGATCGCGCCCACGCGGTTCGCGAACTCGATCGCGCCGGCGAAATCTCGAAACTCGTAACTCCGTAGCAGGTGGCCTGCGGCGTTCAATGCCCAGCCGCTACCCAACTCGCCGAGCAACGCCTTGATTCGCTCGCGCGGCAGCGGCAGCACTCCGCCGCGACACGGCACGCATTGTTGATCAGCCAACCCCACGCCGGAACCTCGAAAACCCAATCGGTGCATGATGCCCGCCGTGAGCACCGTGTGCCAGCCCGGCTTAGAGCGGCGTGTCTCGAGGCTGGCGTCGCTGCGGGGTGTGGCCCGCAGCGACGATGCCCGATACGCTAGTCGCGATCGTGCGAGAGCGGCGGCGGGGCCGGCACCGCGACACGATTCGCCGGCACGATCTGCGCCTGGTAAGCAAACACTTCGCGGCTGCGCGGATCCACGAGCACCTTGAGCCACTGGGCGTCGTTGTTGCCGTTCGCGGCGTTGTCGCCGAACGTTTCAACGCGCGTAAAGTTCTCGAGCCGACGACCGGCCGCATCCAGGAACGGCCTATCGATGCGGAAGTAATGTGAGTCACCGTGCACGTAGGCCACAGGCCGCTGAAACGCAATGACCTCGGCGCGCAACGCGAGCAGATAATCGGCGAAGCCGTCCGGCAACCCGTCAGTCTCGACGAGTGTGCGCGGATTGCGAGTCGAGGTGCGTGTCGCATCAGAGAGGTCGAAACCGGGATCGGCCTGCGCGACGATCATGACACCCGCAGCGCCGGCGCTCTTCGCCGCGACGAACGAGTCGTGCAGCCAAGCAATGTTGGCGACGTTGCGCGCCGCAAACTCGGCCGGGTCCGGCCCGGTGTCGCAGAGATTGTTACACGAGCCTTGCACATTCAGCGTCACATACATCACGCCGCCATAATTCCAACGGCGATTTTCGACGTAAGGCGCGGGCGCTACTTCCTGGCGGAGTTTCCGTTGGCCAAGAGAGTACGGTGTCGCGAAGAACAGCGACCGCTCGTGATTCAATCGTTCGATTGGCGAGAATCCGCCGTTGGCCGGCCGGTCGCAATCCGTCCAGTCGTTATCACCCGGCGTGAACATGGCCGGCGCCTTCAGAGCGCTCAGGTAAGCGAGCGCCTGGTCGTACATCGCATCCGAGCACACCGTTGGTGTCGAGCTGCCGGAGATGCCGCTGCCGGCCTTCAAGTCCCCGTCGTGCACGGTGAATGCGAGGCGTTGGGAGTTCATGTCAGCGATCAGATTCGGCACGCCCGTCGTCGCCTGCACGTCGTTGTAAGGCAAGTCTCCCCATAGGCCGATGGCATAGGAGTCACGGTCAGCGCCATCGCGACTATCATCGGCAAACGCCGAGGACATCCCAACCGCACACAGCAAGGCGCCAGCCACAACGGACCAACTGCGCGTAAGCGTCGCATCGAACATCGTTTGATTCCTCGTGTTGATCGAGCGGGGTCCGCTCGGCAAGGAACATTGCACCGCGTCCATGACAGGCGCGTGACGCAC
>PMCP01000067.1:0-54413 GCA_003155415.1 Gammaproteobacteria bacterium | reverse complement strand
AACTCGCGCTGTAGGCGAACCACGCGCTGAATTCGAGTGACGGCGATGCCAGAGAACCGCCACTGCGTGCGTTCGGCCCCGTTCGGCTCGACGATACCCTCGGCGACGATTTCGACTACGAGTTGCTCGGTCACGCTGCACGCCACGCAGATCTCTGCCAGCGTCAACTCGGAGCTCTCGTCGAGCAACAGTGCGCTCACCGGATCGTTCATGTGGAGCCCTCCAACGCCTCGCGCGGATTCAGGCGCATGGCTTCAGCCATCTGTCGATACAACGCTTCGTCGGCCGGCGTGTTCGCCGCGGGCGTCACGATCTTGAGCACGACGAATTGATCGCCAGGCGGGGTGCCCGGCAGGCCGCGGCCCTTGAGCCGCAACTGCCGATCGGTCTGCGAGCCTTTCGGCAGCTTCAGATCCACGCGGCCGCCGAGCGTTGGCACACGCACGGTCTCTCCCAGCGCGGCCTCCCAAGGAGCCACGGGCAAGTCGAGCGAAACGTCGCGGCCCTCGACGCGGAACCACCGGTGGGGCGCTATGCGTACTTGCAGGAACAGATCGCCTGGCTGACCGCCCCCCGCGCCGGGCTGTCCCTGCGCCGCGACACGGATCTGCTGGCCGTCCGTCGCACCGGCCGGGATTCGTACCGTGATCTGCTGCGTGAACGGCTGCGGCTGGCCGCGCTCGTCGGCACGCACTCGCTGGACCGAGAGCCGCCGCTCGGCGCCGCTATAGGCCTCTTCGAGCGTCAGCGCGACTTCGGCCGAAGTGTCGAAGCCGCGGCTGCGAAACCCACCTCGCCCGCGAAGCCCTCCGAACAGGTTCTCGAAGAAATCGCTGTGCGCGCCGGACGCCTGCCCCGCACCCGTGTCCGATTCGTATTCCCAGCCGGGCGGCGGCCGGAACTCTTCCCCGGTGGGACGCGAGCCGAGCGAGTCGTAAGCCGCGCGCTTCTCGGGATCGCGCAGCACTTCGTACGCTTCGCCTACGTCTTTGAACCGCGCCTCGGCGTCCTTCTCTTTGCTGACGTCGGGATGGTATTTGCGGGCGAGGCGCCGATACGCCTGCTTGATGTCGTCCGCCGACGCATCGCGGGCGACGCCCATGACCTTGTAATAGTCCTTGTATTCCATTCTCGCACCGCACCGCACTGCCGCTGGCCGGCATTAGATCGATATGTTACACAACGCCGCTATGCTGACGAGCCAGATCGTGCAAACCGCGATCGCCACCGCGGGTTTCGCGGCTGCGGCGGCGGCAGCAATTCACGCGATCCTCTACAAGCGCCGGCCGCAATCCGCATTCGGCTGGATCGCCGTGTGCTTCTCCCTGCCGTTCGCCGGGGCCCTGCTCTACTACCTGTTCGGAATCAACCGCGTCCGCACCCGCGCGCGCAAGTTACTGCAACGATTGCCGGAGCCGCTCTGCCCAACCGAGTTCCTGGGCACGCCGCCGCCATTGCTCGCGCCCTTGGCGCGCCTTGGCGAGGCCGTCAGCGGCTGGCCGCTGACGGCAGGCAACCGCATCGACGTCTTGAACGATAGTGGCGAAACGTTCAACGCGATGATCGCCGCCATCGACGGCGCACGCGAGTACGTGCACTTCGCCACGTACATCTTCGACGGCGGACCGGTGGGCAAACGGTTCGCGAACGCTCTCGCGGCCGCGGCCGCCCGCGGCGTAGACGTGCGCGTGCTGCTCGACGGTTTCGGCGAGCTGTACTCGTGGCCGCCGGTCAGGCGGTTGCTGCGCGGCACCGGCGTGAAGTTTGTGCGTTTCCTGCCGCCACGATTGTTCCCGCCGTCGGTCAGCATCAATCTGCGCAATCACCGCAAGAGCCTCATCGTCGACGGCGTCGTGGCGTTCACCGGCGGCGTCAACATTCGCGATCGTTACCTCGAAGGACCGGCGGAGCGCAGGATCGTGGATCTGCACTGCCGCGTGGCGGGGCCCGTCGTCGCGCAGGTGGAGACCGTGTTTCTGCGCGACTGGCAGTTCGCGACCGACGGCCCAGCCGAGCTACCTGGCCCGCCATCGATGCCGGCAGGCGCCACGTTGTGCCGCACCGTCACGGACGGCCCCGACACGGACCTCGATCGTCTAACCGCGCTATATATCGGCGCGATCGGCCAAGCGCGCCGCCGCATCGCCATCATGACGCCGTACTTCGTGCCTCCACGCGAGCTGATCACGCCGCTGCAGGCCGCCGCGCTCGGGGGCGTCGACGTTGCGGTGATCCTGCCGGCGCAAAACAATCTTTGGTTCATTCATGCGGCCACGCGGCACATGCTGTGGGAGCTGCTCGATCGCGGCGTGAAGGTGTACTACCAGCCGGCGCCGTTCGTGCACAGCAAGATGTTCTACGTCGACGATCACTACGCGCAAATCGGCTCCGCGAATCTCGACGCGCGCAGCTTGCGGCTGAACTTCGAAATGAATCTCGAGATCTATGATCGAGATGTCGTCACGGACCTCGCTCAACATTTCGAAAACATTCGCGGTCGGTCCCACGCGGTGACGTTGGCCGACGTCGACGGTCGCTCGTTCGGCACGAAGGTGCTCGACGGCGGCGCATGGCTGTTCTCGCCCTATCTCTAATTGACCCGTATCCGCACGGCCAGCCTCCGCGCGCCGCGTAGAAATCTTGGCTGGCCGCGCGCCGGTCCGCAGCACAAGATACCGATGGGTCGGCTCGCGGGGACGGCAGAGTGAAGATCGGCACGCCGAAAGAGATCAAGGACAACGAGAACCGCGTGGGGCTCACCCCCGCGGGCGTCGCGACCTTGTGTGCGGCCGGCCACGAGGTGGTCGTGGAGCGCGGCGCAGGCACGGGCTGCGGTTTTACCGACGCCGACTACGTTGCGAACGGCGCCGTTTCGGGCACAGCGGACGACGCGTGGCGCCAGCAGCTCATCGTGAAGGTCAAGGAGCCGCTCGAGAGCGAATACCAGCAGCTCGACGGCCAGCTCGTATTCACATACTTCCACCTGGCCGGCGTGCCGCTCGCACTGACGTCGGCGCTGCTCGATTCCGGCACCACGGCCATCGCGTACGAGACCGTGGAGGATGCAGGCGGCCGGCTGCCGCTGCTCGCTCCGATGAGCGCGATTGCCGGCAGCATGGCGCCGTTGATGGGTGCCTACTATCTTGCGAAGTTCACGGGTGGCCGCGGCACGCTGCTTGGCACGGTGCTCGGCGCCCACCATGGCGAGGTCGCGGTCATCGGCGACGGTGTGGTCGGCAAGCATGCATGCGACGTCGCAAGCGCTCTGGGTGCACGAGTAACCGTATTCGGCATCACGCCACAACGCGCCGCCGAGTTCGAGCGCCGGCCGAACGTGCGCTATTTGCTGTCGACACCGGACGGCATCGCCGCTCGGTTACGTGAGGCGGATCTCGTCGTGGGCGCGGTCTTGCGGGCCGGTGCGCGCGCTCCGCATGTCGTGACGGAGGCGATGGTTGCCGCGATGCCGCAGGGCTCCGTGATCGTCGACGTCAGCATCGATCAGGGCGGCTGCGTCGCGACGTCGCGGCCCACCTCGCACTCCGCGCCGGTCTTCGTGGCGCACGGCGTCACCCATTATTGCGTAACGAACATGCCGGGCGCGTATCCGCGAACTGCAACGCTGGCACTGACGGCCGCCACGCTACCGTACGTACTGAAACTCGCCGACGGCGGTCTCGCGGCGGTCGCTGCCGACTCAGGCTTCGCGAAGGGCGTGAACACGCTGGCGGGTCGCATCCGTTACGAGGCCGTGGCCGACGCGCTCCGGCTCGAGCGGATCTACGAACCCTGGCCCGCCACCCGCTGAGCCGATTTAGCGTGCGCGAGCAGCGCGCTCAGGTGGGAGCGACGACCGGCACGTCACCACGAGGTTGCCTTACACTGCCTAGGTGTCAAACGCACCCCACGCCAGACGCTCTGCCCATCGCGCGGCGCCATTTACTCCGACCCGTGCGCTCCGCCCGTGATCGATAGCCGCGCCCCCTCGTTCGCAACCTTGAGCCACCTCGTCGCGACTTTCGCCGCGCGCGGCAAACACACTGCGATCGTCACGTTCCACCCGGAAGGTGTCGACGAGCTCTCGTACGCGGAGCTCGGCGAACGGATCGCACACGTCGCGCATGGCCTGCGCGCGCGCGGCGTCGCGCGCGGTGAACGCGTGGCCCTATGGGCGGCGAACAGCCCCGACTGGATTACTGCGTATTTGGGCATCGTCGCCGCCGGCGCGGTAGCCGTGCCGCTCGACCACCAAAGCACCACCGACACTATCGCCGCTGCGATTGCGCACGCCGAAGTTCAGATCCTGATCACGACGACCGCACGCAGCCTCGAGCTGCAGCCATTGACGCGTTTGCCGGCAGACAACTTCGTGCAGCTCGACGGCAACGGACCACGCGACTGGCCTGCGTTACGCGCCGCGCCGCTCGGCGCCGAACTACCCGTTGCACAATCGCACGAGGTTGCGTCGCTGCTGTTCACATCCGGCACTACGGGCACGCCGAAAGCCGTGCCATTGACGCACGCGAATCTGGCGGCGAACGTGATCGAGATAGTGGCGGCGCAGCTGATCGCCCCCACGGCCCGCGTTCTGGTGCCGCTGCCGCTGCACCACACGTATCCATTCACCGTGGGCCTGCTCCTGCCACTCGCGACAGGCGCCACCGTCATTCTGCCTGCGGGCATCTCGGGGCCGGAGATCAGCCGAGCGACCAATACCGCTCACGCGACGGCGCTGCTCGCGGTGCCCCGCCTGTGCACGGCACTCTGGGACAGCGTGGCGTCGGCCGTTCAGGCGCGGGGCCGCGCCGCACGCACGACGTTCCGGCTGCTGCTCGCCATCAGCATCGCGGTGCGGCGGCTGACCGGCCTGCACATGGGCCGCTGGTTGTTCCGCTCACTGCATGCCCGACTCGGGTCGTCACTTACGCTGATCGGCTGCGGCGGCGCGAAGCTACCCGCCGAGCTCACGTTCAATCTCGAAGGACTCGGCTGGACCGTGTTGACGGGCTACGGGCTCACCGAAACCTCGCCAGTGCTGACGTTCAACAGCCCGGCACACAGCCGCCTCGGCTCCGAAGGCCGCCCGCTGCGAGGTGTAGACCTGCGCATCGCGGCGCCAGCCGCAGGCGAATCTCACGGCGAAATCGAGGCACACGGGCCGAGCGTATTTCGCGGCTATTGGCACAACGACGCGGCCACCACGACGGCGTTCACAGCCGACGGTTGGTTCAAGACTGGAGATCTCGGCCAATTCGACAGCGGCGGTTATCTGTACGTCGTCGGCCGCAACAAAGAGCTGATAGTGTTGCCCGACGGCAAGAAGCTGTTCCCAGAGCCGGTCGAGAAGCTATATGCCGCGAGCCCGCTGATCCACGAGCTCGGCATCTTCGAGCACGCGGGCGTGCTCGCGGCGCTCGTCGTGCTCGAGGAACAAACCGTTCGCGAGCGCGGCGCGATGCGCGCCGCCGCCCTGTTGCGCGAGGAGATCGAGAACACTGCCGCGCGTCTGCCGCCGTATCAACGAATTCGCAGTTATCGCGTGACGCGCGAAGCTCTGCCACGCACGCAGCTCGGCAAGCTGAAGCGGCATCTGCTGCCAGCGTTGTTCGACGAGACGGCGCACGCGACGCACGCGCCCACCGCCGAACCGAGTGCCGCCGACCGTGCGCTGCTCGAAAGGGAGCGCCCGGCCAAGGCGTGGGTCTGGCTGCGCGAGCACTACCCTGACCGCAAGCTCACGCTCGACACGAGCCCACAGCTCGATCTGCAAATCGATTCTCTGGAGTGGGTTACGTTGACGATCGAGATCGAGCGGCGCTTCGGTGTGACGCTGACCGGCGACGCGTTGAGCCGCATCCTGACCGTGCGCGATCTACTGCGCGAGATCGACACGGTGAGCACGTCAACACCACAAGCCGCGGTTAGCGTCCCGTCCTTCGCACCACCGGGCCCGTTGCTGCGAGCATTCGGCTCCCTAGTACTCGCCAGCGTGCGCCTCTTCGTACGCACAGGCTGGGGCGTGCAGGTCGAGGGCGCGGAACAGCTGCCACCGAGCGGTCCACTGCTATTCACGCCGAATCACACGAGCTACCTGGATGCCGGCGTGATGATTGCGGCCTTGCCGTGGCGTCAGCTCGAGCGGACGTACTGGGCGGGCTGGGCCGGCATCATGTACTCGAGCGCGGTGCGGCGACTCATTTCGCGCTCGGCACGAGTGTTCCCTGTCGATCCGGACCGCGACCCGACGGCCGCAATGCGCACAGCGCATGACCTGCTGCAGCGCGGCCACTCGGTCGTTTGGTTTCCCGAAGGCTGGCGTTCGCCGACCGGTGAGCTGCAGAGCTTCCAGACCGGCGTCGGTGTGCTACTACAGGGCGGTGCCGTGACTGCGATCCCAACCGCCATACACGGCGCGTTCGCCGCTTGGCCCAGGCACGAGCGCTGGCCGCGCTTCACGCCCGTACGAGTGACATTTGGCGCGCCGAAGCGATTCACCGCAGGCGAGTCGCCGGACGACATTCGCGCCTCGCTCGAGCGAGCGGTCCGAGAACTGCTCGCCCTGCGTGACGTGGGGCGCCATACGTAATTTCCGTCACCCGCTAAGCACTCGAGCGAACATTGGCGCGCGCCCAAGTGCGGTATAAAGACACTCAACGAAACCGTTGGGAGTGCCAATGACCGGGCAAAAACGCATCCTCGTCGTCGTCGATCCCACGGCCTCGCAGCACCCGGCGATCGAGCGAGCGGCATGGCTCGCGCGCGCGGCGCCTTCCGTCCTCGAGCTCTTCATCTCCGATTACGCCTCGCAGCTCGCGGACACGCGCGGCACTAACGCGGCGGCTGCCGCCGAAGCCCGCACCGCGTTGCTCGCGCGTCACAAAACGCGCCTCGAGCAGCTCGCGGGGCCACTGGCGGCCGAAGGACTGAACGTCAACGTCGACAGTCGTTGGGATTACCCGTTGCACGACGGCATCGTGCGCAAGGCGCTCGACTTCGCGGCCGATGTCGTGGTCAAGGACACGCACTTTCACTCCGTGCTGA
Organism: Gammaproteobacteria bacterium; assembly: GCA_003155415.1. Lineage (GTDB taxonomy): Bacteria > Pseudomonadota > Gammaproteobacteria > Steroidobacterales > Rariloculaceae > FEN-1219. The sequence goes on along the minus strand of PMCP01000067.1, from coordinate 47,372 downwards.
AGCGCTCGATCTTCTCGAATACCGACTGGAGCCTGATCCGCAACTGTCCGAACCCGCTGTGGCTGGTGAAGCCGCGACGGCCAGGCCAGAAGCCCTGCATCGTCGCCGCCGTGGACCCGCTGCACGAACGCGACAAACCCGCGGAGCTCGACAACAAGATCCTGCGCACCGCCGCCACGCTGGCGAAAGCACTTGGCGGCGAGCTGCACGTATTCCACGCGTTCGACATCGCGGCGGCGTTGGCGGTCTCGACCGACTCGATGACGATGCCGGTGGCCTTGCCGGTGCGCGAGCTGACTGACGCCATGCGGGTCGAGCATACCGACGCGGTCAACGCGCTGTGCGCGAAGCACGGGATCCCCGCGGACCACATTCACGTCCAGCAAGGCGGCACGCGAGAGTTGTTGATGACGCTGACGGATCAGCTACGCGCCGATCTGGTGGTCATGGGCGCAGTGTCACGCAGCGGCCTGAAGGGCCTGTTCCTGGGCAACACGGCCGAGGACGTGCTCGACCGACTACACTGCGACCTGTTGATCCTGAAGCCCGACGGGTTAAAGGCACCGCTGCCGACCTGATGCCCACTGACCGCGTAACGATTCAGGTGCGCATCCACGAGCTGCGCCAGTTGTTCAACACGTAAGGCGCGGCGAGCGCCAACGTCACCCCGATCTCGGCCGCACGCGGCCATAGTGGATATACGTATTGGTTGTAACCCGTTGCCTCCGCACAATCTCCATAGGGATGGAGAACACGATTTTGAGCGACGCACACATGTATTACATCGCCACAACAAGCAAGACCGTCGCCGACGCGACTCGCGATCTCGAGATCGCCGTGCAGAAACACGGTTTTGGCGTACTGCACGTTTACGACCTGAAGGAAATGCTGACCCGAAAGGGCCATCCTCTGAATGCCGAATGCCGGATCTACGAAGTCTGCAATCCGAAGCAGGCATCGCTCGTGCTCCAGCGCGACATACGGTTGAACGCCGCTCTACCGTGTCGCATCTCGGTGTTCGAAGACGGAGAGTCCACGAAGATTGGCACGATCCTACCCACCGCAATGCTCAGCATGCTGTCGTCGGATCGCGAACTGGCGAGCATTGCCGCGAACGTGGAAGCAGTGATCAAGACGATCATTGATGAAACGGCCGGCACCGCGTGGTCCGCTGCCCGCCAAACGTTGCTCGCGCGTCGTGCCTCGCTCGCCGCGGAAGTCGCGAGCGGCGCTGCCAAACTCAAAGCCGATCGCGAAGGCGTGCTCGGTAACGTGCCGGACAGTGGCGAATTGGCGAATGCGAACCTTGTGCTCGATGTGGATCGGGCGGAGGTCGAGCGCGACGTGACCGAACTCGCCGCCGTCGATGCCGCACTCCAGCGCATCGACACCGGCGCTTACGGAATGTGCGTGACCTGCCGCGAAGCGATACAGCCTACGCGCCTCGTCCAACTGCCCGAGGCGACCCGCTGTCTTCCCTGTCAGAGCGAAACGGAACGTCTCGCGCCCGCGCATACTCGCCTCTGATCGAGCGCGGAGCGGCTGCGCCTCAGGGCGGCGCAGGCGGCGCTGGATGTTCGCCGTAGGTAAGGTTCCGAACCTTGCCGCGGAAGAGGTGGTACACGAACGCCGTATAGATCAGGGTGAACGGCAGAACGAGTACCACGCCCACGAGCACGAACTGCAGCGAATTGTGCGCAGCGGCAGCGTCCCATACGGTCAACCGATCGAGCACTACATAGGGATACAAGCTGTAGGCGAGACCGAGCGCGGCCATCACACACATGAGCACCGTGCCCGCCAGCACGAGCCAGGAATGGCTGAGGCGCCCCGTAGAGTTGCGCTGCAAAACCCAGAATACCGCCAAGAAGGCGATCAACGTGGCGATCGGAATCGGCATCAAGCCGATGAAGTTCGGCAGCGTGAACCACTTGGCCGCGATCGTCGGGCTCACGAGGGGCGTTGCAACGGAGACGGCCAACAGCGCAACACCCATGGGCAACATCGCGCTGCGCCCCCAGCGCGCCGCTTTTTCGAACAGCTCGCCCTCGGTCTTGAGAAGCAGCCAGCCCGCGCCGAGCACGAGATACAGCGCGGGCAGTGTCACTGCGATCAGCGCTGCGAACGCCAAGTTCAGCGGGCCGCTCTGCAGGCCCGTCACGTAGCTGCCGAGCATCCACCCCTGAGCGCACGAGGCAATCAACGACCCCAGAGCAAAGGCCCGGTTCCACATGCGCTTCTGCCTCACGTCCGCTTTGACGCGGAAGTCGAACGAGACGCCGCGCAGGATCAAACCGACGAGCATCACCGTGACCGGCACATACAGTGTGGACAGCACGAGCCCGTGAGCGCTGGGAAACGCGATCAGCAGCACGCCGACGCCGAGCACGAGCCACGTTTCGTTCGCATCCCAGAACGGCCCGATCGACGCGATCATCGTGTCTTTCTGTTCGGCAGTGGCCAGTGGCAGCAACATGCCGATGCCGAGGTCGTAGCCGTCGAGAATCACGTACAACAGCAACGACAGTCCCATGATGCCCATGAAGATGAGCGGCAGTACGTCCATCACGCCGACCCTCTGTCGCCGAGCGCCTGCGGCGGCAGCAGGTGCCGCGATGCGGCGGGCTTGGCGGACATGTGCCGCAACGTTGCAACGTAAGCGACAAGGAGAAATGCGTAGAGCAGCGAGTATGCGAGCAAAGTGCCGAGCATGACGGTGCTTGGATGCTCGGCCACTGCGTCCGCGGCTTTCAGCGCGCCATAGACGAGCCACGGTTGGCGGCCCACTTCCGTGACGTACCATCCGGCGAGTATCGCGATCCAGCCCGCGAAGGTCATGACCGACAATGCCCGCAGGGCGCCCCGAGACGGCGGCTGCGTACCGCGTATCGTCCACGCCGTCCACCATGACACTGCGATCATGAGCAACCCCATGCCGACCATGACTCGAAACGACCAGAACACAAAAAGCACGGGCGGGTGCGCGCCCACGAACTCGTCGAGGCCGCGGACCTCGCCGTTTGGATCGTGGGTAAGCACGAGACTGGCGACCTTCGGAATCTCGACCGCGAACCGAGTCGTACGTTGCGACTCGTCTGGAATGCCGAACAGCGTGAACGGCGCACCGCGCTCCGTGTGCCAGACGCCTTCGATGGCGGCAATCTTCGCGGGCTGATGCTCGAGCGTATTGAGGCCGTGCAGGTCGCCGATCAGCACCTGTAGTGGTGCGAGGATCGCGGCCAGCACAACGCCTGTCTTCAGCACCAGCAGCGTGCCGGGGCCATCGATCCGGCGAAGAATTCGCGACGCACTGGTTCCGGCGATGAGGAACGCGCTCGTCAAGAGCGACGCCGTGAGCATGTGGGCGAACCGATACGGCAACGACGGATTGAAAACGATTTGCCACCAATCCACAGCGTAGAACTTGCCATCCACGATCTCGTGACCCTGGGGCGTCTGCATCCACGAATTCAAGCTCAGGATCCAGAACGCCGAGAGCGTCGTGCCGACAGCAACGAGCGCTGCGGCCGTGAGGTGCATCGCGTTCGAGACGCGATCCTTACCGAATAGCATGACGGCCAGAAACGTGGCTTCGATGAAGAACGCCGTGAGCACTTCGTAGCCGAGCAGTGGACCCGCGACGTTGCCCGCTCGCTCGATGAATCCCGGCCAGTTCGTGCCGAACTGGAAGCTCATGGTTACGCCCGAGACGACGCCGATCGCGAACGTGAGGGCGAATACCTTGGTCCAGAAGTAGTACGCATACTCCCAGGCGTGATTGCGACCGAGCGTGTAGCTCACACGGAAGAACAGCAGCAGCCAGGCGAGCCCGATCGAGATAGCCGGAAAGAGGATGTGGAAGCTGATGTTCAGCGCAAACTGAATTCGCGCGAGCTCGGTCGCTCCTACGTCGAACATCTGCGCTCTCGCCCGCCCACCGCGCCCGCCTCGTGCTTTGCCGACGCGTGCATTCTACCGCCGCAATGATCCAGACCGCTGCGAAGAATGGATCTATGATGCTGCGCACGTACACCACGGAGCCGTCATCATGCGCGTTCGAATTCGCGACTCGTTGAGACTCGCAGGGTTTTGCAGCGTCGTGCTCGCGGCCTTCATAGGCGCCCGTGCGCACGCCCAGGACGCCGCTGCGTGCGCGGCGATGCGCGCAATCACTATCCCCGGCGCCATGCTCGAGATCACGTCTGCCGAACGCGTACCCGCCGGCAACGCACCTGCGGGCGGCCCCGGTGGCCCGAGCTATACCGGCATGCTGCCGGCACACTGCCGTATCGACGGCGTGCTCGAGCGCCGCAAGGGTGTCGGCGGAGCGGAATACGGCATCCGTTTCGCGCTTGCGTTGCCAGACAACTGGACGGGGCGGTTTCTGTTCCAGGGCGGCGGAGGTCTAAACGGCGCGGTGAATCCGCCGCTCGGCGCCGCCGCGGCCGGCGAGGCCCCCGCGCTGGTGCGCGGATTCGCTGTCGTCAGCACGGACACTGGCCATCAAGGCGTGGCGTTCGACGGCAGCTTCTTCGCCGATCAAGAAGCGACGCTGAACTTTCTGTACGTCGCCAATGGCAAAGTCACGCAGATTGCGAAACGTCTGATCGACGCCTACTACCGCAAACCCGCCGAGCATTCGTACTTTGTCGGCTGCTCGACGGGCGGCCGCGAAGCGATGATCATGTCGCAGCGCTATCCGAGCTATTTCGACGGCCTGGTGTCGGGTGCCCCCGCGATGCGCACGGGTTACTCGAACCTCGGCATGCGATCGGTGTCGGTCGCGCTGTCGAAGGCCGCCGCGCACGACGCGAGCGGCGCCGTGATCCCCGGCAGCGCGCTGTCCAACGGCGATAAGAAGCTGATCATCGACTCGCTACTGAAGACGTGCGACGCGGACGACGGAGTCGCCGACGGCATGATCTTCAACCCGCGCGCATGCGGTTTCGACCCCATGAATCTGGTCTGCAAAGGCGCCAAGAACGACGCCTGTCTGAGCAACGCCCAGGCGTCCGCAGTGAAGACCGCGCTAGCGGGACCGATGGCATCCAATGGCCGGCAGGTGTACCCCGGCTACCTTTACGACACCGGCATCACGTTCGGCGGCCAGGGAATCCCCGGCGTGTTGAATGGCGCGCCGAGCCCCGTGGGCCCGCGGGTACCGCCGACCACGCAGAACGTGGACGACGAAGTGGCGACGGTCCTGGCAGCACCGAATACGCTCGGCGATACGAGGCAATGGACGGCCTTGAGTAGCTTCTCAGGACATGACGGCAAGCTATTGTTCTATCACGGTGTTAGTGACCCGTGGTTCTCGGCTCTCGACACGATCGGCTACTACCAGGCGTTGGGGGAAGCGAACGGCGGCGCCGACGCGGTGCGGAACTGGAGCCGCCTATTCCTCGTGCCCGGCATGGGCCACTGCGGCGGCGGCACAGCCACTCTCGACCGGTTCGACATGCTGAGCGCGATCGTCGACTGGGTGGAAAAAGCGAAGGCACCCGATTCCGTGGTCGCGACCGGCACGGCATTCCCAGGCCGCAGCCGCCCTCTTTGCCCCTACCCGCAGCACGCTCATTACAAAGGCCGCGGCAACTCCGAGGACGCAACTAACTTCGAATGCCGTTGACCCACGTCGGACGCTTCACACGGTAGACGGTGCCGACCGGGAAGCGCGCCTCCGCTACACCACGACTACAGCGTGTAGCCCTCGGCGGAAAACGGCAGCGTGCGGACGCGCTGGCCGGTGACCGTGAAGATGGCGTTCGCAATTGCGGGCGCGGCCGGCGGGAACGCGGGCTCACCGCAACCCGTCGGCGGATAGTTCGACTCGACGAAGTGCACGTCAACCTCCGGCGCCTTGTCGATACGCACGAGCGGGTACTTGTCGAAGTTCGTCTGCTCCACGCGCCCCTTCTCGAACGTGATCTTGAGCCCCATCGCCGTGCTCACCGCATCAACGACTGAGCCTTGGCACTGGTTCTCGGCGCCGCTCAGGTTCACGATCGGCCCGATGTCGGCCACCACCCATACTTTGTGCACTTGCACTTTCTTGTTTGCATCCACGCTGACTTCGGCCACCTCGGCGAAGTGCCCCGCATGGCTGAAGTGAAACGCGAGCCCGAGCGCGCTGCCTTGTGGCATCTCGCGCCCCCACCCCGCACGTTGCGCCACCGTCTTGATCACGTTGGCAGCGCGCCCCGTATGCAGTGCGCGAAGGTTGTCGGCCACCGTAAAACGCGGCTCGCCCATCACTTCCAGTAGGAACTCGAGGTGATCGCGCTTCGCAGCGACGGCGCACTCGTGCAGGAAGCTCTGCACCGCGAACGCAATCGCGTTGCTGCCCGGCGCGCGCCATGGCCCAGTGGGAACTCGCGACGAGATCAGCGACTGAAGCATGCGCTGATTGGCGAGCACGTTGGCGGGGAACTCCGTGGGCGCGATGTTCGCGGCGGTCATCGGCGCCTTCCCGTCGCGACTGACCGTAATGAAATGCCCTTGCCACGCCGACAGCTTGCCGCCTTTGTCGACGGACGCCTTGAACGAATGGAAACCACCGGGCCGGTAGTAATCGAACGTCATGTCGTCTTCGCGCATCCACTGCACTTTGACGGGGATGCCGCCGGCCTGCTTCGAGATGGCTGCGGCCTCGCACACGGCGTCGTTCGCGAGCCTCCGGCCGAAGCCGCCGCCGCCCCGCAGCTGGTGCAGCGTGATCTTGTCCTTCGGCAGCCCGAGAAGCGCGGCGACAGCATCGACCGCCGCTTGCGGCGTCTGCGACGGCGTCCAGATCTCGATGTGGTCGCCCTTGAACCAGGCCGTGGTGTTCTGCGGCTCCAAGTCCGCGTGCGATACGTAGTGATAGGTGTACATGGCGTCGAGCGTCTTGCCGCCCGCGAATGCGCCGTCGACGTCGCCGGCTTGGCCTAGCACCTGCGCCGCGACGGGTTTCGCCGCGAGGACCTTGGCCTGAGCCTTGAAGTCGGTCCAGCTGTCGCTGGACGCGTTCGTCTCGTCCCACGTGATCTTCAGCTGCTTCTTGGCCTGCATCGCTGCCCACGTCGAACTCGCAAGAATCGCAACACCCGATCCCACCGCGGGGCCTCCGGGATTGAAGCCGATGTGATCGCCCTGCTGACCGACGATGAACGCGTCCTTCACGCCCCGCAGTTTCTTAATCTCGTCGATGTTGGCCGACTTTACATGCGCGCCGATCGCCGGCGCCTTCGTAAATGTTGCGAACAACATTCCGGGCACACGGAAGTCGATGCCGAACAGCGGCTGACCCGTGACGATCTTCGTGTTGTCGACGCCCGTGATCCGCTTACCGAGCAGTCGGTAACTCGAACGCGGTTTCAGCTGGAGGGTGGCGGCATCGGGAACGGGCAATGTGGCGGCCACTTCGGCGAGCTCACCATACGTGGCGCTGCGATTGCTCTTCACATGGTGAACCACGTTGTTCTCAGTCGTGAGCTCGGACGCGGGCACGTTCCATTGCTTCGCAGCCGCTGCGACCAGCATTGCGCGCGCAGTGGCGCCGGCCTTACGCAGTGGATCCCAGTTCGTCGGTGTCGACGTCGAGCCGCCGGCGACTTGCGGGCCGTACAGCTTCGCGTCGATAACGGCTTGCCGAACTTCGACTGTGCTCCAATCCGCGTCGAGCTCTTCCGCCACGATCATGGGCAGCGACGTCTTCACGCCTTGCCCGATCTCGGGATTCTTCGCGTACAGCACGATCGTGTTGTCGGGGCGAATCTGAATGTACGGGTTCAGCGTGACTTCTGCGGCGGGCGACTTCGTTTGCGCCAGCGCCTGCCGTGCCCCCGGCCCCATGGACATTGCAAGCACGAGCCCGCCGCCAGCGAGACCCGTTAGCTTGATGAATGTACGTCGCGAGAGGGCGAGCGATTGTTCGTGACGCTCGATTTCGAGCTTCTGCAGATACTCCGGCAGATACGGATTCGGTTCGAACGGCTTGGAGCTCATGACGCACCTCCGGTCTTCGCGATCTTGGCCGCGGCGCTGTGAATCGCTTTGCGGATGCGCGTGTAGGTGCCGCAGCGACAGATGTTCGCGGCCATGTCGTTGTCGATCTGCGCATCCGTAGGCTTTGGCAAACGCGCGAGCAGCGCCGTGGCCCGCATGATCTGGCCGGCCTGGCAATAGCCGCACTGCGGCACGTCTTCCTCTACCCACGCCTGCTGCACCGCGGTCAACGTCGCACCTGGCGCCGACAACCCCTCGATGGTCGTGATGCGCTGACCAACGGCGCTCTCGGCGGGCACCTGGCATGACTGAATCGCGACGCCGTTCAGATGCACGGTGCACGCGCTGCACTGGCCTACGCCGCAGCCGTACTTCGTGCCCACGAGACCGAGGGTATCGCGCAGCACCCAAAGCAAGGGCGTTTTCGGGTCGACGTCTTCGCCGACCTCCAATGTTTGGCCGTTGACGTTGAGACTTAGCATTGCAGCCTCCTGAAGCTGGCGGGGCAGGCTGCGGGACGCGGCTGCCGCTCGTTCGCCCGAAGTGTCTTGGAATTTCCCGGGCGGCACAATCGAACGCTTCTGCTGGGAATAGCGCTATTCTGGAGACTTCTTGACACGTGCTTCAGCAGGGTGTCGCCACTGCTACAATCGCGCCTTTCCGAAATCCGCCGGCCGCTGCCTCGGCAGCGTAGTCGACGTTTACCAGAATGACGATCCAAGGAGGATCTTCAGCATGACTACGACGAAGCTCGTTCCCGCCCTGCTCGGCGTCGCTCTCGCTGCATTGGCGGGCGGCGCTCAGGCGGCACCGGCCACGTACACCATCGACCCGGCGCACACCTACCCGACGTTCGAGGCTGATCACATGGGCGTGTCGTTCTGGCGCGGCAAGATCAACAGCTCGTCGGGCAAGGTAACGCTCGACAAGGCCGCCGGCACCGGCACCGTCGACGTCACGATGGATATGAAGAGCATCGACTTCGGTCATCAAGGGCTGAACGAGCACGCTCAAACGCCAGATCTGTTCGACACCGCAAAATTTCCGACGGCCACGTTCACCGGCAAGCTCGTGAAGTTCAAGGACGGCGCGCCGACGTCCGTCGAGGGCTCGCTGACGCTGCACGGCGTGACGAAGCCCGTGACGCTGACGATCAACAAGTTCGTCTGCAAAGAGCACCCGATGATGAAGAAAGAGGTTTGCGGCGCCGATGCGAGCACGCAGATCAACCGCGAAGACTTCGGTGTCGCGTTCGGTAAGCAGATGGGCTTTGGGATGAGCGTGACGCTGCGCATCTCGATCGAGGCGCTCGCCAGCTAACAGCGACCCACACACCGCAAAGTCCCGGGAGCCGCCGCACCGCGGCGCTTCCGGGACGCCTGCGCCACCTTCACCCGATCGAGCAGGTGCCGAGGTAGATTTCGGGGCGCGAAGTGAAACCCGGGATCTGCGTTGGCGAGTACTCGAGGCGCGTGTGAACGGCCATCAGACGGCCTTCGCCTGCGGCCCGCGCAAACACCGTCGTGAGATACAGCGGACCGGCGTCGCTCATCTGCATTATGTGCAGATAGCCCAACGCGTAGCGCACGGAGATAAATGACGCGCCATATGCGGTTTCCGCTTCCGCAGTGCCTTCGTCGACATTGATGTTCGTGAACGCCGCCTTGAGCTCAGCCGGTTTGACGGCGAGCGACGGCGTGCCCTTCTCTTTGTCCCAGTTGCCAATCGCAAACGTGGAGAAGCTGCAGTCGAGCTTCTTCGCTGCGGCGAGGCGGCGGTCGAGACCGGACTGAGCCGAAGCGTCCGTCGACTGAAGCAAAACCCAGGTGGCCAAAGTACCCAGTGCGATCGCGAGCATTCTTTGCATAGTGCGGTGTATTTAGCACGTCGTCTCGCGTTTGACCACGGCGGATAAATTGACCCACAGCGACACCGGCCGCGATAATCGAGCGGCACTGGGGAGAACGCGATTGCGACTAGCACTACTGGGCATTGGCTGCGTCCTGCTCATGATCGGCGGAGCGAACGGTCAGAGCGTCAATGACGCCGAGCTCGTAAAGCAGCTACAGCGGCTGTTTCCCGCGGCCGCAACCTTTTCACCGAAGGGCGGGTCGCCGGCGGTCTACAAAGCATTAGGGGCCGCGTCTTCAGGCAAGGCTGGCGAGTTGCTCGGTTTTGCCTACTGGACCACCGAGGTCGAGCCGCTCGAGCGCGGATTCGATGGCCCCATCAAGATGCTCGTCGGCATCAACATGGCCGGCCTGCTCACCGGCATCATCGTCACCGACAATCGTGAACCGTACGGCTACTTCTCCGTCGATCTGCCGGAGTTCGCAGCGCAGTTCAAGAACAAGAACATTCGCGACGGCTTCAAGGTGGGCGTCGACGTCGATGCGATCTCGCGCGCGACAATCTCCGTCACCAGCGCCAGCCGTGCAATCCGCAACAGCTCGCGCAAAGTCGCTCGCGCCTATCTGATGCCACCGGGCGCGCCAGCAGCTGCCGCCCAGTGACACCGCTCAAGCGCCCGTGGATTCGTGTGCTCGTGGGCGCTTACCGCGTGCTCGTGCTGTGCATGCTCGTTACCGGCATCACGCGCGCGCAGCCAGCGGACGATGCCGGCGGTTGGAACTTCGAGGACGAAGTCGAAGTGCAGCCGACACTGCTCGATCTCGCGAAGGAGCAGGCACCCGACATCGTTCTGTTCCTGGCGTTTGCCACGCTCGCCATGTTCAGCTTCCTGCGCAAGAGCGTGCCGCTGAAATATGTGACGCTGGTCGCGTCCGTGTTGTACATGGGCATTTACAAGAGCCAGCTGATCTCCGTCGTGAACATCTTTGGCACACTCACGGGCAATCTGCCGTTGTTCGCGCACAGCATGGCCTGGTACGCGTTCGCTACGTTTACTGTGGTGACCACCGTGCTATGGGGTCGCGTCTATTGCGGCCGGATATGCGCGTTCGGCGCGTTCACGCAATTGATCGACGCCATCGTGCCGAAGCGCTTTCAGCTCGAGATACCGCAGGCGCTCGAGCAGCGTGCGAGCTACATCAAGTACGGCATCCTGTTCGGCGCCGTGGGCTACTATCTCGTGACACACGAGATCGCGTTCTACCGCTACATCGAACCGTTCTGGCTGTTCACGTTCGACGCGACACCCGTGCTGTGGATGCTGCTTGGCGCGCTGCTCGTCGCGAGCATCTTCGTGCGCAACCTGTATTGCAGGTTTCTGTGCCCGTTGGGCGCGGCGCTCGGTCTGCTATCGAACCTCACAGTGTTCAAGATCAAGCGCTGGTCTGAGTGCAGCCAGTGCCGGCTCTGCGAGAAGACGTGCGAGTGGGGCGCCATCCGCAAGCGCCAGATCATCAAATCCGAGTGCGTGCGATGTGACGACTGCGAGATCCTGTACGCGGACGAGAAACGCTGTCCGCACTGGTTGCTCGAGCTGAAACGCAAAGCACGCGGTCTCGGCATCGGCCGCTAAGTCTGGCGATCGGGACTTCCGGCGCTATTGACCCGGCTGCTGGACGCGTTGCGTGCCAAACCCGTCGCGTGACTGCAGGAATATTTCCCCCGTCTTGTCCGTGCAGCCGCCGGTCGGAATGGCCATACCACACTTGATCAGTCGCGCGCCGCTGGCCATTGCGCCGAAGTTCTTGCCGTTGCGCAACGGATTCAGCGTAACGGTAATTACCGTGCCGGGCTGAAACGCTTCGACCGTAACGCCCTGCTGCGCGATCGTTGCGGCGGGGCCAAGCTCTATACCCCACAGAATGGCTTTGCCGTCGGGACCCAGTTGAGTTTTGCCGTCCTCACCGACGATCTCGAAGATCAGTTGTGCGTGGTTTGCGCCCGGAATGAACCGAGTCAACTTACCCGTCATCGTCTCTTGTTTGCTCTGGTCGTACATCGCGAACGAGTGATGCGCGAACGCGGTTCCCGCCTGCACAGCACCCAGCACAAGCGCCGTGGCAGCGCCCACCCACCGAATTCCAATGCGATTTTCAAAGGTCATAGTGTCTGGTTCCTCCCCTCGGCCATACGCGCCGTCAGACGATTAGATAGCAGCATCGTTCTCATGGCCAGTGCCAGACCCGAACTTTGGCCCGATCCGGGCCTTCGCACCCCAGGACTGGCAGTCGTGCCTTCCCATCCTTTACGTAACGACGCTACCGGCTCGAAATATAACCAGCCAGTCAGTTTGAAGGCCCGGCAGCGCAGTCACTACGGTGGCTGCGGTGAACGCTCGGCGCGTCCGCTCGACCGCGACACGAGGCCCCGCTCCGCCCCGTTAGTGGAGCCGCGGGTACCGCCAATGAACCTTGACCCACTCCACAAGGACTATCACCGGACCCTCGAACCTCGCGGGCCAATGTTTTCAAGCTACTATGCAGCACTATGGGACGACGTAGACAAGTCAGCGACCGAGAAATCAGTGCCGCCGCGCGCGAAGTTTTTCTCGATCAGGGCCCCAAGGCACCCGTCGCAATGGTGGCGAAAAAACTAGGCGTTTCTACCGCTACGTTGTTTCAGCGCACGGGCTCCAAGCAGCAGCTGATGCTGATGGCGTTGCAGCCAGAAGGCACTGTAATCACAGAGCTCGAGCGCGGAGTGCAGCCAGGCGTCGCGGTCCGCGAACAGTTAAGTCAGGTTCTGATCGAGCTCAACGAGTACCTAGGCACGATCATCGGTGGCTCCATCACGCTACGGGCTGCCGGCATCGAGGTCGAGGAGCTGCCCGAGCCTACCCCGCAACGGCTGCGGCTACTGCTGACGCAGTGGCTCGTACAAGCAACGAGCGCGGGTCTGCTGGTCGTCATCGACCCACGCACGACGGCGGACATACTGATTGGCACACTCGAGTCGCGTCACATCCACGCGTACATGCAGCAGGAGCAGCTGTCGTCGAAACAGCATCGCGAATACATCCAGGCCATGCTCGACGTCGTGTTCCCGGCTCGCTAGGCTCCGCAGCAGCGCACTTCCCCGCTCTGCCTGTGTCCGTCGCCCGCTTCTGCGCTCAGTGCGCAGATTCATCTAAGATTCACGACCGCAGCCGTAGCGCTGCGTTGTTATTCAGTGGTTCAACCCGTTGGAGTCTGTAATGACCGAGCATAGAGACGAAACTATCGAAGAACTGTTCGACCGCGGCCTCGCGGTCCGACGCGATGTCCTCGGCGCCGAGTACGTCGACAATTCACTCAAGTCGGCGAATGCTTTCATGCAAGCCTTCCAAAACATCACGACCGAGTGGTGCTGGGGCTATGCATGGACGCGCTCCGGCCTCGATCGCAAGACGCGCAGCCTCATCAACCTCGCCATGCTGACGGCGTTGAATCGTTCACCCGAGGTCAAACTGCATGTCCGCGGCGCGCTGAATAACGGCGTGACCGTTGAAGAGATCAAAGAAGTGCTGATACACGCCACCGTGTACTGCGGCATCCCGGCTGGCCTCGATGCGTTCAAGGCCGCAAACGAAGTACTGAAGGAAATGGGCGCCTTCGACGGTAAGAAGTGAGTCGGCTGGGCCGGCCGCAAACAGGGCGGCCGGCCCAGCGCGGCAGCGCGATGTAGCCTAGCCGTCGTCTTGATGGAGCGGGGACTCAACCGCTCCAAGATCAATAAGATAGCCGGCATTGGGTACGTTGCGTATGAGCCTCGGATCCGCCGCATCCGCTTCGACTTTTTGGCGCAGCCGATGCACGAGCTGCTTCAACAACTGCCGGTTGCCGCCGGCCCTGTTGCCCCATACGTGCACCAACAGCCGATCCGTCGGCACCGTTCGGCCCGCGTGGGCGAGCAGCAGTTGCAGGAACCGCGCCTCGAGCGGCGTCAAGCGCACGACGCCGGCCGGTAGCCCGAGCAACGTGAGCTCGGCCAGATCGAGCGACACCGATCCCACGGCCACCGCGTTCTCGACCGTGCCCCCCGCGCGCCGCAGCAGAGCTCGTATCCTAGCGACCAAGATTTTCGGACTGAACGGCTTGCTCAGGTAATCATCGGCCCCTTGGCTGAGCGCTCGAACGACGTCCTCTTCCTCGCTGCGTGCCGTCAGCATCAAGATAGGGATTCGCCCGCGCTCCCGTAGCTTTTGCGCAAGCTCGAAGCCGTTCAAGTTCGGCATGTTGATGTCGAGCACGGCGAGGTCCGGCCGCTCGCGTTGAAACGCGTCGAACCCTGCAGCGCCATCGGCCGCCTTCACGACGAGGAACCCGGCCTGCTGCAGGGCGAAGCCGGTCACGGCCAGCAAGTCGGGATCGTCGTCGACGAGCAGTATCTTCACTCCAACGACTCCTTCGGTAAGCGCACCTCGGCACGGGTACGACCTTCGGCCGTGCGGGTGAGCCTTACGTCCCCGCCGTGGCGCAAGACAATCGATCGTACGATGAAGAGGCCGAGCCCAAGACCGCTTTCGTCCGGATCCTTCTCGCCGCCCGCGCGCCGGAACTGCTCGAACAGCGATGAGTCGCCGACGTTCGGTGGACCGAAGCCTTCGTCCTCGACCCAAAACTCGAGCCCATCGCCATCCACTGCGTTCGCCCCGATGCGGATCGTGCTGTGCGACGGGCCAAACTTGCTCGCATTCGCGAGCAAATTCACCAGCACCTGAGTCAAGCGCTGCGGATCGCCGCTGATGATTGGCAAGTCGTCCGCGAGCTGCACTTCGATGCGCTGACCGCGNNGATTCGATCCGCACGCTCTCGAGCAGATTGTCGATGAGCCAGGCCAATCGTTGCGTGCCGCGCTCCAGCGTCGCCACGAGCTCGCGCTGTGCGTCGGCCGTCATTGTTCCAACGCCGTCGCGTAGCAGCTCGATCGACGCCAGCTGCGCGGAAAGCGGAGTCCGGAACTCGTGCGAGATATTGGCGAGCACGGTGTCGCGCGTGCGCCGCACGGCCTCAAGCTCGGTCTCGTCGCGAAGCACCTGCACCTGCAAGCCGTCGACATCGCCCGGCGCTGCGCTTGCGATCACGACCTGCCGAACACCTTCGCCCTGCACGGGCACGACCTTCTCCACCGCGCGGCCTGCGCCTGCGCGGCGTGCCTCCAGGATTGGGCAGGCGTAATCGCATGGCCGTCGCCCCTGCGCGTCGCGCAGCGGCTTGAGCACGTCACCGCAAAACATTCCGACCGCATCTTGCGAGGAAATCTTTAGAAGTCGCTCCGCCTGCGGATTCAGGAATTTGATCCGCCTCTCTTCGTCGACTGCGTACACGCCCTCCACGATGCCATCTAGCACCGCTTGCGCTTGCCTTTCGCGTTGCCGCAGCTCGTCCGTCACATCCACGAGATTGCGGCGCATCGTCTCCATGGTGGTGCCGAGAATAGCGAGCTCTTTGCCGCCACCGGTCGGAAAGGATGCCGTCAGATCGCCCGAGCCCAGCCGGCGCGCGGCATCCGTCAGCATCTCCACGGCACTGATCCAGTACCTGCCGATCAATACGCTGCTGGCCGCCGCCAGCAACGCGATCACGATCGCGATGAACAGCATTCTCCCGACGACCCGGTCGACCGGCCCCGTGACACTGTCGGCCGGCAACTCCGCCTGCAGCAACGCGACGGTTTCGCCGGCACCCGTCGCGACGGGCATGGCTGCAGCGTAGCTATCGTGCGCGCGGATGTAGTCGGCCACCGGTTCGTTGCGCGACAGCGCGTCCGTGTTCAGCACCGCGAGTGGCCCTTCGCCGGGCCGAAAGGACGCGTAGTCGACGATGGTCACCGGCACACCGGCGCGCTCGCTCAAGCGCGCGGCGAACGCCGCGTTCATGCGGCGCAGCGCGACTACCGTGACACCGTTCTGGTCGAGCACCGGAGCTTGCGCGCCGAGCATCGCCGTGTCCTCGGTCGCACCCGTCACCAAGAATCGTTCGCCTTGCTCCGTGGCAGCCGCGAGCACGCGCTCCCATTCGATATCGCTCGAGGTTCGCGCGAGCCACTCCGAGCCCTGCACTACCCCGCAAGCGTCGAGCGCCGTACTGCTGCAATAGCGGGTAAGGTATGGCTGCAGCGCCTCGCGCGCGCCGCCGCTCAGCAGGCGTTGCAGCGGCGGCCGTTCGCCGAGAATCCGCGTCGCCGTGAGCACGTCCTCGCCGCTCTGACGTAAGTCCTCGCGAGCCGCAGCAACGCCGAGCTTCACTCGCGTCAGCGCGTCCCCTTCCGCAAGACCGCGCAGCGCGCTCACTCCGAACACGTACATCAAACCAACCGCCAAGGTGACAAGCACGCCGGTCGCGATCGCCAGCCGGCCGGCTAGCCCAGGGCTGTACAGCTTGATCAGACGGCGATCGACCATCTCACGCTCGCCGTCGGCGCGTGCCGAACGCCTCGACCATGGTCTTCAGGATTAGAGTGAACAACGCGAGCAGCATGAGGAGCGATGCCACGGCAAACGCGCCAACGAGATCATACTCGTCGTACAGCACCTGGGCCTGCAGCGGCATGGTGGTCGTCAGGCCGCGGATATGCCCCGACACCACGGCTACGGCTCCGAACTCGCCCATTGCGCGCGCATTGCAGAGAATCACACCGTACAGGAGACCGAGGCGAATACTGGGAAGCGTCACGCGGAAGAAAATGGTCCAGCCACCTGCGCCGAGGCTCACCGCCGCTTCCTCGGCCTCACGGCCTTGCAGCTGCATGATCGGGATGAGCTCGCGGGCCACGTAGGGGAACGTGACGAGCAACGTGGCCAGCACGATCCCGGGCAGCGCATATACGACCTGGAGGTCATGGTCGCGCAGCCAAGGGCCGAACCAGCCCTGCGCGCCGAACAGCAGCACGAACACGAGACCTGCGATGACAGGCGACACCGAGAACGGCAGATCGATCAAGGTGATCAGCAGTTGTTTGCCGCGAAAATCGAACTTGGCAATGGCCCACGCCGCGGCCACGCCGAACACCGTGTTCACCGGCACCACGATCACGGCGGTTATGAGCGTGAGTCGAATGGCGGCGAGCGTATCGGGTGCGAGCAACGCGCCTAAATACACACCGAGGCCGCGAGAGAAGGCATAGCCCAGCACCGAGATCACGGGCACCACGAGGATGACCGCCAGGAACACGAGCGAGATGCCGATCAACAGCACGCGCGCAAACCTGCTTTGCGCACGATCCCTGCGGTGCTTGCGGCCAGCCACTAGCGCCGCCCTGCCGCGCGCCGTATGCGCCAGCCATTGATCGCGTTGATCGTCAGCAGCATCACGAACGATACACACAGCATCACGAGCCCTAAGGCCGCAGCGCCAAGATAGTCGTACTGCTCGAGCTTGATCACGATCAAGAGCGGCATGATTTCTGTCTTCAGTGGCAGATTGCCGGCGATGAAGATCACCGAGCCGTACTCGCCGACCGCACGCGCGAGCGCCAGCGTGAAACCCGTCGCCAGTGACGGCAAGACGGTGGGAAGAATCACGCGGAGGAACACCATGGTCCGGCTAGCTCCGAGCGATTCGGCCGCTTCCTCCAGGCTCGCGTCGACTTCCTCGAGTGCAGGCTGCACTGACCGAACGACGAACGGCACACCGATCAACGTTAGCGCAACGACCACGCCGAGCCAGGTGTAAGCGACGTGGATGCCGAGCGGCTCGAACCAGCGGCCAAGCCANNAAGTCATAGCGTACGAGGCACCACGCGATGATGAATCCGAACACCGCGTTGATGGACGCGGCGATCAAAGACGCGCCGAACGACAGTCGATAGGCCGCGAGCGCCCGCGGCGCGGTGGCGATGCGCCAGAATTCCGGCAGTGGCAGGCTCGCCGCCTTCATGACCAACGCCGCCATTGGCACGAGCACGATTGCCGTTAAGAAAATACCGGCGAACCCAAGCGTCAGGCCGAAGCCGGGCAACACACTCGGGCTGACCCAACCCTTAGCGGCAGCCATCCACGTGACCCTCTCGCGCCGCGTGCCACGCGCGATACGTCATCGGGCAGCGCCTGCTGCCGGAACGAACAAACCGTCGTAGGTACCGCCGTCATTGAAGTGTTGCTTCTGCGCCTGGTCCCAGCCGCCGAATGCCGTATCCACCGTGAACATGCGCATCGCGGGGAACTGCTGAGCGTAGCGTTCGATTACCTCGGGGGCGGTGGGCCGGAAGAAGTTCCTAGCCACTATGTCCTGACCCTCGGTCGAGTACAGATAGTCGAGGTATGCCTCCGCGACCATGCGCGTGCCCTTGCGATCGACCACAGCGTCCACCAGCGCGACAGGAGGTTCTGCCAACACACTGACCGAGGGGCGCACGATGTCGAACGCGTCAGCCCCCATCTGCTGCTGCGCGAGCATCGCTTCGTTTTCCCAGGCCAGGAGCACGTCGCCGATGCCGCGTTGCACGAACGTGTTCGTTGCGGCGCGTGCGCCCGTGTCCTGCACCGGCACGTGACGGAAAAGGTCGCCTACGAACTTCTCGGCCTTCGCCTGCGCTTGCGCCACCTCGTCTGCCGGCGCGGTGCCGAGGCGCGAAAGGTCGCCGCCGAGCGCCTGCTCGAGCGCGTAGCCCCATGCGGCGAGGTAGTTCCAGCGCGCGCCACCCGAGGTCTTTGGGTTCGGCGTTATCACTTGCACGCCTTCCGCCAAAAGATCGGGCCAGTCCTTCAAATTCTTCGGATTGCCCTTGCGCACCAGGAACACGATGGTCGACAGGTACGGCGAACTATTGTGCGGCAGACGCGACTGCCACGAAGCAGGCAGCCGATGACCGTTGCGTTGAATGTTGTCGATGTCCCATGCCAGCGCCAGCGTTACGACGTCTGCGTCGAGACCGTCGATGACGGCACGCGCCTGACTGCCGGAGCCGCCATGCGACATCTGGATCGTGACGTTCTGCCCCGTATCGGCGAGCCACTTGGCGGTGAAACGCTCATTGACCTCGCGATACAGCTCGCGCGTCGGATCGTAGGACACGTTCAGCAGGCGGACGCCGCCCGCGTGGTCGCCCGAGGCGCCGCCACCGCAACCCGCGAGCACGGCGAACGCTGCCAACAGCAGATTTCTCATCATCACGACTGAATTCCCAGCAGGCGGTTAAAGAGCGAACGCGTACGCCTTCGGCGCCGCTTCGGCGGGCTGCTCGTCGCGGCCGCTGACAAACAGGATCGCGGCCGGCGGCTGCGAGCGCAGCAACGCGCGCAACTCATCGACGAGATCGTTACAACGCTCGGGCGAAGTGAGCCCGATGACGAGCAGCGTCTGCTCATCGGACGTCACTAGTCTTTCCTTGATCGCGGCGACCGCGTCGCCGCGGAACATCTCCGTGCGCATGTCGAGGCCGTGCAGGCGCAACGATTCGTTACGCAGATCCAGAAGATCGCGGTAGCACGCCGCTCCGTCGACACCATCTTCATCGCGAACGAGCATGCCGACATCGATCGTCAAATGACGCGCGAGGCTCGCCGCCGCAGCCAATGCGGCCTCGCGGCCACACGACGAGGGCTCGACGTAAATCAGCATGCGCTGCACCTGCGAACCGCCTGCGGTCAGCGCCAGCACTTGGCGCGCGCCCTTCTCCAGCATCTCGAGCACGCCGCTCAAATTCATTTCCTCGTCGAGCGCAATCACGGGCAGGCCGCGAACGCGCTCCGGCTGTTCCGAACCTGCCTGATAGCGCAACGGCTCGATCCGCATGCGCTCGGAAAGCTCTTTTACGAGAGGCATAGCGCCGAGTTCCGCCACGCTGTTTTGCTCCGTACCCACCAGCCGCAAGCTGCTGATCGGGGTGGGCAACGCATGCATGCGCTTGAACCCAAAATACACGTCATCGCCCACGGCAAGCGGGAATGACTCGACATCGCGCGCCGTGCGCGACGCCTCGATCCCGAGGGTCGCAGCTCCAGGCTGAAGCGCGCTCGCGAGCGTGGCAGTCGCATCCGCCGTGAGACGCACGCGCTCGATGGCGCCGACGAACTGCACTTCGACTACGCGCGCGGACCCGACGGCAAGCACCGGCAACTGCTCGCGACGCGCGGCGAGAGAGACGTCCTCGGGTCTTACGACGACGGCCGCTTCATCGCCGGTGCGCAGGGAGTTCGACCAGCGGTCGACCTCGAAGTACGACTCGCCGAGCTGCACGTCGCGATAGCCGTAGGGGCCAAGCACGAGATTGGCGGCGCCCAGGAACGTAGCCACGAACCGCGTGCCGGGCTGCTGATACAGCGTGCGCGGCTCGCCGACTTCCTGAAGCCGACCTCGGTCCATGACGCCGATACGATCGGCCATGCTGAACGCTTCTTCCTGGTCGTGCGTGACGAGCACCGTGGTGATACCGACAGCGCGCTGGATGTCGCGGATCGCGCGGCGCAGCTCGTCGCGAATTTTCGCGTCGAGCGCACCGAAAGGTTCGTCGAGCAACAACACGCGCGGCTCGTGCGCCAACGCGCGCGCGAGCGCTACTCGCTGCTGCTGGCCACCGGAGAGCTCGCTCGGCAAACGGTTCTCGTAACCCTCGAGCGCTACGAGTTTCAGCAGCTCCGCGCGTCGTCGGCGCCGTTCGGCGCTGCGCACTCGGCGCGCGCGTAGAGCGAACTCGACGTTGTCTGCCACGGTCATGTGGCGAAACAGAGCGTAGTTTTGGAATACGAACCCTACCTCGCGGTCGCGCGCGCCAAGGTTGGTGACGTCGCGCCCATGCAGCACGATGCGCCCGTGGTCGATCGGCGTGAGTCCCGCGATGGCACGTAGCAGCGTGCTCTTGCCGCTACCCGAAGGGCCGAGGAGCACGAACAGCTCGCCCTCGTCGATATGCGCGGTAACGTCGCTGACGGCAGCGGCGTTGTTGTACTCCTTCGAGACCTGTTCGAGCGTGATCGACATTGGGGCAACCGCGTGGGACGTTCGACCCCGATGGGCCGAAGCAGCATGGTACTCAACCGGTGCGGGGGTTGTCGGTATCCGAAGAGTTACGCGCTGGTGACATTCCGGTCTTATTGGCCACCGAGGCGCAAGAGATTCACGCCGCAACCGATTGAAAAAAAACGAAGGGCGGAACCTTATCGGGTCCCGCCCTTGCGCGTATGCAATAAGAACGTTTGGTAATTAGAAAGTGTAGCGAACCGTCAGTCCGTAGGTCCGCGGGTCACCGAGAACCGCGCCGTAGTAACCGGCTCCATTGCCGCCGGGCGCCGCCAACAGCTGCTCGACATAGTCCTTGTTCAGCAGGTTGCGGACCCAGAAGTAGGCCTGCCATTTGTTTTCGGAGCGAAACCCGAACCGCGCGTTCGCCAATGAGTAACCGTCGATGTTCAAGTACAGCGACGGCGTTGCGCTCGAGGAAAACTTGTCGCGGTAGGAGAGATCGAATCCGCCGAATAGCTCGCCCTGCGTTCCAAGGAACTTGTGATGGCCCGAGAACTCCGTGCCGAACGACGCAGCCCACTTCGAGATGCCCGGCAGCGGTCCGCCGGACGCGTCCACGGCCGCGGGACCGCCCGTTCCTTCAAGTGGCGCCGGCGCATCCGGGAACGACACATAGATCGCATCGGTGTAGGCCAGAGCGCCACGCACGGTGACGTGCGAACCAAGTATCGCGTTGGCGTCGAACTCCGCGCCACGTGAGCGCGCCTTCTTCGCGTTCGCCAAGTAGCCACGCGGCACACCGAACTGCGAGTTATTCACCTGCACCTGCAAGTCGTCGATGCTGGTGTTGAACACCGAGATATTCGCCGATGCGCCGGGCCGGAACGTGAGTTTGACGCCGGCCTCGACGTTCGTGACGTACTCCGGCTTAACCTCCGCCGACGCTAGCACCGTGTTCCCGGCCGCGTCCGTCGGCAAGCCACCGTTGTTGATGCCCAACGACTTGTAGCTCGTCGCATACGTTACGTACGCATTCAATTTACGGTTGGCGCGATACGCAAGCGTGAGCTGCCCAGACGTGTTGTTGTCCGAAACGTCAGCCTTGAACGCCTGCGGCGCATAAACAGAGCGCTGCAACGCAATCAGCGCTGCGTTCGTGGTTTGCAGGCCACCGAATACGTCGCGCTCGTAGTCCTCGGCCTTCCGGTCGTAGTTGAACCGAATACCCGGCTGGAAGTGCAGCTTCTCGGTGATCGACCAGTCGATGTTCGCGAAGACGGCCGCGCTCTTCGTATCGAGCGTGGTGTAGGTCGCGCTCGTCAATCCATCGAGAAGACCGGGCGTCGACGCATTCGCGCTCGGGGCGAGCGCGAAGCGGTACGCCGCCGCCCCCGCCTGCTCGAGCTGCACCGGATCGCCGCTGATCTCCTGCGTGAATGCGTAGAAGCCGAACACGCTGCTCACGCGATCGGAGAAGTCGCCCGCCCAGCGAACCTCCTGACTCCATTGATGCTGCTTCGATGTTGCCTGCGACAACGTCGTGACCGGCAAGCCCAGGTAGTCGCGGTCACTCGAAGGCGCCCAGCCCCAATAGCGCCACGCCGTGGTCGACGTCACGGTCCCGGGCCCAGCCTTGAAGTCCACGTCGAGAGACGCGCCGCCGACATCGTTGTTGGAGCGCCAGGCCGTATCCGTGTCGATCAATCGGTCAAACGGGTTGCGGCTCACGGGCTGGTAATGCAGATCGGCGATGATCTGCTCGAACTGGCGGTTCGCCGGACGCAAAGTCGGCACGACGCCGGCAAACACCTGCGCATAACCGTCAGGGCGCTGCCGCGTCCAGTCGATCGTGAACTTGATGTCGGTTGTATCCGATAGGTTGAACAGCAACTGGCCCCGGACACCGAGGTTGTTGATGTCGTTCTCCCACGTGTTCGTCCGCGTGTTGTACACCGTGCCATCGCGCTGCGTGCCGGAGAACGACAATCGCCCCGCCGCTTTCTCGCCGATCGGTCCGGTCAATGAGCCCTTCGCCTGTACGAAGCCATCGTTACCGTAGCCGAACTCGAAGCTCGCGCCGTTCGTGCGGCTCGGCTTGCGCGTCGTGACCAGTACCGCGCCGGCCGTCGTGTTCTTGCCGAATAGCGTGCCCTGCGGTCCGCGTAAAACCTCGATGCGGTCGACATCGATGAAGTCGAGTGCCGCCGAGGCCGGACGGGCGTAGAGAACGCCGTCGACATAGAAGCCAACACCGGGCTCAATGCCATCGTTCGTCAAACCGAACGGTGAGCCGAGACCGCGAATGTTAATGCCCGTGTTGCGCGGATTCGACGAGTAGAGCTGCAGCGTCGGGACCAACTCCTTCACACGATTGGCATTGAATGCGCCCGTGTCTTCGAGCGTGTCACCACCGATGACGGAAAGCGCGATCGGCACGTCCTGCGCGAGCTCTTCCTTGCGGCGAGCGGTGACCGTGACTTCTTCGATACGCGAATCGCCCGCTGCGGCGACTTGCTGCGCCGCCACGGGCGAGCTGGCGCCGAACCCGATGGCAGCCGCGCCGACAACGATGGCGACAGACGCAACGCTCGGTGCGCCTTTCGCAGCCACAGTGAAAACTGACCTGACTACTTTAGCTCTGGAACCCATCGACCTACTCCGTCCTTGTGGTAAGTGGCGCGGACGCCACCGCAAATTTCGATGTCCGCATGCTAATGACGGCGGGTGACAAAGTCGGTCTTTTCACAGTTACGCTTCGGTTCAGTCGGAGTAACAAAGCGGTGACCGGTCGCGGCCAGGGATGGCGGCCTCCGCAACACTTGCGGAACGCGCTCACGCGGCTATCCTGCTGGCTTCGTCAGCTATCCCGTGGCTTTTCGGCTACCGGGCAAGCGCCAGGGGGAGCCCACAATGACCGACTACGTGCAACACGGCGGCATCAGGATCGCCAAACCGCTTTACGATCTCGTGCGAGATGAAATCGCGCCGGGTACCGGCGTCTCACCGGAAGCCGCGTGGTCGCTGCTCGACTCCGTCGTGCAGACGCTGGGACCGCGTAACCGCGCGCTGCTCGCGAAACGCGATTCGCTTCAGGCCCAGATCGATGCCTGGCTCAGCGCGCGGCGCGGTACACCCCTCGAACCGAAGGCGACAGCGGCCTTCCTCCATGACATCGGCTACCTGGTGCCGGTAGGCCCCGAATTTCGGGTCACCACCGCCAACGTCGACGCCGAGATCGCGAGCCTCGCAGGGCCTCAGCTCGTCGTACCGGTCGACAACCCGCGCTACGCNNCGCGCAATGGCAAAGCGTGACGGGCTTCGACATCGGCCGCGTGCTCGGCATAACTCTCGCGGGCGGCCAGAAGACCGGGCTAGTCAATGCGAATCAGTTCGTCGGGTTCCGCCGCAACGGCACCGCAGTAACGAACGTCCTGTTGCGCAATCACGGACTGCACATCGACCTCGTGATCGATCCGAGCCACCCGATCGGGAAGCAGCACCCGGCAGGCGTCAAAGACGTCGTGCTCGAAAGCGCGCTGACAACGATCATGGACTGCGAGGATTCCGTCGCTGCCGTCGACGCGGCCGATAAAACCGTGGTGTACCGCAACTGGTGCGGGATCATGCGCGGAACCTTGCAGGCGGCGTTCACAAAGGGCAGCACGACCGTGCAGCGCAGCCTGACTCCAGATCGCGAGTACTCCGGCGCGGACGGCACACCACTCACGTTACCCGGCCGAAGCGTGCTGCTCGTGCGCCACGTCGGCTCGCACATGACCACCGATGCCGTCACCGATGCGGCCGGCCAGTCGATTCCCGAGACGTTCCTTGATTGCGTGATCACTACGCTCGCGGCGCTGCACGACCTGCGCAGCAAGGGCAGCATTCGCAACAGCCGCGCCGGCAGCATGTATATCGTGAAGCCCAAGCAGCACGGCCCGGCTGAAGTCGCGTTGTCGGTCGAGTTGTTTGCCGCCACAGAAAAGGCGTTTGGGTTGCCTGCCAACACGCTGAAGATCGGCATCATGGATGAGGAACGCCGCACGACCGTGAACCTGAAGGAGTGCATTCGCGCCAGCCGCGAGCGCGTGATCTTCATCAATACAGGCTTCCTCGATCGCACCGGCGACGAAATGCACACGCACATGGAAGCGGGCCCGATGATGCCGAAGCCCGAGATCAAGGGCGCGCGCTGGCTCGGGGCATATGAAGACTGGAACGTGCGCGTCGGGCTCGAAGTGGGCCTGCCCGGCCACGGCCAGATTGGCAAAGGCATGTGGGCCATGCCGGACGAGATGCGCGCCATGCTCGACACGAAGCAAGGCCACCCCAAAGCCGGTGCGAGCTGCGCCTGGGTGCCCTCACCTACCGCCGCGACGTTGCACGCGATCCACTATCACCAGATCGACGTTGCCGCACGCCAAAAAGAAATCGCGAAGCAAGGCGGCGCGAATGAAGCACTGCTCGACGGCATCCTGACTCCACCGCTGCTGACGCGCACGCTCACGCCGCAGGAGATTCAACGCGAGCTCGACAACAACGCCCAAGGGATCCTCGGCTACGTCGTGCGCTGGGTCGAGCACGGCGTGGGCTGTTCGAAGGTACCTGACATCAGCGACGTTGGGCTCATGGAAGACCGAGCGACGCTTCGGATCTCATCACAGCACATTGCCAACTGGCTGCGGCACGACATCGTCGACCGCGAACAGGTCGTGGCCACACTGAAGCGGATGGCAGAGGTCGTCGATCGACAAAATGCCGGCGACCGCGCGTATCGCAACATGGCGCCAGCGTTTCAGGACAGCGTCGCCTTTCAAGCGGCGCTGGATTTGATCTTCAACGGCCGCAAGGAGCCAAACGGTTACACCGAGCACACGCTGGCGAGGCGCCGGCGCGAGTTCAAGGCCAAGCTCGCCTGAACCGCGCACCAAGAAACCAGGGTCAGTTCACCTTGCTGCTGCGCCGGCTCGAAATGGCTTGCTCTTCCGCGACGATGGCACGCACCTTCGCAATGCTGGCCTCGTCGTACGGCACGAAGATCAAGATTCGAAGGTTCGGACTACCCTCCGGCACGAACGACGTGTGCTCGAACGTCATACCGCCCATCGCAGGATGGTTTGCAATCGCCTCCGAGCGACCGACGACCTCGGCTCGCCCCCACAATCGGTGAAAGATCGGACACTCGGCGTTCAGCTCGCTGATCAGAGCCTCGAATGCAGGGTCGTCGGGTGTCTGGCTGTAGTCGACACGGAATTTCGACAGGATCCGACGCGCCATGGCCTCGTACGCCGCAACGTCTTCGCGGTAACGCGGATCGTCGACGAGCAGAATGCGCAGCAGATTGCGACGCTCGATCGGGATTTCGCCATAGTCGCGAAAGATTCTGCGCATTAGCGCGTTCCACCCGATGATGTCCCAACGTGCCGTCATGAGGATCGCAGGCACGGCGAGCGCGTCTATCACTCGCGTGACGGATGGGCTGACGTCCGACGTGCGCGCCGGCACAGGCGGCGCCGGGCGGTGCTGCACGAGCGCAAACAAGTACTCGCGCTCGTCCGGGGACATCCGTAGCGTGCTGCAGATACGCTCGAGTACGTCTGCGGACACCTGGATGTCGCGACCTTGCTCGAGCCACGTGTACCAAGTAACGCTGACACCCGCGAGGGCGGCTACGTCTTCGCGGCGCAGCCCGGGCGTGCGACGGCGATTCGTATCCGGCAATCCGACCTGCGCGGGTGTGAGCCGCGCACGACAACCCTTGAGGAAATCAATCAGCTGACGTCGCTGCGTTTCGGGAACGCTAACTTTATTCACGTTTCTTTTTCGCCCCCATTCAGGGATGCAAGCATCGCAGATACCCCGCTAGGCCGTCGAGATGCGACTTGCCCTGCGGTAGCGCAGTGAAAGATCGCTGCAGGGGCCGACAAGTCTGCAGACCTCGGAAAACCCCGCAATGTAACGACTTCGCACAGGGCCCGACCGATGGCCATGTATCTATGTGAATTTTTATTGTGTTGTCTTTTGTCCTATCATCGCGCGTCGTTGGGGCCTCGACTACACACGCTTCTCCTAGAGCAATGAGCCACTTCACTATTCGCGACGCGATTCGATGGGGCAGCGCCCTTACGGCCGCCGCCCTGCTCGCCCTATACGCAGGCTTGGCTTCGGCGGAACCGCTGACGACCGCCGCGCTCGAAAAATGGCTCGCGGGCTACGAGCGCGCATGGGAGTCACGCGACCCCGCTCGCGCCGCCGAGCTATTCACGCCGAACGCCCTGTACCGCGAGATGCCGTTCGAGGCGCCGAAAGCGGGTCAAGCCGGCATCCGCGAGTACTGGTCCTCCGTAACGGCCGACCAGCGCGACATCAACTTCAAGTCGCAGGTCGTCGCGGTCAATGGTCAAACCGGCGTCGCGCACTGGTCTGCAATCTTCACTACGCCGTCGACTGGCGCGCGCGTCGAGCTTGACGGGATGTTCCTTCTGACCTTTGACGCCAACGGCCGCTGCACCGAGCTGCGCGAGTGGTGGCACCTCAAGCCCTGAGCACCGTGTGAATTGAGTCGAGCAATCGCCGCCGCGCGCTGGTATAGTGCGCGGCTTCCAGCGCACATTCGGTCTGCGCTCGACGGCTCCGAGCCAATTCCGGCCCGGGTCGCTCTTAAGTAAATCCGATCCCCCGGACCGTTCCTTAAGCCGCATTGCGGCGTTGGGCGGGGTGATCGCGGAGTCATTTCATCATGTCTTTCGATTCTCTCGGCCTTTCGGCCGCGTTGCTGCGTGCCGTTTCAGAACAGGGCTACACCGCCCCCACCCCCATCCAGGCCCAGGTCATTCCCGTCGTGCTCGCAGGACGCGACGTCATGGCGGGCGCACAAACCGGCACGGGCAAGACTGCCGGCTTCACTTTGCCAATGCTGCAGCGACTTATGGCCGCAACCCCCGCACCGGGTGGCCGCCGGCACATCCGTGCGCTGATTCTTACACCGACACGCGAGCTCGCCGCGCAGGTCGCTGAAAGCGTCCGCAACTACGGCAAGCACCTGCCGCTGCGCTCCGCGGTGATCTTCGGC
The DNA here is from genome assembly GCA_003155415.1 of Gammaproteobacteria bacterium. Taxonomy (GTDB): domain Bacteria; phylum Pseudomonadota; class Gammaproteobacteria; order Steroidobacterales; family Rariloculaceae; genus FEN-1219. Next base: position 19,523 of record PMCP01000067.1, on the reverse strand, counting down.
GGGGTTAGCATCAACCCGCAGATCTCCGAGCTCCGGCGTGGCGTCGACATCGTCATTGCCACACCCGGACGCTTGCTCGATCACGCCCAGCAGCGCACGGTCGATCTCTCTCACGTCGAGACCTTCGTGCTCGACGAAGCCGATCGCANNCCCGATATTCGACGCGTCATTAACTTCTTGCCACAGCAACGGCAGAACCTGCTGTTCTCGGCTACGTTCCCCGACGACATTCGCTCCCTCGCGAATCGCATGCTGCACTCACCCGCGAGCATCGAGATCGGCCAGCGCAACGCGCCGGCCGAAGGCATCGAGCAGGCCGTCTACTTCGTCGACAAAGGTCAGAAGCGCGGCGTGTTGTCGTGGTTGATCGGTTCGGGCAACTGGCGCCAAGTGCTCGTATTCACTCGCACGAAACACGGCGCGAACCGTCTCTCGGATCAACTCGAACAGGACGGACTCACGGCCGTCGCAATTCACGGCAACAAGAGCCAGGGTGCGCGCACGCGCGCACTCGCGGACTTCAAGAATGGCGCAGTGCGAGTGCTCGTGGCGACCGACATTGCCGCGCGCGGCCTCGACATCGACCAGCTACCGCACGTCGTGAACTACGACTTGCCGGAAGTTGCGGAGCACTACGTGCACCGTATCGGCCGCACCGGGCGCGCCGGTAACGACGGTCTTGCGATTTCGCTCGTGGCGAACGACGAGCGGCCGCTGTTGAAGCAAATCGAGCGGCTGTTCGGAAAAACTTTGCCGCAACGACGACTCGAAGGTTACACACCGAACGCTCCGCAACCGGAGCCACGACGTGACGACCGCCAGGAACAGCACACGAATTCGCGGCGGCCACAGAACGGAGGCGGCGCGCAAGCTCGCGGCGATCGTCCGCACGGCAACGCACGACCCGGGGGTCAACATCGGGGCGGCGGACGCCATCGGCAGAACCAGTCGCGCCCGGGCAACCGCGCGGGCGGCAATCGCGGGCGCGCGTGAAGCGGGCATGGCCGGCGCGCCGCTGGTCAAGCTACTCGCCGTAGACCTCGACGGCACGCTGGTCGATTCCGCCCCCGATATCGCGCACTGCTTGGGCAGTGCGCTCGACGCGGTCGGCTACGCACGGCCGGGCGAGGCGCGCACGCGTGTGTGGATCGGCGACGGCCTCGAGACGCTGATCGCGCGCGCGCTCGCGCACGCGGGCCAGTCCGAGACCGCTGCCATGGGATCACCGACTTTCACAACCGCCGAGGCCCGCCACCGCGCCGCGCTCGACGCGTTTCTCGCGTGCTACGGCGACAATCTGTTCGCACATAGCCGGCTGTATCCCGATGCCATTGCAACACTCGACGCCGTACGCGCCCGAGGCGTGCGGCTGTGCTGCATCACGAACAAACGCTACGCGTTCGCCGAGCAACTGTTGGCGCAAGCCGGCGTTCTCGATCGATTCGAGCTGCTGCTCGGCGGCGACAGTCTGCCGGAAAAAAAACCGAGCCCGCTACCGCTCAACGTCGCCGCCGATACGCTTGGCATTCCGCCCGCAGCGGCAACTCTAGTAGGCGACTCGCACCAGGATCTCCGGGCGGCGCGCGCCGCGGGCTATGGGTTCGTGCTTGCGACCTACGGGTACGGCAAGATCGACGAGACCGAACTGGCCGATGCGCCGCGCATCCGGAAGTTCGCCGACCTCCCCCGAGCGCTCGGCCTTTAACGCAGGATACCGCCGCCGCGAAGCGGGCTGCCGCTCGCACTGCGTGCTGGTACTATCGAGACCGACGTTGGTCGTGCGTGCGGGGGATCTCATGCTTCAGACGACGGGCGACGGCGGCCGTGTGGCCGCTCCGTGGGCAAGCGCGTGGCAACGCAAAGCGCTCATTGGAGCGGCCGGCGTACTGCTGTGTCTGTGCGCGTGCACGAAGAGCCCGGGCCCGTCGGTCACTGCGCGGCCAGCGCTCGCCGCCACCGGTAACTTCGATTTCGCCGGCTGGGATCAGTACTTAGGGGGCGTGGATTCCTCGCAGTACTCGTCGCTCGATCAAGTCAACAAGAGCAACGTCGGGCGACTTGCTGTCGCCTGGACATACGCAACCGGCGAAAACTATTCGTTCAACCCGCTCGTGATCGGCAGCACGATGTACGTGCTCGCGAAGAACCGCTCGATCGTCGCGCTCGACGCAACCACGGGTAAAGAGCTGTGGGTACACGCCAACGAAGGGCCCGTGGGCACGCGCGGCATGAGCCACTGGCGCAGCGCCGACGGCAACGACGAACGGCTGCTGTACCTAAATGCGGGATTTCTCACGGCGATCGATGCGAAGACAGGCGCCGCTATCCCGAGCTTCGGCACGGATGGGCGCGTCGATCTGCGCGTGGGCCTCGACGGCGACGTCACGGCCATCCGCGCATTGCAGACCAACAACCCGGGGCGCGTGTTCGAAGACCTGATCATCATGTCGCTGCCCGCGGGCAGCGCAGGCTATGCGTCATCGCCCGCCGACATCCACGCCTACAACGTACGTACCGGAGCACTCGTGTGGGTATTCCACACGGTACCGCGACCCGGCGAATTCGGTGACGACACGTGGCCCGAGCAGGGCCGCGGGAACTACGGCGGCGTGCACAATTGGAGCGAATCGACGGTCGACGCCGAGCTCGGCATCATCTACGTGCCCACGGGCACTGCGCGCTACGACTTCTACGGCGGCAATCGTGTGGGCGACAACCTGTTCGCCGACAGCCTCCTCGCACTCGATGCACGCAGCGGCAAGCGGCTATGGCACTTCCAGATGATCCACCACGACCTGTGGGACTACGACCTGCCGACCGCACCGAAGCTGCTCACCGTAAAACATGACGGCATCGACGTACCGGCGGTGGCGCAGCCGAGTAAGCAGGGTTTCGTGTACGTGTTCAACCGGATCACGGGCGCCCCCCTCTGGCCGATCGAGGAACGGGCCGTGCCCCAGTCGGACGCGCCGGGTGAGCAGAGCTCGCCTACGCAACCGTTCCCGACTGCGCCGCCGCCGTTCGCCCGGCAGAAATTCACCGAGGCCGATATCAATCCGCACATCTCTGCCGAAGATCAGGCGAAGATCAAAGAGATCCTGCGCGCGTCTCGCAACGAAGGCCTGTTCACCCCACCGAGCATGCAAGGCACGATCATGCTGCCGGGGCACAACGGTGGCGCGAACTGGGGCAGCTCCGCCGTCGATCCGAAAAACGGCAGGCTCTTCGTGGTCTCGAAGGAACTGCCGACGACGGCAAACCTGCGTGCGCCACCACCACCTGGTAACGGCGCGGCAGGCGCTCCTCCGGGAGCTCCACAAGGCGCGCCCGCTCGCCCCGCGCCACAGCCGCCGCCCAATGCGGGCCCCGACTTCGTGCCGTACACGGTGCCGGTCGACTTCATGATCCAGCCGAGCACGGGCCTCTCGGCGATCGGCCCGCCGTGGTCCCAGATCACCGCATACGATCTGAACGAAGGCACAATCATGTGGCAGGTGCCCGACGGTGAAGTCACGAGCCTCGCTGCAAAAGGCATCGGCGGCACAGGCAGCCACGCGCCGCGCGGCGGAGTCGTGGCCACCGGCGGCGGCCTGCTGTTCATCGGCACTTCGTCGGACCGCAAGTTCCGCGCGTACGACTCCGACAGCGGCAGCGTGCTTTGGAGCTTCGACTTAGACGCCGCGACCGAGGGTGTGCCCGCTGTCTATTCGGTAAACGGTAAGCAATACATCGCGATCGCCGTCGGCGGCAGCGGGCTGTTCAGTCAGGGCCTGGGCCAGGCGGAGGCCGGGCCAGGCAAGTACATGGTGTTCGCGCTCGGCAGCGCAAACCCATAGTCAATTTCAAGTCCACAACGAGGAGATGGATGTCATGCGTAGAGTGAATGGGTTTGTTGTCGGCGTCGCTGCGTGCTGTGCAGCCGGCGCTTCCTGGGCCGCGGACGACGGCGCCTCGGCGCTGAAGCAGATACAAGATCGCGCCGCGATCGATACGCTGATGTGGCGCTATGTTCGCGCGCTCGACACGCTCGACGCAGCGGGCTACGCCGCGGTATTCACCGAAGACGGCACGTTCGCCAGCGGCAACGCGCACGAGCACGGCCGCGCCGAGCTATCGAAGATGATCGATGGCCTGAAGAAAGGTCGCGCCGATCGCGAAGCCAAAGGCGAGAAGAGCGCGCCGATGTACCACGTGATCACGAACCACACGATCGATTTCGTAGGTCCAAACGAGGCGCGTTACAACTCGTATTGGATGACCGTGTTCGGCGCCGCCGGCCCGGAAGTGCCCGCGCGTGTCGCGGCTGTCGGCCGTGGCATCGATACGGTCGTGCGCGTTAATGGCGAGTGGCTGATCAAGGCCCGCGACGTCGCCCCGAAGTAGTCTTAAAACGACCAGCGGTCGCCGGCTGTCGACGGACGGTTCTCGTCCCGACGGACGGCGGCCGCGCGCCGACGTAACTCCTGCCGTGTACCCGGCCGCCCTGCCTAAACTTCTAACCATTGCGCAACACGCGCGGTGGCAGGAGATAGGCTGTGCCAGGACTACACCAGGAAAGTGAAGCCGCCGGGAAGCTGCTGCGACCGGTAGCGGAAGCAGCCCGCGAGCAGAACGACGATCCGACGACACTGAAGTTCGACGGCCCGGTCGAGGTATCGGACGACGACGCCGGCAGCGACCCTTACAACCGCACCGGCCGTTTCAAGCGCCTAATCCGTGGCTGAATGAAACGGCGTCGGGCCTTGCGCAGCTCTTAGTGGTGGCGAACTTGCTCATATAAGCGATCGACCAGCACGAGCCGCGCTTTGTCCGGTAAACGCTCGCTCCCAGGATCCGCGTCGAGGATGATCGCGCGCTCGCTGGCGCCCGCCTGATGCGCCTGCCACTGCGGCAGCTTAGGGCCGTTCGGGTTGCCCGTCCGCGCGAAATTTACCCAGTACGACGACATCTGATCCGCGACCTTCTTGTCGGGCGCCGACGCCGCTGAAAGTGCCGCGACGCTGGTGTCAGGGAACAGCGGTGTCTGCCCGAGATTGTTGAAGACGTACGGCACCTCCGAGGCGTGCGCCGCAGGCAGCGGCGGCTGTCCGGTAGGCGCCGGCGGGTTCTGCGCGAAGTAATAGAGCCACGCCTTCCTGCCGCGTTTGAGCTGGTAGTCGGCATACATCCGCATGTGCCAGAACGCGCCGTCGTTGGAGCTGTCGGCGGCCGACTTGCTCGCATCAGCGTCGGTCGCATGCGGGTAGAGCTTAAGATACTCCTCGGCCAGCGAGCCCCAGCGCGCACGCGCCTGCTCCTCGAACTGCTGCGGCGTGCTCTTCACCGGAAAGAACGACAAGTCGTCTTTGTTGGAGCCGACGAGCACGTCGACAGCGTTCTGCCGGCCGGCCGCGAACGTCGTCGACGGATCTTCCGGAATCACCCAGCCGTCGACGATCATGCCCGCGCTTGAAAATTTCGCAGTGACGTCGGCGGTGGACATCGCGCGGAGCTGAGCCGCGGTCGTGATACCCGCAGCGGTTGCCGCCTTGAGCCCAGCCTCTTCCGCCTGCTCGCGCGTGCGCATCCCGGGCACGGGTCCGAATCCCATCCACGCACCGCTCTGCGAGACCGCGCGCCCGAACAGGCCCTTGGCCTCCGGCGATGCAACCAACGACGCAATGGCCATCGCGCCCGCCGACTGCCCGAAGACCGTGACGTTGCGAGGATCGCCACCGAACGCCGCGATATTGCTCTGCACCCAGCGCAAAGACGCGAGCATGTCCATGAGACCGTAATTGCCCGACGCCTTGTGCGGCGAATCCGCCGTGAGCGCCGGATGCGCGAAGAATCCGTAGGGGCCGAGCCGGTAGTTCATCGTGACGACGATGGCGCCTTTGCGTGCGAGTGCATCGCCGTCGTATAGCGGCACCGAGCCCGCACCTTCCGTAAACGCGCCACCGAAGAACCACACCATGACCGGCCGCTTCTCGTTCGCCGCCGTGGCGCCTGTCCACACGTTCAAATACAGACAGTCCTCGCTCGCGGGCGGCGAGCCCTCCATGACCGCGATGTTGAGCCTGCCTTGCCCGGCCGGCTGGATGCACACATCGCCGAACTCGCTGGCAGTGCGCACCCCGTTCCATTTCGGCACCGGCTGCGGAGCCTGCCAGCGCAGCGCGCCAACCGGCGACGCAGCGAACGGTATGCCTTTGAACGCACGAATCCCCGGCGACGATTCCCTGCTACCCCCGAGTTGGCCGGCATCGACCTTCAGCGGTTCCTTCAGCGCCGCGTACGCGGCCGTCGAGACGACGATCGCGACACCTGCGGCGCCGATGAACGACGCGAGCAGCCCAGTGCGTATTGCAGCGCTCACTTCCTGAGTATACCCACAACGGTTACCGCCAAGACCCTCTCGGCTTCGCACAGGGACGAGCGAACCGACGCGGTGTATCGTACACAGCGAGCGGAAACGCGCCGCTGAGGGATCCCGCATGCAGTACCGAAACTGGACCGCGCTGCTGGCCATCGCCGCGGCGGCCATGACGTGGTGCGCGACGACGAGCCATGCGCAGCAGAAGACGTCCGCACCCGCCAAGTCGGCCCGCGCTGCGCGCATCGCCGGCCAGCCGAACATCAACGGTGTGTGGCAGGCGATGACCACGGCCCACTGGAACCTCGAGGCGCATTCCGCCGAGGCGCTGAAGGGCTTCTGGCAGCTAGGTTCGCTTGCCGCGATCCCTGCAGGGCAGAGCGTGGTCGACGGCGACGGTAGGATCCCTTACAAGCCGGAAGCCCTGGCGAAGCGCGACGCGAATCGCGCGGGTTGGCCGAGCGCGGACCCCGAGACCAAGTGCTATTTGCCCGGCATTCCGCGCGCGACGTATATGCCGTATCCATTTCAAATCGTGCAAGGCGGCGGCAATATTCTGTTCGTGTACAGCTACTCGACCGCCAACCGCATCGTGTACATGAGCAACCACCAGCAGCCGCCCGTCGACACGTGGATGGGCTGGTCGAACGGCCACTGGGATCGCGACACGCTCGTCGTCGAAAATACCGGCTTCAATGACTCGACGTGGTTCGATCGCGCCGGCAATTACCACAGCGGCGCGCTGAAGGTCACGGAGCGGTTCACGCCCGTGGACGATTCGCACATGCAGTACTCGGCCACGATCGAGGATCCGAACGTGTTCACTCGTACATGGACCATCAGCATGCCGCTGTATCGCAACATCGAGCCGAATGCCGAAGTGCTCGAGTTCAAGTGCGTACCCTTCGTCGAAGAGCTGCTCTACAAGGATCTTGAACTCAACAAATGAGATTTCAGAGGATAACAACGATGCGAACGAAACTGATCAGCGTAGTTGCGGGAGCCGGTTTGTTGCTCGGCGCGGCAGCCACACCTGTATCCGCGCATCATTCCTTCGCAGCGGAGTTCGATGCGAACAAGCCCGTCACCATCGAAGGCACCGTCAAAGAGTTCCGCTGGGTCAATCCGCACTCGTGGCTCATGATCAACGTCACGAAGCCGGACGGCAAAGTCGAAGAATGGGCCGTTGAAGGCGGCGCACCGAGCGCGTTGCTGCGTCGGGGCTGGACGCGCGACACGCTGCCCGCGGGCACGAAGGTCACCGTGCAGGGTTTCATGGCGAAGGACGGCTCCCTGCGCGCTAACGCGCGTGACATCACCTTCCCCGACGGCAACAAGATGTTCATCGGCTCGAGCGGCACGGGCGCCCCCGACGAGAGAACCGATAAGTAAGCCCTCGTCGCACCCGCGACGCTGCACTTACCCCTCCTTCTTACTTGGCGTTCTTGGCGCTCTTGGCGAGAGATCTTTCTCCTGAAGGTTCGGGAAGCGCACGCGTCTCGCCGATCCGCATCGACCAGACGTCCTGCTCGCGAACGCCTTCGGCACGCGCGGCAGACACGAAGCGCTCGAGCAGATTTTCCGGCGGTCCCTCTCCCAAATAGATCGTGCCCCAGTGGAGAGGCACTAGAACCCGGGCCCCCACGTCCCTACCGAGCCGCACGCAGTCTTCGGGCGTGCAATGGACGCCCGCGTTGTGGAACCCGCCGATCGATAACAGCGCAATATCGAAACTGCCGAAGCGACGGCTGACCTCTGCATGGACGGGGCCGTAGTCGGAGTCGCACCCGAAGTAGACGCGGATACCGCTAGAGCCCTCGATTGCGAACGCCGCCCAAAGCGTATCGTTGATCTTGAACGGTCGTCGCTGCGAGAAATGGATCGCGGGCAATGCCGTGAATACGATTCCCGCGGCGGTTGTCGACTGTTCCCAGTCGAGCTCGACGACCGTGCCATAGCCGCGTTCGCGGAAGAAGCCGCCGAGCCCGAGCGGCACGACGGCAGTGATCCGCTCGCGGCGCGGCAAGCGCCCGATGGCGTTGACGTCAAGGTGGTCGTAGTGGCTGTGCGAGACGATCACGACGTCGATCGGCGGCAATTCCTCTATCGCAAGCGCCGGAGGAACGTAGCGCCGCGGTCCAAAACCCGGTACAGGACTCCCGTAATTCGACCACCAGGGGTCAGCCAGAATCGTGCGGCCGTCGACCTTGAGCAGCACACTCATGTGACCGATCCACGTGAGCGAATTCGTGCCATGGGATGCTGCAAGCTCTCGCAGCGTCTCGTGGTGCGAAAGAACATGTCCGCGACTCGACGTCTGCGAGCTCCACGCGTGCTGGAGGAAACGACCGATCAGCGTCGGCAGCCGCGTCGCGATATGTCTGCGTTTCGCGCTGCCTTCGGGGTTCTTGTATTGCACGCCCGGATTATCTGTCGGCACGCAACTCGCGGCCACCTGCACCGGCGCCGGGTTGCAGGGCGCGCGGCGGCGGGCCGCCCGTAGCCCAGTCGAGCAGCTCGACCGTATGCACGACAGGCACGCCCGCACCCGCCGCAAGCTGGGTAATACAGCCCACGTTGCCGGTCGCAACCACCGCTGCGTGCGTGCGCGCGACGTTCGCGAGCTTGCGTTCTCGCAAGCGCACTGCGATCTCCGGTTGCAGCACGTTGTAAGTGCCCGCGGAGCCGCAGCACAAATGGCCTTCGGCGATTTCGCGGACCTCGAACCCTGCGGCGGCGAGCAGCCGCCGCGGCTCGGCATCGACCTTCTGGCCGTGCTGCATCGAGCACGCGGAGTGATACGCGACGGCAAGCTGCGGCACGCCGGCGGCACGTGGCGGCAACCCGATGGTAGCCAGCGCTTCGGTGATGTCTCGCGTTTTGGCGCTGACGGCCGCGGCCTTCGCGGCGAGCAGCGGATCGTTGCGAAACAGGTAGCCATAGTCCTTCGCGTGCGTCCCGCAGCCCGAGGCGTTGGCGACGATGGCGTCGAGCCCGCCGCCGATGAGCTCCGCGTGCAGCCGCTCCACGATGCTTGCGGCCAGCGCGTGCGCGCGCGGTTCCTGCCCCAGGTGATGTACGAGCGCACCGCAACAACCGCCCACCACCACGACCTCGGCGCCGGCTCGTTCGAGGAGTCGGACGGTCGCGGCGTTGATCTCAGGTGCGATGACCGTCTGCACGCACCCTTCGAGCAAGGCGACACGCGCGCGTTTTGTTCCGGCAATCGGACGCGATGAAGAGACAGACGCTGCGGCCGGCCGCGTGCGCCGCGAGAGATCGAGCATGGCGCGCAACGAGCCCGGTAACACCGGCGCAAACGGCCGCGCGAACGCCGCCAACGCGAGCGCCGCACGCACGCGCTTGGGATATGGCAGCACGAACGCCAACGCCGCGCGTAGCCAACGATCGAGCAACGGCCGGGTGTAGGTGCGCTCGATGTGCACGCGCGCGTGATCGATCAGATGCTGGTAATGCACGCCCGACGGGCACGTCGTCATGCACGAGAGGCAGCTCAAGCAGCGATCCACGTGACGCACCACCTCGGCCGTGGCCGGCCGGTCGTGCTCGAGCATCTCCTTGATCAGGTAGATCCGGCCACGCGGACTGTCGAGCTCGTCGCCGAGCAAGACGTACGTTGGGCACGTGGCCGTGCAGAACCCGCAGTGCACACACTTGCGCAGGATCTGCTCGCTGGCGGCGAGTTCCGGATCGGCGAGCTGGCGTTCGGCGAAGCGCGTCTGCACGTGTCTCCTTAGCCCATACGGCCCGGATTGAGAATGCCGCGAGGATCGAACGCCGCCTTGAGTCGCGTACCCACGGCCGCGGCGACGGGCGCCTGCGGCTGGAAGACGGCCGTCACTGCGCGGTCGGCAACCGGCGCCTTGATCAGGGTGGCATGGCCGGCGTCGAACGCGGACCGCACGCCCGCCGCATCGAGCACATCGAACCCGGCCCAGATCAACCCACCGCCCCAATCGAGCAGGTACCGCTGCGGGCGAAGCTGCCCGAGCACGGCGGGCGCATCTCCCGGCGGCACCGAGATGCGCCACACGACCGGACTCGCCGCGAGCACCTCCGCGCTCGCGTGCGCGTGCCACAACTGGCGCGACGCGACCCCGTCGATGACTTCGGCGGGCGTCACACGCAACTCAGCGCACAATGCATCCGTGCGCGCCACCACCGACGGCCCAAAACCCTCGATGCGCAGCAAGCTGCCGCGTGCCGGGTCGAAACCTGCGGCCGAAACGTCGTGAGGCGAACCGAGCGCCGCACTCAAAATAGCGACGCTCGCAGCAGGTGTCGTGCTTGCCAACACAAGCGTGCGATCAAGCTCGGCTGTCGGTGTCACCCGCAGCGTCACCTCCGTCAGCACCGCAAGCGTTCCCCACGAGCCCGCGAGTAGCTTCGGCAAGTCGTAGCCCGTCACGTTCTTCACGACCTTGCCGCCAGCCTTGAACCGCTCTCCACGCCCGGAGACGGCGTTGAAGCCGAGGAAATGATCCCGCGCAGCACCCGCCGCGACTCGGCGCGAGCCGGCGAGGTTCGCGCCGAGCACGCCACCGATCGTCTGCTCGCCGTGCGCGCCGAGCACCGCGCAAAAGTCCGGCGGCTCGAACGCCAACCGCTGCGCGTGTGCGGAGAGCGCGGCGTCGAGCACCGCGAGCGGCGTGGCAGCCCGCGCNNGCGACGTCCGCCGCATCGCGCGGCCGCAGAACGGCGCTTTCCAAGTCTTGCGGCATACCGTCAGAACCGCGGCAGATGCGCAAAGCGCTCGGCGCCGGAATGCACGTGCTCACGCCCCTGCTCTGCGCACCGCCGCAACGTGGGGAACACTTTGCCCGGGTTGAAGCGAACCGAAGGATCGAACGCGTGCTTCACGCGGTGCTGCACCTCGAGATCGACCGGCTCGAACTGGTACGTCATCAGGTCACGCTTTTCCAGGCCGACACCATGCTCGCCCGTCAACACGCCGCCCACGTCGACGCAGAGCTTCAAAATGTCGAAGCCGAACGCCTCGGCTTTGTCGGTTTCACCGGGCACATTTGCGTCGTACAGAATCAACGGATGCAGGTTCCCGTCGCCGGCGTGGAACACGTTCGCCACACGCAAACCATAGCGTGTCTGCATGGAATCGATCTCGCGCAGCACACGCGGCAGCTCGCGGCGCGGAATCGTGCCGTCCATGCAGTAGTAGTCCGGGCTCAGCCGCCCCACGGCCGGAAATGCTGCCTTGCGTCCGGCCCAGAACGCGAGCCGTTCGCGCTCGCTCGTCGACACGCGAATACCCGCCGCCGCGTTCTGCGTTGCGATCGCGCTCACCCGCTCTATGAGGTAGTCGACTTCCACAGCCGGCCCGTCGAGCTCGACGATCAGCAGAGCCTCGACGTCGAGTGGATAGCCTACGTTTACGAACGCCTCGGCCGCCGCGATCGCGGGCCGATCCATCATCTCCATGCCGGCCGGAATGATGCCGCTCCCGATGATCGCCGCCACGCAGGCTCCCGCGGATTCGATACTTTGAAAGCCGATCAACAGCGCGCGCGCCGTCTGCGGTCGGCGCAGGATGCGCACCGTCACCTCGGTCACGATGCCAATCAGGCCCTCGGACCCCACGGTCAGGCCGAGCAGATCGTAGTGACCCGCATCGAGATGCTTGCCGCCCAAACGCACGATCTCGCCTTGCGGAGTGACGAGCTCGACGCCGAGCACGTTGTTCGTCGTGAGCCCGTACTTCAGGCAATGCACGCCGCCGGAGTTTTCCGCCACGTTGCCGCCGATCGTGCAAGCGATCTGGCTCGACGGATCCGGCGCGTAGTAGAACCCTTCGCTCGCCACAGCATGACTGATCGCGAGGTTCGTGACGCCGCATTGCGCCACGACGCAGCGGTTCGCGTAGTCGACGTCGAGAATCCTGTTGAACTTGCCGAGCGCGACGACGATCGCGTCCGCGGCCGGGATCGCACCGCCCGACAACGACGTGCCCGCTCCGCGGGGCACGACGTTGACGCCCTCGCGGTCGGCAAACGCGAGGATCGCGGCCACCTGTGCCGTCGTTTCGGGAAGCACCACGGCCAGCGGCCGCTGCCGGTAGGCCGTCAGCGCGTCGGTCTCGTAAGCCGCGAGCCGAACCTCGTCCTCGATGACGTTACCCTGCGCAACGAGCGCGCGAAGCGCGCGGACGATGCTCGCGCGGCGCGCAACGATAGCCGCATCTGGGGTCGGCAGGCAGATCATGGCCGCGATTAGACACCAAAACCCCGAGCGGTGGCACGCTTATCAACCCGCAGTCGAAGCGGCATACTTCGGCCACCCGCCCATCGGCGCCGTAGCTCGAGCTCATGACCCCGACCGCAGGCATCGCCGCCGTGATTCAGCTCGCCGTGGCGCCCGTGTTTCTGTTGGCGGCAATCGCCGGCTTGCTGAATGTGATGTCGACTCGGCTAGGCCGCATCATCGACCGCGCACGCGTCATCGAGAGGCGAATTCCGCAGACCAAACGCGACGAGCAGCTCGCGTTGCTGCGCAGTGAAACGACCACGCTGTGGCGGCGCATCGATCTCATCAACTGGGGAATCCGGCTGTGCGTGACCGGCGCGCTCACGGTGTGTCTCGTGATCGTGTCGCTGTTCGTCGGTGCGTTCGTTACGGTCAACATTTCAATTGTGATCGCGGTGCTGTTCGTGCTCGCGATGTTTCTGATGATCGCCGGCCTGCTGTTCCTGCTGCGCGAGGTGAACGTGTCGACCCGCACGATGCGTCAAGGGCTGGAAATCGCACTGGAGGGCGGAACGGCGCCGCAGCCCGGGCAGCGTTGACGAGGAAGGGGATTGGGGGTTCCGTCGTCAACGCCGCACCGGGCCCGACACACTCATGCGCGCAACTCGGCTCGGGTGACCGAGCGCGCTTGTCCTTTACGCCTGGCCTCCGCTCATCGCGCCGTTGGCGAACACGGCCCGCCCGGCGCTGTGCTGCTGCTCGAGGTTCAGGAACCCGCCTGCGCGCACGTCCGGCGAAACCGCCGACCGCGGCGCCGCTAGCAACGTCTTCGTCACGCGCTGCACCGTACCGAGATCAGTCCACGCGCACGCCGGCACACGCAGCACACGAAAGACCGCGCCATACCGTTGCACGATGTCGTGCGAAAAGTCGACGCTGCGCTCGCGCACATACAGGTCTGTAAGCGCCGTGCTTAAGTCCGCGCTCACGCGGCCTCGCCGAACCGCGAAGCGCATGCGCCGCAGCAAACCAGGATCGTAACGATCGAACAGATCGAGCAGGGCCGTGACGCGGGCCGCGATAATGAACGCGTTCCAAAGAGCGCCGCGTCCCATCAGCGCGGTTGCATCTCTAACCGTCGGCTTCTCGACGAACCATGCGACCGGCGCGGAGCCGTCGCCCAATTCTTCGGCAGGCACGATGTAGCCGAGCTCGGGATCCGGCTCGTCCGGTGTGATACCGAGCAGCAGGATGTCCGTGGGCCTTGCACGCACCGCAGCCACGGCCTGTCCAAGCGCCGTTGCAAGCACGGCCTCATCGCCTACGTGGTGATCGGCAGGCAGGATCACGACGCGCGCGTGCTTGTCGCGTTCGTAGATGTTCAGCACCGCGAGCAGGATGCCCAACGCCGTGCCGCGATTCTGCGGTTGCACGAACACATTTTCCGGCGCAAGACCGGCGAGCGGGCGGCACCACCAGTCCGCATGCTGAGCGGCGACCACGGTCGAGATGCGCTCCGTCGGCGCAACCGCCGCCGCCCGCTGCAGCGCCTCCTCCAGCAGGGATGCGCCGCCGCGTAACGAGCAGAACTGTTTCGGCACGGCGACTCCGGACGCCGTCGTGGTCAACGCGCGCAGGCGGCCGCCGTCGCCGCCCGCGAGCACGACAGCCCACGTTCCACCGGCCGCCGTGGGAGGGGCGCGACGTGGCGCCCGACCAGGGCTTCTGCGGGCGGTCATACGGTCGTGTTGTGTCATTGGCGTTCCCTCGCGCAAGCGTTGGAAGAATGGTCACCGCAAAAGGCTGACGACACGCTGACTCCCTCAGCCGGCCGCTCGGCGCGCGACAGGGGCCAAAGCCCCGGCCGAGGTATTCGCATCGACGGCACCGCCGGTCGGAAGCTCCACCCGAACCCGCGTGCCGGCCGCAGCCGGCCCCGCACCGATCATCAGTGTGCCGCCATGCAGCTCGGTGACTTCCTTGACGATCGCGAGCCCTAATCCACTGCCGGAGCCGCGCGCGTTGCTAGCCCGAAAGAAGCGCTCGAGAACCCGCTCACGTTCGAGCGTGGGAATGCCGACGCCCGTGTCGACCACCTCGATGTAAGGGACGCCAGCTTCGGTCCCGCATCGCAAAGTCACACTGCCGCCTCTCGGGGTGTGCTCGAGCGCGTTGTTGGTCAGCGCCTTGATGGCCTCGGTCAGCAGCCAGCCGATACCGCGTACTGTCGCGTGCTGCAACTCCGCTCCGAGATCGATGCCGGCCTTTTCGGCGGCAGAAAAGCTTTCTGTGATCACGGCTTCGACGATCGCCGTGAGCTCCACGTCCTCGAACTCCCAACGGCGATTCGCTGACTCGTCGGCGCGTGCCAATGTCAGCAGCTGATGAGTCGTGTAACTGAGCCGCCGGGCACCGTCCAGGATTCGCAGCATGCGTTGGCGGCGGACCAAATCCTCTTCGCTGTGGCACATGAGCTCGAGCTGCGCTTGAATTCCCGTGAGCGGAGTACGCAGCTGATGCGCGGCATTGTCGAGAAACCGCCGCTGACTCACGGCGCCCTCGCGCACGAGACCGAACAATCGGTTCAGCGCCGCAACGACTCCGCGTATTTCCGCCGGCACATCGCCCACGGCGACAGGCGTCAAGTCGTTCGCCGAGCGGCGCGAGATCTGATCCTCGAGCGCGCGTAACGGCGCCAGGGACCGGTTCACGCTGAACCAGATCAACGTCAGGATCAGGCCGAGCACCACACCATCGGTCGCGAGCGCGCTCGTCAGAATCCGTGAGCGCATCTCGTCGCGTTTGTGCGTCGTCTCGCCCATCGTCACGGTGAACGGGAAATTGCCCGCGTAGGTGCGATAGCCCACGAGGCGAACCGGCATGCCGCGATATTCGGCGTCGACCTCGAGCCTGCTACGAGTGACGCGGGCCACGTCCGGGAGGTCGTCGTCGCCGGCGACGAACGCTCCATCGGCCGAGGTCACACGAAAGAATACGGAGTCCTTCGAATCGGCGCGCACGATTGCGAGCGCGTCGGGTGGGAGGAATAGCTCGAGCCGTCCGTCGGGATCGGGCTGTACATGCGCGGCGATGGCGAGCGCCGATTCGAGCAACGCCTGGTCGTAGGCGTCGATGAACGGCGGCACGACGGTGAGGTAAGTCGTGACCGTGCCGGCGATGAGGACCGCGGCGGCCGGCACGAACAATGTGCCGAACAGCCGCCAGCGGATCGAAGCCGCGTGGTCAGTCGACGCGGTCATCGATCCGATACCCCATGCCGCGCACCGCCCGGATCGTCGCCGCCGGGCCGAGCTTGCTGCGCAAGCGCGAGACGTATTGCTCCACGGCGTTCGGCGTCAGGTCGTGACTCCAGTCCGCTACCGCATGCAGCAGCTTGTCCTTCGACACGAGCCGGCCGGCATTCAGCACGAGGCACTCGAGAATGGCCCACTCGCGGTGTGTCAGCTCGAGTAGCCTGCCGCCGACGCTGACCTCGCGATGGGCCATGTCGAGCTCCAAAGGGCCGAACATCACGCGCGAGCTCGCCACCGCGTTGGCCCGTCGGATCAGCGCACGGCATCGCGCCACCAGCTCCGGCACGTGAAAGGGTTTGGTCAGGTAGTCGTCCGCACCGAGATCGAGAGCGCTGACACGATCCGACAGGCCATCGCGGGCAGTCAGGATCAGAGCGGGCAGCACCCTGCCGCGGCTGCGAAGGCCCTGCAACAGGCGCAATCCGTTCTCGTGTGGCAGGCCAATGTCGATGACCATGAGGTCGAAGGCCTCGGCCTGGAGTGCCGACCGCGCGGCTTCCGCCGAGCCGACGAGGTCGGCTGCGAACCCGGCGGCCACGAGCGCGAGCCGCACAGCGTCGCCTACCAACAGGTCGTCTTCGACGATCAATACGCGCATCACTCGGCCTTTCCTAATGATCTAAACGAGCATGCGGGCGTAAGGCTGACAAAGACCTGACGGTTCGTGCGCGGCGGCCGCGCAGCTTGTCAGCGGTCCGTCAGGTCCACCGGCGCAAATTGCCCCCGTCGCTCGCAGGGAGCCCGGTGTTGGCGCCACGAGCGAGAGCATGGATGTGTACCGCTACAAGGAGGACTTGTTATGAAGATTCGCTCGAGACTCGGCTTGCTCGCGGCAGCGGCAAGCCTCGTTGCTGCCTCGCTGCCCGCCACGACCCCCGCAGCGGCTTCGCCCTCGGAGTTGGAGACCCGATCGGTGACGTTGCGTTTTGACCCACGCGATTTGGACTCGGACAAAGGCGCAGACCGCCTGGTGTCTCGCATTAGCCTGGCCGCGACCAAGGTCTGCGACGAAGGCAGCTCGTTACTTCAGCAGATGGAAAGCAGTTCGTACCGCGCATGTCGCCGTGAAGCGATCGCGAGCGCCGTGGCGGAGGTCAATCGGCCCACGGTCACGGCCGCGTACAACCGGCACTTTGCAGAGAGGGAAAATGGCCTGCGCGCTGCAACTACTGGCCCGCGGGCAGTAGTCGCAGTGCGTATGGTGGCCGTCGACTGAAATACGGGCGGCGAACCGACACCGCAATTCAGGAGGCAGACGCGAGAGCCCGGTCGTTCCCTGCCGGGCTCTCGCCTCGTCGCCGCCGCAACCGCACGCGGCCGCAGCAACGCATCGAACGTTAGTTTACGAAGTCCTTGAGGTTCTTCAGCGGCAGAACCCGAACCTTCTTCGACGCCGGCTTGGCCTTGAAGGTCATTGGCTGTTTCGTGAACGGGTTTACGCCTTGGCGCTCCGGCGTGGAAGGCTTCTTGACGACCTTCATCTTCAGAAGACCGGGCATGGTGAACAAGCCACCACTCTTTAGGCTCTTCTTGATGATCTTGTTCAACGACTCGAAAACTGCCCCCACCTGCGCGCGCGACAGATCGGCGTCTTTGCAGATCTGCGCCACGATTTCCGACTTGCTCGGCGCCCCACCTTTCTTTGCCATTCTTTCTGCTCCTCGTTGCGTTTGCAGCGGAACAACACGCTCCGCGTGATTCGGCGCGAACCATAACATGGAGTGCAGCGCAGGGCACGACACGATGAGCCGGCGACGTGAACACTCCGCCGCAAGCGCACGCACCGTTTGTGCGCACCGGTGCTAGGTGCGGACCTCGGGCGTTGCGGTCACGCCGGATTCGTGACGCGGAAATCCGCTCGCGTCGATGGCCTCGAGATAGCCGTGCCAGGCCGCATGGCCAATCACCGGAAGAACGGCCGCCAACCCAATGAAAAATGTTGCAAAACCGAGCACGACTCCGACAACGATGAGCCCGAACCAAACGGCCATCGCAAGCTTGTTGCGCAGCACGGCATTGATCGAGGTCACAGCGGCCGTCACGGCATCCACGCGGCGGTCCACGATCATAGGCAGGGAGAAGGCGCTGACGGCAAAAGTTAGCGCCGCGAATACCGCTCCGACGACGCTGCCGATGCTCAAGTAGCCGAGCATGTCGCCCAAAACCGGCTGGCCGCGCGCGGGGAGAAAGACGCTCAGCATAGCTCCCGCCCGAGCCCATACCAGGAAGATCATCAGCAGCACGAGCGTGAAAACGAGCTCGTTGCCGATGTACAGGCGTACTCCGGATCGCAATGCTTCGCGAAGCGACGGGCGCCGCTCGCGATCGAGCTGGGCGCTCAAGACGTACAACCCGGTGCAGGTCAGCGGCGCGATGAACACGAACCCGCCGACCATTGCGAGCATGAACCAGTAGCTACCATAGCGCCACGCGAGCCCGCTAACGAGCGCCATCGTCACGGCCATGAAGGCGCCGTACGCGAGACTCTGGGGCCAAGCCCGCCGAAAGTCGGCGAACCCGAGACGCAACCAACCGAGAGGTGCGCTCGCGCGCAGCACACGACACGGCGCGACGAACGGCAGCGCACTCTCGTCGATTCCCTCGTCGGCCATGCATCCTCCCCGATCTCTTCGCTATGCACACGCGCGAGCGCCCACAGACTCTGCGCTACGCGAGCCACGCGGATGACCTAGTACAAACCGAAACACGCTTGCGGACCAAACCGAGACACGCGTTCTCCTTCGTACAATTACGTATCACATGGCAGCGAACGAGGCATCCATACTGCGCGCGCATTTTGGGCATTCGGAGGAACGCAGCCCGCATGGACAGCGCCAACTATTACGACAAGGTCGTCAGGCAGTTCGCAATCACCACCGTGCTGTGGGGCATCGTCGGCATGGCCGTCGGCGCGCTGATTGCAGCGCAACTCATATGGCCGGCGCTGAACTTCGACGTGCCGTGGTTGAGCTACGGACGTTTGAGGCCCCTGCACACCAACGCGGTCATTTTCGCGTTCGGCGGCTCGGCGCTGTTCGCGACTTCCTACTACGTCGTGCAACGCACGTGTCACGTGCGGCTCTTCCTGCCGAAGCTCGCGACCTTCACGTTCTGGGGCTGGCAGGCCGTGATCGTAGCCGCCGCCATCACGTTGCCGCTCGGCATGACGCAGAGCAAGGAATACGCGGAGCTCGAGTGGCCGATCGACGTGCTCATTGCCGTTGTCTGGATTGCGTACGCGATCGTGTTCTTCGGCACGCTCGCGACGCGACGCGTGAAGCACATCTACGTCGCGAACTGGTTCTACGCTGCCTACATTCTTACGGTCGCTCTGCTGCACATCGTGAACAGCCTCGCGATCCCGGTCAGCTTCAGCAAGAGCTACTCGGTGTATGCCGGCAACGTGGACGCGATGGTGCAGTGGTGGTACGNNTGTACTACTTCGTGCCGAAGCAGGCGAACCGGCCGATCTATTCGTATCGGCTCTCCGTCGTGCACTTCTGGGCGCTGATCTCCATATATATGTGGGCCGGCCCCCATCACCTGCACTACACGACGTTGCCCGACTGGGCACAGTCGCTCGGCATGGTGTTCTCGCTGATGCTGCTCGCGCCGTCGTGGGGCGGCATGATCAA
>PMCP01000193.1 GCA_003155415.1 Gammaproteobacteria bacterium | reverse complement strand
GAAGCGCATCGAGAGGTCGATTGCGCGCACGTTTTTGGTGAGGGCGCCGACGGAGGCGAAGTCGACGCCGGTGGCGGCGATCGAGCGCAGAGTGTCGGCGTTCACGCTGCCGGAGGCTTCGAGCTCCGCACGGCGGCCGGTAAGGGCGTTGCGGCGGCGTACCGCTTCGCGCATGTCGGTGAGCGAAAAGTCATCGAGCAGGATGCGGTCGGCGTCCGTCGCGAGCGCCTCGTCGAGCTGCGCCAGCGTCTCGCACTCGACTTCGATCATGACGTTGGGTGACCGTTGCCGCGCCGCGTGGACTGCCGCGGTCACGCCGCCGACGGCCGCGATGTGGTTCTCCTTGATCAGAACCGCATCGAACAGGCCAATGCGATGATTCGTGCCGCCGCCGCACAGCACGGCGTACTTCTGTGCCAGGCGTAGCCCAGGCAAGGTCTTCCGGGTATCGAGCACGCGCATGCTCGTGCCTGCGAGCAGGTCTACGAGCGTACGCGTGGCGGTCGCCGTGCCGGATAGCAGCTGCAGGAAGTTCAGCGCGGTGCGTTCGCCGGTCACGATGCTGTGGCCCGGGCCGCGCACAGTGCAGATCACGTTGCCCGCGGCGATGCGGTCACCGTCCGCCGCGTTCCACGTCACGGCGACGTTCGTGTCGAGTTGCCGGAACACTTCATCGAACCAGGCTCGCCCGCACAGCGTCGCCGCTTCGCGCGTGACGACGTGCGCGACGGCGCCTTTTCGTGCATCGAGCAGGGCCGCCGTCAGGTCGCCGGACCCGACATCTTCGGCCAACGCGTTGGTGACGACGGTGCGGATGTCGTTCGGTAGAGCGGGTATCGCCATGTGGTGGGCTTGCCCCTGTAACGAACAGGACCCGGAAGAGCGAGTCTGCCGGGCCCTGGGTGTGCGGAACCGATGTCTAGAGGAAGAAGCCGCCGTGACCGAAGCCGACCATGCTCATCAACATGGGGATCGACAACATGGCATTCGTGCGCGAAGCCAGCGTCGCGACTTTGCGCGCCTTCGCGATCTGATCCGCCGTCGATTCCACCAGACCCAGCACCTTCTTCTGGTTCGGCCAGATNNCCCAGACGTTGAACAGCATGATCGTGCCGAGCCAAGCGCCGACGCCGATGATCATGGCGCCCGCCTGAAGTGTGAACGCCGGGATGAACAGGCCGGCGTGCCCGAGGTAGGCGGCGCCCGTGACCCACGTGGCCACCGCGCCCCAACGGAACCACAAGAGCGCACGCGGCGCGACATATTTGGTGATTCCGGCGCCACCAGGGCCGCCCTGATCCTTTGCAGCGGCCGCGAGAGCGGGCATCTGCACGAAATTGAAGTAGTACAGGAGGCCGATCCACGTGATGCCCGAAAGCACGTGCAACCAGACCATGAAGCTCGCGGCGTTGAAGTGGACTCCGGGGCCGAGCAGCCCCGCGAGGACGGCGATGACGATCGCGAGGACGACTCCGGCCGTGATCGTGCCCTTGATGGTAGTGAGTGGGTTCATTCTTTTTTGCTCCCCTGAAGGACGGTAAATGCTTGGAGTTGTCGTTCGCGCCACTCGTCTTGCGAGCGGCGTCCCAACGGCGGGGGGTTGCCCCGGCCCAAGGACTAAAGAAGAATAGGTGAGAGGCCGATGCAGTTCAACGCTGCGGCCCTGAAATCTGTACCTTGACATTGCGGGCATCCGCGCCGATGTAGGTCACGAGGAGCACGATCATGGAAGTCAACGAACGCATCAAGAAGCAGCTCGATACCTACCCGGTGTTGCTGTACATGAAGGGCACGCCCGATTTTCCGCAATGCGGGTTCTCCGCCAAGACCGTCGGAATACTGCGCGCCACCGGCGCAAAGTTCGCGTACGTGAACATCTTCGAGGACCCCGAGGTTCGCGAGGGGCTGAAGGCCTATTCGAACTGGCCCACGTTCCCGCAGTTATATGTGAACGGTGAGCTGATCGGCGGCTGCGACATCGCGGTCGAGCTATACGAGTCGGGGGAGCTGCAGCAGATCCTCTCGACCGCCAAGCCGGTCGCTCAGGCGCAGTAAACGTCTTAGCGGCCGTAGAGGCCGCGAAACCGGTTCACGACGGTACAGAACAGCTTCGCTGTCATTTGCGCGTCGTACAGCGCGGAGTGAGCCTGCTCGTCGTGCCATTCGAAACCCGCGGCCGTCACGGAGCGGCTCAGCACAGTCTGGCCGTAGGCCACGCCCGCGAGCGTAACGGTGTCGAAGCTCGAGAACGGGTGGAACGGATTGCGCTTCAGCCCGGTGCGTTCGACGGCGGCATTCAGGAACTGCAAGTCGAAGAACGAGTTGTGACCCGCGAGAATCGCGCGTGTGCAGCCCGTCGCCTTTAGCTCCTTACGCACTTCCTGAAACAACCCGCGCAACGCGTCGGCTTCGTCGATGGCGGGACGCAGTGGGTGGTACGGATCGATGCCGGTCACCTGTAGCGATGCCGGATCGAGCCGCGAGCCTTCGAAAGGCTTCACGATGTAGCGGTGGTGCTCGGCCGGCTGCAGATCGCCGTTGCCGTCGAACCGCAGAAACACGGCCGCCAGCTCGAGCAACGCGTCGGTCGAGCTGTTGAACCCGCCGGTCTCGACGTCGACGATGACGGGCAGGAAGCCGCGGAATCGGCCGGCGATCGGGCTGGCCGGCACGGCGGCCACGGCGGGCTGCGGTTCAGTACTCATGCCGACAGCCGTTCAGCGAGATCGTCGGGGCCGCGGCTGCTGCCCTGCAGTAGCTCGAGCGTGAAGCGCACACCGAAGCCGGTGATGTCGGTGGGGATATGGCCGAGGCCGCCTTTGTGCTGCCCCGCGCTCAAGTCCACGTGTATCCACGGAGTAGCGGCCGGCACAAAACGCGATAGAAACCGCGCCGCGAGGATGTGATCGCCGGCGTTCTCGGTGGAGCACTGCTTGATGTCCGCGATGTCGCTCTTCAATGCCTCGTCGAAGTCGTCGTCCATCGGAAACGGCCACACGCGTTCGCCGCTTGCAGCACCGGCCGCGGTGAGAAGGGCGTTCGCGGCGCTGCGATTCGAGAACACGCCCGAGTAACGTTCGGTGACGGCCTGGATGCACGAGCCGGTCAACGTCGCGTAGTCGATGATGAGCTGCGGCTCGTCGCGGGCCGCGAGGGCCAGCGTATCGGCCAGCACCATGCGACCCTCGGCGTCGGTGTGAATGACCTGGATCGTCGTACCGTTGGCAGCACGCACGAGATCCTGTGACTTGTAAGCGTTCGGCGCGAGACGGTTCTCGGTAAGCGCGAGCCATGCGTCGACGCGGTACGGGGCGCCTGTATCGGCAAGCGCGAGCAAGGTGCCGAGTGCGACGGCGCTGCCCTGCATGTCCGTGTGCATGTCGAGCATGTGGATGAACGGCTTCAAGTTCGTGCCGCCGGTGTCGAAGATCACGCCTTTGCCCACGAGCGTTACTGCCGGGCGCCGCATGCGCGGTCGGTAGGAGAGATGCACGATGCCGGCATCCCGCGTGGCGTTGCCACGCGACACCGCCAGGAACGCGCCGGCGCCGAGCTTCTCGAGCTCGCGTTCGCCGTAGAAGCGGTAGCGGATGTCTCGTGCAGCGGCGAGCTCGGCGATTGCGGTGCGATAGTGTTCGGCCGTCTTCACGTTCGGTGGTAGCGCCGTGAACCAGCGCGCTACGTTGTTGCCGAGCGCTTGTGCACGCGCTGCAGCGAGATCGACCTTCGTGCGCGCCCCGAGCAGATGGAGCTTCTTGAGCGAATTGGCGGCGGGAGAGTCCGGTTTCGACTTGAACTTCGGTAGCGCGAACGCTGCCGCGTGCGCAGCAGCCAAAAGACCATCGATCGCGCGCCGCTCTGCCTCTGCGTCGAGACCCAGGAACGTGACACCGAGGGAGGAGGGCTGGTCGCGCACACACTCGCGCACCACCTTTGCACCCCACGAAAGCGCGGTGAACGCGGTCGACGCCTCGAACCGCGCGGCGGTGATGCCCGTCGCTCGGCGATTCGGCGCGCGCGAGGTTGCGATCACGTCGCCTCGCCGCGTGGCGCGCGCCAGCAGGACGGCGAGCGGCTTGCCGTGGGGCAGTTTCTCGAGGCCGCCGGCCGGCGCGTTCTTACCGACGACGACCAGGACATGGTCGAGCGCGTCGAGTGAGGCGCGTGTCAGGGCGCGAACGGTCTCGGTGGTTTTCAGCGGGGCGAAATCAGGTAACTCGATCATGAGGCGTGTCACGGTGCAGGTCGTCTCTGAGCGGCGCGTTGCCTTGACCGTCTGGGGTCAAGACCCGATCATAGCGCATGGAGTACAGTGTCTCATGGCCACAGCAAGACCATTGCCGTTGATCGCGCTCCGCGGCGACGATTTCGATCCGGAGGAGACGCAGGAGTGGCTCGAGTCGATCGACTCCGTTCTACGAGTACATGGCGCCGAGCGCGCTCACTTTCTTCTCGAATGCATGATCGACCACGCGCGCCGTTCCGGCGCGTACCTGCCGTATAGCCCGAACACCGCGTACCTGAATACGATCCCGGTGGGCCAGCAGCCGGAGTATCCCGGCGATCGGGCCATCGAGCGCCGCATCGAGGCGTACATCCGCTGGAACGCCATGGCGATGGTGCTGCACGCCAATCGCATCAGCTCCGAGTACGGTGGCCACATCGCGAGCTACGCATCGTCGGCAACCTTGTACGAGGTGGGGTTCAACCACTTTTGGCGCGCGCCTACAGAAGATCACCGCGGCGATCTCGTGTACTTCCAGGGGCACTCGTCGCCGGGTATTTACGCGCG
>PMCP01000051.1 GCA_003155415.1 Gammaproteobacteria bacterium | reverse complement strand
GCGATGTAGTCGTCGTCCCAGGCATGATGAAAGTACAGCGCGGCGCCGTGATCGATGAGCCAGAGCCGCTTGTGCCACATCAAGAGATTGGTGTTGCGCGCGGTGCGGTCCACGTTCGTGACGAACGCATCGAACCAGACAATCGCCGACGCGAGCTCTGCAGACGGAGTCTCCGTCACGGGATCGAACATCACGGCGCCCGGCAGGTAGTCGATCGCGAAATTCACGCCCGCGCTCGCGCGGATCAGGCTTTGGATCTCGGGGTCGGGCTCCGTGCGCGCGAGGTCCGGATCCAAGTTCGCGAAGACAATCGCGGGCACCGGCAGCCCTGCGGTGCGCGCTAGTTCGCCGGCGAGTAGCTCTGCGGCCAGGGCCTTCGGCCCTTGCCCTGCGCCGCGGAACTTCAGCACGTACATGCCGTCGTCGTCGGCTTCGATGATGGCGGGCAGCGACCCGCCTTCGCGCAGCGGCGTCACGTACCTCGTTGCGGCTACGGTTTTCACGCCCGCATTATGGGCGACTCGGTCGCAAGAGGTAACATCACACCCCGCCGCTTCAGTCGTTGGGAGGAGAAATACATGAACAAGAAACTGGCCGTTACGCTCGGTCTGCTATTCGCCGTCGGTGCGCCGCCGGTGTTCGCTCAAGGCGGCGCCGCCGCGGCACCCGCGGGCCCGCAGGTGCAGGTCACAGAGAAGATCCTGCCGCTACGCATCCCGAACGAGACGATTGGCGAGACCGAAGGTGTGTCGGTGAATTCCTCGGGCCACCTGTTCGTCTTCTCGCGCACGGGCTGGAGCGGGAGCTCCCGCGGCGGGAACGCGGCGCGCCTGTTCGAATTCGACAAGAACTACAAGTACGTGAAGGAATGGATCCCGAACGCGTACGGCCTCTCGTTCGCGCACGGCTTGCGCGTGGACCCGAAGGACAACGTGTGGGTCGTGGACGAAGGCTCGAACATGGTCATCAAGGTCGACCCGACCGGCCTCGTATCGATGGTGCTAGGCCGCAAGCCGGAATCGATCGATTGGTGGGAGGAGCACGTCGAGCGCGGCGTGACCGAGCCGAAAGGCGAGCGCCCCAAGGCGCAGAAAGGCACGTACAACCGCCCGACCGACGTAACGTGGGGCCCGGACGGCAGCATCTTCGTCGCCGACGGCTACAACAACTCGCGCGTCGTGAAGCTGGCCGCGGACGGCACCTGGCTCAAGGAATACGGCAGCTACGGCAGCGGTGACGGGCAGCTCAACACCGTGCACTCCATCGCGGCCGGTTACGGCCACGTGTACGTCGCGGATCGCGCGAACCGCCGCATCCACGTGCTCGACTACGATCTCAAGTTCGAGCGTTACATCACGGGCATCGGCATGCCGTGGGCCGTGCAGATCACGCCGAAGTACATTTACAGCGGCGACGGGGACGGCAAGATTTATCGCTTAGACCACGACGGCAAGCTCATCGACTGGGCGCAGACCGGCATGGGCCAGGGCCAGACGGGCTGCATCGTCCACACGCTGCAGGCCGTGGGCGACAACGAGCTCTACCGGGGCTCGTGCACCTTATGGAACGTGGCGCTCATCACTTTCCCGAAGAAATAGCACTCGTGGCCGGGTGGTGGCGCTAACTCTGTTCCATCCCCGGCCTTCTCTCTATCATTCGGTTTGAATTTCCGTTCGGGGGTATCTCCATGAAACGTCTAACTTCCACTGCATCACTCATCGCCACCGGCGCGTTGCTCAGCGTCTCGGCCTACGCCCACCACAGCATGTCGATGTTCGACATGAACAAAATCGAGGTGATCGAAGGCAAGGTCGCGAAGCTCGAGTGGACGAACCCGCACATGTACCTCAGCATCGAGACCAAGGGGCCGGACGGCAAGCTGCTGGTCATCGACGGCGAAGGCCTCGGCATCACGCAGGCGCTGGTCGATGGATTGAAGCGTGAGGACCTGAAGCCCGGCACACCGGTCGTGGCTCGCATCAATCCAAATCGCGGCGGCTTCGGCAAGCAAGTGCGCATCCTCGACGTCACGACTCAGGACGGCGAGATTCATCCGTTCTACGCGGCGAACACGCGCACGCGCACGCTGACGCCAGCCACGAGCGTCGCGGGCCACTGGGCGCCAAACCGCGCGTCGCTCGGCGCTGCATTCGGCGCCATGGCGCAGTTCCCGATCAACGACGCGGCCAAGGCCGAGAAGGCGAAGGATCTCGGCAACGGGCTGTGTTACGTGGAGCCCGCGCCGTTCGGCGCCGTGCTCGACGAGCTACGCACGATCGACGTCAGCAAAAACCAAGTCGTGATGAAGTTCGACAACACGGGCGACAAGTTCGAGCGCGTCATACGGATGACGGACAAGCACGCCGCGAACCTGAAGCCCACCCGGCACGGTGACTCGATCGGCCGATGGGACGGCGACACGCTGGTGGTCGACACCGTCGCCTTCGAGCCCTCGATCTCCGGCCTCGGCGCCAGCGTGCCGTCGGGCCCGGCCAAGCATACGGTCGAGAAATTCACGCTGACTCCGGACAAGATCCGCCTGCGCTACGAGATCACCATCGAAGACCCGATGTATCTCACGGCCACGGCCTCGTTGAGCGAGCAGTGGGATCACCGCCCCGACCTCGAGCTCGCGCAGGACACGGCCGGCTGCACAGAGGGCGCGCGCGAGAAGTACAAGCAGGCTTTCTAGCAATAGAATCGCCAACACGGAGCCACTGCTCGCAGCGCGCGGGCAGTGGCGCTCCGCTACCGCGGCCGCACCGTCCCGCCGTCGTCCTCCCAGCAGTGGAGGTGCCTCGGAAGCCTCTTGTGCCGTGCCGCTCGCCGCAGCATCCCCCGCACATTCGCGGTGGTAAGCACCGCTAGATACGAGCCGATCTTCGCGCCCATGCGCAGGCGTGCCGACTCCTGGTGGAAAAGCGCACGCACCTCGCCGACCTCAACGCCACTTCGATCGCTGAGCGAACGGATCTCACGCTCATCCACCGGTGGATCCTGATTTTTGAAAGGTCCGCTCATGCGAGCGACAGTGGCCGACTATCCGTGACCGGTCGGTGCGCCAACGAGCTTAGCCGCCCCGGACGGGACGACTCTTAGTAGAGACTCTTCGGAAAGAGCATGAAGATCAGGTCCTGCAGGCGTTGCATGCCGCTGCGCGCAGGCTGGCGTGTCAACGTTTGGTCCTGCGCCACCCACTGCACCCTGCCCTGCGGATTCAGCGAAACCCGCCACGCGTTTTCGGGGAGCATGTCGCGCTCCATTAGCGCGGAGAGCCGCCGGCCCAGCGGCTCGCTTTCGACGAGCACGCCCATTTCGCTGTTGAGATCGTTCGAACGCCGATCGAGGTTCATCGAGCCGATGAACACGCGCGTTCCATCCACTGCGATCGCTTTGACGTGCAGCCCCATGAACTCGGCGTGGATCGGCGGCGTATCCGCAACCAGCGGCTGAATGGCGGCATCCGAGCGCGATTCGTAGAGCTCGATGCCGGCATTGATGAGCTCTCTACGCCATTGCTTGTAATGGCTGTTGACCGCCGGCACGTCCTGCGACGCAAGCGAATTCGTCAGCATCTTTATTTTCACGCCGCGCGCAGTGAGCTCGTGGAAAAAGGCGATGTCCGCTTTCTCCGGAATCACGTAGGCATTGTCGATCAGCAATTCCTTCTGCGCGCTGGCCATCAGCTCGCGGATGGCCGCGGGCATGCGGTGGCGTACCGCTCGGCCGGTAACGTCGGTCGGAGCCTCGGGGACGTCGGTCACCACTCGGCTACGGCCCGCGTCGACCGAGGCCATGAGGTCAGTGACGGCCACATGCCAGTCGCCCCGCTCCAGCGAAAAGCGTTGGAGCACGGTCGATTCCTTCGCGGTCTGAACCAGCTCACGCCTGTGCGCCCTCACATCCTGGCGCTTCGGATGCAGCTTCAGCTCCTTCACTTGGACTACCCAGACGCTGTTCCAGAAACGGTCGAACACATCCGAAGCCTGGCGCGCCACCGGTCCTACACCGAGAACGTCCAGGTCGTGGAAATTCGATTCCGTTGAGTAGCCGAAGTATTCGTCGCCGATGTTGCGGCCCCCCATGATGGTGGCGCGATTGTCGGCGACCATGAGCTTGTTGTGCATTCGCTGGTTGGCACGGGTCGTGTGCCGAATGAATTCGAATACGCGGCCCGGCTGGGAGCGCGAACGCCAGGGGTTGAACAGGCGCAGCTCTATATTCGGGTGCGCGTTCAAAACCGCGGCTTCCCAATCGCGCACGTGGATTTTGTTGTGCTTCGCGATCCAGGTGCTGATGTCGTCGAGGATGAGCCGCACTTTGACGCCGCGGTCGGCCGCATCGAAGACGTGTTTCATCAGCAAGTCGCCGGCGTCATCGGCGAACCAGAAGTAATACTGCAGGTCGAGCGAATGCTCGGCGGAGTCGATCAGCGCGAGGCGCCAGCGCAGCGCGTCCTCATTGGAGTCCAGCAGATGAAAGCCCGAGCCGTCGGCGACTCTCGGCTGCAGCTGCGTTTCCAACCCGGCAAGGGCGCCGCTCGCTTGAGCCGCCATGGCCTTGCTAGCCGGGCCCTTGGGGAGCGTCTGCGGAAGGGTGGCACAGCCCACGAGGCCAAGCACGAGAATGATCGACAAACCGAATCGAGGGCGCATCCCTTGTCTCAAGCGCAGCAAAATGGCACGCGGGGTGGATGCTACGGATAAACGGCGACCGCCGAAGCGCGGGCACTGCCGGAATGCGCTGTCGGACTTGTCTGACAGCGCGATTTGATTGATCCGCGCGGAACCCCTCGCGCGTCAGCGGCGCGCTGCAAGCATCCGGGTCAGCTGCGACATGTCGCTCACGTTCTCGAGCCCACGGATCGTCGCGAGGATCTCTTCGAGCCGCCGGGCGGGCAGCCTCGATTGCGGCATGAGCTCGCGGTACTTCGCCTCCACATCCTGCCATTCGATGCCGCGCGGCGCCGAGCCGCGCGGTGCATCCACGGTCCGTGTTATGCGGGCACCGGACTTCGTCACGAGGGTGACCGTGCCGGCCCAAAGCCAGCGGGTCTTCACCGCCGGGGGCGAAGGATCCGGATCCACGAGCGCCATGAGCCCCTGCACGGTGGGATCGAAGATCTTGTCCGCCGACGCGTGCACCCAGGTGAAGGTCTTGTCGGCGATGGCGGAGGCCACGAAGTACGGCAGGCTGTGAATGGCCTCGACGTGATCCTTCGGGCGGCGGCTGCCGAACATCGTCTTGACCGACGAGCCCGCGACGAGGATCTGCGCCACGTCGTTCGCGGCGACGTTACCTTCGCGCGCTGCCGTGAAGGCGGCCTCGACCATACCGGAGAGCGGGTGCGCGCCGGGCCAGAGCTTGATGGCGAGGTAGTCGTCGATGTTCCAGGATGCCCCGAGGTCGGCCGTCAGCCGGGCCACGCTCTCGGCGCCACCGCCGAACACGTCGATGAAGCCATCGCGGCCGTCGATGATGTCCTCGTTCACCGTGAAGCCGCTCTGCGCCGACAGCGCCGCCTGCACGCCGGTGAACGCCGCGTTGGCGCCCATGTATTCGCGCGCCCAGCTGTTCGTGCCGACGAGAAGGCCGCCCACGGTGGTGGCGATGATACCGAGCGCATGCGCGATGCCCTCGTCGTTCAACTTCAAGAGCTTTGCAGAGACGGCAGCGCTCGCGAACGCCACGAGTTGCGACGCGTGCAGGCCTGCTCGGCCGCCCGCGCGCGCATCCACCATCCGCCCCCCGGCTTCGTAGCCGATCACCATCGCGAGCAACAGATCGCGACCGGTCGTTGTTGTGCGCTCGCCGAGCGCGAGGCCGGCGGCGGTCAACGTGGTGCCGAAGTGCGCAATGTTGCGCAGGTCGCTGTCGTCGGAAGCGGCCGCGTCGCTCGCCGCAGCGTTGACGCGCGCGGCGAGCACAGCCGGCAACTTCTTGCCATGGAACCACGCGGTGCTCTCCGCCTTGCCGCCCTGGTTCATTGCCAGATCGCGCTGAATTCGCGCTGAGTCCATCGTGATGCCCATGGCAGCGCTCGATAGCGTGCTCGCGAGAATCATTTTCGCGTGCTCGATGGCACGCGCCGGCAGATCGGCGTACGTCACTGCGTTCAAGAAGCGCGTAAACGCGAGTGTTGCGCCGTCGTTGCTGCGTTCGCGCACCATGAGTTCCGTGGTCCTGTAGTGGTGTCAGGGCTCAGCGCCAGCCGAGCTCCGGCGCCACGTATTTGAGAATGCTCTCGAGCGCGTGCGCGTTGTATTCGACGCCAAGCTGATTCGGTACCGTGAGCAACAACGTGTCGGCGGCTGCAATGGCCTCGTCCGCGGCGAGCTGCTTCACGAGCTTGCCGGGCTCGGCGGCGTACGAGCGGCCAAAAATCGCACGCGTGTTCTCGTCGATGTAGCCGATCTGGTCGCCTTCCTCGCCGCCGCGGCCGCCGAAGTACGCGCGATCGCGGTCGTCGACGAGCGCAAAAATACTGCGGCTCACGGACACGCGCGGCTCGTGTTGATGCCCGGCCTTCTTCCACGCCTCGCGGTACACCTCGATCTGCTTGCGCTGCTGCACGTGCAATGGCTCGCCGCTCTCGTCGGTCTTCAGTGTGGAGCTTTGCAGGTGCATCCCGAGCTTGGCGGCCCACTCCGACGTGGCATTCGAGCTCGACCCCCACCAGATTCGGCTACGTAAGCCCTCCGAGTGCGGCTCCACGCGCAGGAGCCCAGGTGGATTCGGGAACATGGGCCGCGGGTTGGGTTTCGCGAACCCCTCACCCTTCAGCACCTCGAGGAACACCTCCGCATGCTGGCGCGCCATGTCGGCATCGGTCTTGCCTTCCGGTGGCGCATAGCCAAAGTGGCGCCAGCCGTCGATCACTTGCTCCGGCGATCCACGGCTGATGCCGAGCTGCAGCCTGCCGCCCGCGATCAGGTCGGCGGCGCCTGCGTCTTCGGCCATATAGAGCGGATTCTCGTAGCGCATGTCGATNNAACGGCGAGGCGAGCTGGCGCGCGAAGTGATGCACGCGAAAATAGGCGCCGTCCGCCCCCAATTCCTCGGCGGCGACGGCAAGGTCGATAGACTGCAGCAGCGTGTCCGCGGCCGTGCGGGTCTGCGATTGCGGCGAGGGCGTCCAGTGCCCGAACGAGAGGAAACCGATCTTCTTCATTACCTAGCCTTGTCTTCTGTTATTTCGCGGCACGAATTATCAAGTACCCCTCCGGGTACTTCCAAGGGTCGTTTTCCCCCGGCAGCTTGGGAAGGATGGGCCAGCGATGGTACCCTCGCACACAGAGACTCGGGGGAACTACCATGGCATCTAGAAACGGCTCGGCCTCAACATGGGTCGCGCTCGCAACCGGCCTCGCGGCTTTCTTCTCCATTGCGGCGCACGCGCAGTTCGGTGGACCGCCGCCGGTCTTATACACGCCAGCCGCAGACGCCAGAGACCTGAAGTCCGTGCTGGTCAACTGGCCATGGCACATGGTCATGCTGCGCGGCCTCGAGGAGCATGAGCTCGCCGTCACCCTCGAGTACCGGGGCGAAGGCACACTCCAGATAAACGGTCAGCCCTGCGCGATCACGCCCTATAAAACAACCGCTCAGGCCGGGGAGCTCGGCACATCGGGATACCGCGTCGGCGACGCCTACCAATTTGCCGCCAGCCGCACGCAGATCGAATGCACGCTGCCGAACGGTAAGAAGTATTCCAACATCGAGGTGGTCAGCGGCAAGTACGCCTGGGATGAAGACCGGCCGGGCGCCGGTCTCGTGAAGGGCGAAGGCACAGCCAAGCCGATGCCCGCCAAGGTCGCCGAGCGCCTGATTCGCCTGTGGGCCAGCCCTCAAGGCGCCGTCAAAGCAGCCTTGGCGGGCGCCGGAATCGATCTGATGAAGGTGTTCCGTAATCCCGGCGGGTTGCTAGAGGCCGGCAAAGACAAGATCGGCGACACGTCGGTCACCTGGAAAGGCAAAACGCCGCTTGTCACGTTCCCGATTCCGGGAGTCGCCGGCGCAGTGGCCGTCGCCGAGCTCGACGATCGCTTCATGGCTAAGTCCGTCACCGTGAAACACGGGCGCGACACCTACGAGTTCACGTACAGCGACTACAACGACTACAACAACCCGCTCAATCGGATCGAATCGCAGTACGCGGGCAAGATGGTGGAGCGACTGAACGGCAAGGTCATGCGCGACATCAAGACGGCGGTGACGGAAACGGGCAGCGTCTACGTCGTGGTGCCCGTCCCGCCGAGCGTCAGCGGAGGCCCCACGCAGCCCCTGCCGATGTACGGTAGCGATCAGAAGCCGGTGCAGCTCACTTCCACCGCGGCGACACCGCGTTTGGCCGACGGCAAGCCCAACCTGACCGGCAGCTGGAGAAGCGGCAACAAGTTCTTCATCTGGCGCTACGGCAACCGCCGCTGCGCACCGACGCAGCTCGAAGGCTGCAGTGAAGCGTGGAATCAGACGCTCGATTTCGAGTTCGAGGCGGCTCCGCGCTTCGGCCCGAATCGCCCGATCTACAAGCCCGAGAACTGGGACAAGGTGGTCTATCTCGACATGTGGACCAACAAGTTCGATCCCGTCATGACGTGCCAGCCGCTCGGCATTCCGCGGCAGGGTGCGCCCGGGCGCCTCTTCCAGACCGAGAAAGACATCACCTTCCTCTATGGCTTCGGAGGCGATGGCGGTGGCGGTTATTCGGACTTCCGCGTGATCCCCACGGACGGCCGCGCGGTCGACAAAAATGCCCTCCGCCAAACCAAGTACACGGGTCACTCAGTGGGCCATTGGGACGGCGACACGCTCGTGATCGAGTCGATCGGGTTTGTGCCGGAGACGTGGCTCTCGCGTGGCGGCTTCTTCCACTCGGAAGACATGAAGGTGACCGAACGCTTCACGCGCAAGGGCGATCAAATGCTCTACGAGGTGACGGTGGACGACCCGCAGGTGCTGGTCCAACCCTGGAAGCAGAACCCGTTGATGATGACGCTCGCTGAGGGTCCGAACGCAGCGGGTGGTTTCGGCGACCCGACCTTGGTCGGTGCGGAGCGCGGTAACTGCGAGACCTACGAGCTCAACGACGTCGACAATCAGATTCACCACTAGACTTCGCGCGCGAACCTTACAGCTCTTCCAGCTTGCGACGCGCTAGCGCGAGCAGCCGCTCGGCGCTCTCCGCTTCCAGCGTTGCCTTCCGAGCGTTCGCTTCGGCCACACGCTCGCGCTCGCGCGCCTCATCCGCTTCTGTGACGACCTTGGCGAGCTGCTTCTCCGCCGCGACGCGCCGTCGCTGACTTTCCGTCGCGCGCTTCGCGGCAGCTTCGAGCGTGCCCGCGGTGCGGTCGGCTTGCGTGCGGGCAGCGCGAAGCGCGCGCTCCGCTTCACGCACGTCAGCCTTCGCCGCGGCCGCAACGCGCAGCCCTTCTTCTTCACGCGCGCGCTTGAGGTCGACGGGTTTCGGCGCGCGTTCGTTGCCGGCGGAGTGCCTCGCCACCTCACGACGCGATCCACCACTCGGCGGCAACAGGCCCGCCAGCACGTCGAATCCCGGCGGCGTAAGGTCTGCCGTGAGGCGACCGGCGCGCGGCGCCTCGGGCAACGAGCCGTACGTCGCAAGCGCTTCGAGCGTGCTCGTAACTCGGCGCAGCATGTTCAGCGCGCCGCTGTAGCCCGCTTCATGCAGAACGGCGGTGCCGATGCGCACGAGCTCGGCCTGCGCGCTACGTCGCGCTTCGAGATGCTCGCGCGATTGGGCTTGCCGAAAACGATCGCCCGCTTCGATCAAACGATCGAACGGTTTCCGGTGCTGCCAGTAGAGTTGATTGACGACCCACGCCGCGACGGAGGGCTTCGGCAAAGCCTTCACCGCGTCCGCCTCGGCCTGCTCACCGGTGTTCTTCAGGCGCGCGGCGAGAGCGTTACGCGCAGGCGTGAATGCGTCGAGCGGCAGCTTGAAGAGCGCGTCGATGTCGTCGTCCATCTATCGAGTCCTAGACGTGGGGGCAACTGTAGCCGAGTGGCCGCAGCACGAACTGGCATGAACCGCCATTTCGTCCCACTTCCGGCCAATAGTGTTGCGAAACGCGCCAACGCTAGCGGAGGCCGCCTCGCCAATCCATTGGCTCAGAGACATTACCGAGCGTGGCACGGCTATTGCTATAGGTGTTCAACGGCGACGCAAGCGCCCGACACCACCACCTCACTAGGAGACTGCATCATGAACTTGGGACGAACGAACGGGCTCCGCGCCGGGATTGCCGCTCTGATCGCAGGGCTGGCCGTAACACAGGGAGCGCTGGCGGATAGCAAGGTCAACACGGAAACGCTGACTCAGACGATCAATGTCAGCTCGCTCAACCTTTCCTCACCCGCCGGCGCGCAGGAAGCGTTCAAGCGGATCGCCGCCGCGGCGATGAGCATCTGCTCGACGACGCTCAGTGGCACACAGGGTGTGGCTCGCATAAAGGAACAGCGAGAAACCGTGCAACCGTGTTTCGACGCCGCCGTCAAAGGCGCGCTCGACCAGGTGACGAAGACGACCGGCATCGATCTCACTGAAGTCGCGCGATTGGATCGCAACACTCTGGTCGCTGGACGCTAACCAACAGTAGTGCGTTACCTCGGGGCGGTCTTCGGGCCGCCCCGATCTACTCGCCCGAGTTGATGTTGAAGATCCTCGAGCCTTCTTCCGGCGCGCCGTACAGGTTGCCGCCGCGTTTCGGCACCGGCAGCCCCTTCGCCTTCGCCTCCGCGACCTGCCTCTCGTAGGCACGCTCGCCCGAAAGCGCGTGCCCCACGGCGCCGTTGCCTTCGTGGCACGAGTACTCGTAAACCTCGTAGTCCTTCGCCGGCGGCTTCGTGAACATCACGCGGTAGGTGAACGGCGCGGTGTACGTCTCGGGATCCTCGATCGTCGCGCGGTACTCGATCATCTCCGGATCCACACGGCGATAGCGCTCGGTGATTTTCAGCTTCGCGCTCGCACCGCCGCGTGCGCCCACGCCNNTGCTTGTTGTTCGAGAGATCCACGACGCGCGTGTCGTGAATCATTTCGTAGGTGATCGACACCTGATTCGGTGACTGCACGATGCGGATGCCGTTGCCGTAGATCGAAGGCAGCACCGAGCCGAAGATGCCGCGCGTGATGCAGCGATCGTAGAGCGTGAAGTCGTCGAACGTGTTGAAGACCGCGTTGCTGAATGTGCCCTGCGGTTTCTGCGCCGCGACCTTCGCTTTCGCCGCCGGTGTGAGCTCCGGCATGCGGCCGTTCGGAGGGTCCACCACCAGCGAGGCGAAGCCGAACACGCGCGTGCCCCACTCGTTGCGAAGGAACGTCTCCTCCTTGCGCGCGCGATCGTCGCCGCCCTGTTGCTGGCTTGCGCGTTGCAGGAATTCCTCTTGTGTCAGCGAATCGCGGTTGCCGAAGTTATCCGGCCGCACCGTTGGAATGCCGCGCATGTCGTCGACGCTCCACTGACCGTCGAGGCTCGGCGCGCCCCAGGACGTGCGCGGTGCTTTCCACTTCGGATCTTTCGCAAGCGCCATCGTGGTTTCGGCGGGAACGGAACGTTCCGCCGTGGGCGCCGCGCCGGGGCCGCTGCCCGGGATGCCGGGGACTCGTTGCTCGGTGGGGTTCGGGGCTGGCCGAGCCGGCGCTTGGCCAAAGACACCGGTCGTGAAGATCGCCGCGGCGAGGGCCGCCGGGACTAAAGCCGCGCTGACCTTGGACATGTTCCGTCTCCTCCCCAGGATTCGTCTGTCCAAGGTAGCAGGAGTGCCCGGGAGGCTCAAAGCGCGGTACCTTCGGCTCCGCATACCGCCGGCCGACGAAGCGGTCCGCGGTCGTGCGGGACTGATCCGACGAGGTCCGGGTGTCGTACAAAGACCATTGAGGCGAAGGATGGGGGCTCGATGGACGCGCGTTTCACAGGTTTCGCCAACGTCTGGACGCCCGTCGCGATGGCGAGCGCTCTGCGTGTGGACCGGCCGCTGGCGGCCCAGGTTGCTGGTGTGCGCCTCGCGTTGTTCCGCGGTCGCGATGGCCGGCCCACCGCCCTGGTCGATCGCTGCATCCATCGCGGCGTGGCGCTGTCGCTCGGCTCCGTGAAAGACGGTTGTCTCGCGTGCCCGTTCCACGGCTGGCGCTATGGCGCCGACGGCGCCGTCGTGCACGTACCCTGGAATCCGGACGCCAAGCTCGCAACGCTTCGCGCTCGCGTCGTGCCGGCCCGCGAGCTGGCCGGCCAAATCTGGATTCACACGTCGTTCGATCCGACCCCTCCGGACGAGCCACAGGTGGACGAGTGGCTCACCGGCGCCGGCGTCCGCATCTTCGGCATAGCGGTCGATTGGAACGTGCACTGGACGCGCGCCATGGAGAACATGCTCGATTCACCGCATCTGCCATTCGTGCATGCGAGCACGATCGGCCGCGGTTTCTTGGGTCTGAGCAAGGGGCGCATGGACATCGAAATCGAGGATCAACCGTGGGGTTTTCGCACCCGGATGCGCATCGACGGCACGCCGAGACCCGGTATGCTCGATTTCCGCTGGCCAAATCAGATGAACCTGCACATCTCGCTGCCCAGGCGACGCCTATTCCTGATATCGACGTGTGTGCCTATCGATGAGACGCGCACGCGCATGCTGTTCGTCGGGGCGAGAGACTTTCTGCGCGCACCGGTTTTCGACTGGTTCTTCAACCGCGCGAATTTGCGGATCGCTGAACAGGACCGGGCGATTGTCGAGTCCTCGCAACCGCCGCGAACACCCGACGCGCGCGCCGAGAAGTCCGTTCGCACGGACGCTCCCTTGCTGCGCTTTCGCAAGCTGTATTTCGATCGTCTAGCCCAGACAGCGAGCGAGTAGTCGGGGCGCTGCCTGGCAGCGTGATCGGGATGTAACGCGCGATCAGGAGCGCCAGGCACGACCGACGCGGAAGGCAACCCACGCGCTCGCGGCGCTCACAAAGGTGCCCCATGCGAGGTCGATGATCGTAACGTGCCACGGCCATCTCAGGATGGTGGCCTGGTTGGTGAGGTCGTACGTCGCGTAGCACACCAGCCCGAAGAGTGCGCCGCGCGCGAGTGCCGCGGCGGCACCCGCCGCGGGCCGCACGACGAAAACCACCAAACCGGTCCAGTAGATCGCGTAGAAGGCGACTGCGGCCAGCACGTCGAAGTCCTCGCGCATGACGTGCCCGATGGCCGGGCGGTACAGGCGCGACGACATGATCGTCAGCCAGACGGCATCAAGCGACAGGAATACGATCGCCGCTGCGACGAAGGCGAGGACGAACTGGCGCACCGCCTACTTCTTCAGCTCCGCGTACAGCTGGCCGACGAAACGGTCCGCCGTCGTGCCGGGCTGCTGCACCTTGGCGTCGTAGTCGGCCGTGGGCTTCGCGGCGACGACCTGTTCCTGCGTCTTGCCTTCCTTCACGAGCTTCGCGACCTTGTCGCGAATCGCGATCACCATGTCGCGGTGCGCCTTGACGGCCGCGACGTCGACGACCGGACCGTGGCCCGGCACGATCTTCGTGGCTGGCCCGGCCGTTTTGATCACGGCATCCAGCGCGGCGATGAGCCCGGGCAGCGAGCCGCCGTTCGTGCGATCGATGTTCGGGAACTGAATCGAGCGATAGAAGTCGCCCGTCATGATGACGTTCGCCTTCACGAACTGCACGAACGTGTCGCCGTCCGTGTGCGCCTTCTGCGCGGGAATCAGGTGGATCTCTTCGCCGTTCAACTGCAGCGTGAGCGGCGCGTCGTACGTGATTACCGGGAGACCGGCCGGCGGCGTCGGCACGCCGGGCTGACCATTGGCGCCCGGGCTCGGATGCTCGAGACGGTTTCGAAGCTCCGGGCGAGCGAGAATCGTCACGCCCATCTTGCCGAAGTTTTCGTTGCCGCCCGTGTGATCACCGTGCACGTGCGTGTTGACCATGAACTTGATCGGCTTATCCGAGATCTGCTTGATGGCCGCGGCGATCTTTTCGGACAGCGGAGCAAACTGCGAGTCCACCATGAACACGCCGTCTGGCCCGGGCAGAACGCCGATCGCGCCCCCCTGGCCTTCGAGCACGTAAAAGTTGTCGGCGAGCTTCGTGGTCTTGATCTCAACCTTGCTGAAATCGGGCGGCGCTTGCGCGCGCAGTGCGAGCGGCGCGAGAAGCGTGAGTCCGACAAACAGACTCGCGAACGACGAAAGGTGGCGTCGGTTCATTTTTTTTCCCCATTTGTTCGAAGAGTAGACGCCGCGGGAGTCTGTCACACGTCGAACGAGGCGCGCAAACGTCCGCACGAGGGCGACTGTCGCCCTGCGGCGACATTGGCTGGAGGCGGAACCGTAGATGAAACCTCTGATCGATCGTCTTGTCACACCAGGTCCACGGCCTCGTTGCACGGGGTCGTCGTTAATCACCAAGCAAACCTCGAGAAGGAATGTAATGCACAGCACGCTCATGCCGTCTGAGATCCGAATCTGGGTCGTCCGCAACGAAATTCGTGCGAGCATTCCTCGCACGGTTGTGCGCGGACCGATCGCCATCAACCATCGGCGGGACAGCCCGGAGCTGCCGCCCGGTAATCGTGAGCTCTATGATCTCGCGCTCAACGTACTGAACGGTTTCGTTGAGCCGGTACGCG
This sequence comes from Gammaproteobacteria bacterium, assembly GCA_003155415.1. Classification (GTDB taxonomy): domain Bacteria; phylum Pseudomonadota; class Gammaproteobacteria; order Steroidobacterales; family Rariloculaceae; genus FEN-1219. Next base: position 23,969 of record PMCP01000051.1, on the reverse strand, counting down.
GCGCCGAAGACGAGCGCGAGCCCGTGAAATGCTTTCGCGGTCATTGCTCGGCGTTCGCGGCACGCCATCACTGCGATTTCTCGTGTGACTTCCTGCAGGAACTGCCTGAGAGCCGTGTGATCGCGACAGCGGAGATCCAGCGCTGGATCGAACACCGCGGCCAGACGGACACAGAGGGCGTCAGCGAAACCGAGTGGTATCTCGAGAGGTTGCGGGCCTAGCGAACCGATCGCGCGCCGAGATTTGCGCGGCACTGCACGAGGGCGGCGTGCAGTCCTGGGCCGCGCGCCAGCTACTTCACCGACGAAAGCCCCTCCGCACACGAGAACTCACGCAGCTCGTCGTTCGGCGGCGACGCTTTTTTATAAGTACGAATCTGGACGAAGGGTTCGGTCAACGCCTTCGGGTCTTTCGCCGTGAGACGGTCCTCGAGGATGCCGGGCGACGCGAACCTAATCCTCTCCTGCACGGTGAGCTGATCGCTGTGCGGCGAGAAGAGATCGAGCAGCGTGTCCTCGCGAATCGCGAATGTGTCCACGACAAGCGTGTCCCCTTCCCAATGCCCCACGGAATACCCGCCGAACGTCGGATCGTCGAGCGTTCGTGGTTGCGGCTTACGTCCGTCTAAGTAGATCCGTCGATACACGTCGTTCAGCTCGCCGTAAATCGTGACCTTGTCCTTCGTGTGGTTGATCTCCATGCCATAGCCCATCGACATCATCCCGGGCATACCGGCGGAGAGGCAGTTGGCATTCGGATCGGTCTCCGACAATCCCGCCATTCGCGACTTCCGCATTTCCTCCCACTTGGCCAGGTATTCGGGCTTGAGCTTGGGCGCCGTGTCCGGCCGGCCCGCGCGCCCATCGATCACCGCCACCGGCCGCGGCGGCGTGCCCGCCCCGCGCGGCGCGGCGGGGGGTGCATTGGCGTTGAACGGGAAATACACGCCGGAAAAATCGGGCCGCGCCGGCGCGTCTTGCGCACGAATCGCCAGCGGCGATCCGAACAGCACACTCACGAACGCGACGGACAAGAGCTGAGTGTTCTTCGTCATTGCGGCGTGGCCTGTCCGAGCACGGTGCCATCAGCAAGCGTCACTCGTGTGGCGAGACCCGTGTGGGTGCCGTCCCGCGCCGGGCTGAAATCCACGGTGATCGTGTCACCTGCCTTGAAGATCGTCCTCGACCAGCCGGACCGCGCCAACACGCCCGGCGGGCGGCCCTCGATCTTCCACTCCGTCTTGCCGTTCTTGCCGTCGTCCACGTCTAAATGAATCCACACGTGCGGATTCGTCCACAGCCACTGCGTGACCGTGCCTTTGAGCACGACGACCTTGTCCGGGTCGAACGCCGAGTTGCTGTGATGCGCGAGCGCGGATGTCGCCGTGAGCAGCGCCGCAGCGACAAGAAGCGAAGTTCTCATAGGTCACCCCCCGGTGCGCAAAGACACTAGCACGGGTCCGTCGCTCGTTCGAGACAGCTTGGTCGGACGCGCGTCCGAATGTAGAGTTGCGGCAGTTAGAGCGATTTTCGAAGGTGACATCATGCGATCGCGCATCTTGATCTTGTCCGCATGGCTCGCAGCGGCAAGCGCAATGACTTGCTTCGCCGCCGAAGACGGTTCCGTGAAACAAGACGCCAAGGAGGTCGGTCACGCGGTCGGCGACCTCGCGAAAGATGTCGGCCACACTGCGAAGAAGACAGCGAAAGCCGTGGGCCACGGCGCGCGCGACGTCACGCGCACGGTCGGTCATGCGGTTCGCGACGGCGCCAAGGAAACCACGAGGGCAACCAGGCGCGCAGCCAGAAAGGTAAAGAACGCAGCTAAGTAGCGCCATTCGCTCCAGGCGCGGCCTGTTGAGCGGAAAGAGTCCGGCGCAGTATGCTCCCGGTGCGAGCCTTGGCATGGGGGAGTTTCCTTGGCAACCGCCGCTCGGAATCTGAAAGCTTCCGACACCTCGTACACCCGGCTGGTCGTGTCCAGAACGGCCGCCGCGGTTCTGGGTGGCTATGTCGTGACGTACTGGGCCGGCGCCGCCGTCGCCAAGACGACCATCGAATGGGGCCTCCTGAGCCCCGTGGATGCCGGAATGCTTTCCGGTCTCGTACAGCTCGTCGTTTATGTCGCTGCCATCATCTGGGTGTGTGCGGCGGCCTCGATGAAAAAGGCGTGGTGGGTCCTTGCCGTATTGACCGCGCTGCTCGTCGGTATCGCCGTGCTCCTGCCCGGACCACCACCGGCAACGTAAACCAAGAAACGCGCTTAGGGGGACAAGACCATGGAGAAGAGCCTCACGCAGCGGATGGACTGGCTGCACACCTGGTTTGGCCTCGTCTTAGGTTGGTTGGCATTCGCGCTCTTTCTCACGGGAACCATCGCCGTCTTCTGGCTCGAGATTCAGCACTGGGCGCAGCCGGAGCTGCACGGCGCGAAAATGCTGTCGCCCGAAGCCACCGTGCAGTACAGCGTCGACTATCTACAGAAGGTTGCGCCCAACTCAGGGCGCTGGGCCGCCACGCTGCCGGACCTCGACCGCCATCCGCTCCTGGTTTTGAACTGGCTCGACGAGAACAACGCGCAGCAGTTCGTGCGGCTCGTGCCCGACGGCTCGGGGCGCAAGGTGACCACCGTCACGAATGGCGGACGCTTCTTCGTCGATTTTCATTGGACGTTCAACCGTGAGGTCGCGGATCTCAGCGGGCGGACGTTTCAGTGGACGTACATGCTGTCGGGCTTCGTCGGCATGGCATTTTTGATCTGCACGATCACCGGCCTCATCGTTCACAAGAAGATCTTCCGCAATTTCTTCACGTTCCGGCGGCAAGCGAAGTCGATGCAGACGCGGTGGCTCGACGCACACAACGTGCTCGGCGTCCTCTCGTGGCCCTTTCAGTTCATGATCGTGCTGACCGGCCTCGCCTTCTACTGCTATCTCTACATTCCCACCGGCATGCAGATGGCCGCCCGTTCTCCGTCGCCGCCCCCCGTGGCCGTGATCGGTGGCGGGGGCCCGGGGATGTTATGGGGCCGCTATGCCAGCGACGCCGTCGGTAGCGTGCCGCGAAACATCGTGGAGCCTGGCAACCCCGCGCCGAACGTGCCGATCGTCGATCTCTTCGCGCGGGCACGGGCGCAGATGGGCGTCCTGTCCAGCTTTACGGTCAACAATCCCGGTCGGGACAACGCGACGGTGAGGTTCGGTGGCACGCGCGCGCGGCCCGACGCCATCACTTTCACGTCGGACAGCATGACGTTCGATGGGGCCACCGGCCGCGTGATCAGCCCCGCGGGAAACACCACCAACGCCGTTCAGAAGATCACGAACGTTTTTGGGGGCCTGCACTTCGCGTTCTTCGGCGGCACTGCGATGCGGGTGCTGTATTTCCTGTGCGGCGCGGCCGGCACGATCATGATCGCCTCCGGCTTGGTGATGTTCACGGCGAAGCGCCGCGCGAAGGCGAAGTCAGTGGCCGCGCGGCGTTTCTACGACTTCGTGGATCGCATGAACGTCGCCTCCGTTAGCGGCGCGATGTTCGCCTGCGCGAGTTATCTGTGGGCTCTCAGATTGCTGCCGCGGGATCTCTCCGATCCCAACGGCGGCTTTTCCGGCGGCGTCTATGCGTCGATCCGCGCCGTGCCGCTCGATCAGGCACTACGTACGGATCTCGAGCTGTACACGTTCTGGGCAGCATGGGGCGTCGCGGCGCTGCACGCACTGGTGCGTGCGCCGCAAAAAGCGTGGGCCGAGCAGTTCGCGGCGGTGGCCGCGCTGTGCATCGGGCTCCCGGCTCTCGGTTATCTAGTGCCCAATTGCGATATCGGCTCGATGATCGCCGCCGGCGATTGGAAGATGGTGGCGGTCGATCTTGGCGCGCTCAGCATCGGCGTCATGCTGGCGTGCGCGGCATGGAAGATGAGCGGCAAGCGCGCCGAAGTGCGCGCCAGCAAAGCGGTGGCGGCCCCCGCTCTGCAAACGGCCGAGTGATGTACCTACTGTCGACCTTTCTCTGCGCCTATGCCGGCTTTGCCGCGCTCTGCGCGATCACTGCCCGAAATGTGCCGCTCGTGTGGACGACACCGCCCTCGCGCGGTGTCGTCAGAGGACTTCGCGTGGCAGGCTATTTCCTGCTCGCGCTCTCGTGGATCCCGTGCTACCTGCAATGGGACGTGCCGATGGGCACGGCGGCGTGGGCAATGAACCTCGCCGCGAGCGGGTTCGCCCTCGTGTTTCCGTTCGCCTACGCACCGAAGCGCAGCGTACAGGCGGGCGGCGTTGCGGCGCTGCTGGCGGGCTTGGTGTTGCTCGTCAGCTGACCTCGACATACCGGGCACGAACTGGCACAACCGCTACTTCAGGCCTTTCGCCTCCACGTCCCAGTTCGAATTCTTGCAGAGCCCGCAGGCCTTGCCGGCGAACATCGCGCCCGCCTTCTTGTCGCCCTTGAGCTGCCAGGCCGCCCAACTCCAGGCAACGTTCGCGAACTCGCCGCCGCCCGGGTGGAAAAACGTCGCACTATGCCCGGCGCCGTGGCGCGAACCATAAAACCCCGGCGTCTTGCCGAGCGAGTCGTACGTGAACTTCGACGTCTCCATCATGAAGTCGGTCGTGTTGCCGTTGACGAGCAGCACGGGCCCGTGCAGCTTCGTGAGCGTTGAAACGTCGGAGATCGGGAACGGCGGCGGATTCTTCGGGTCGAGCTTGATCACGCCGGAGTTGAACACGCCGATCGTCTTGACGCGTGGATCCGCGCCCACCTCGATCGAAAGGAATCCGCCGCACGAGCTGCCCATCGCGGCCATCTTGCCCACCGCGATCTTGCCCTTCAGCGGCGAGCCGTCGCGTTTGTTTTCCTTGTCCGCCCAATCGAGCGCGGCGCGCAGATCGTCCTTGTTCGATTGCCGCCGCGGCGCGCCTTCGATCGGCGCCGTGCCGATCACGACGAAACCGTGCGAAGCCACCGTCTCCATGAAGCCCATGAAGGCCTTGCTGTCGATCGCGCAGCCGCCGTTGCCCCACGCGATGACCGGCAGCGTGTCCTTCTTCGGGAACGCGTCGAGATTTGCAGGGCGGACGACCACGTGGCCCGGCGAGCCGAATGCAAGCTCGGAAGTGACGTTGTATGCGCCCTTCTCCGCGGCCGGCGCGCCTTCAACAGGCAACGACGTGCGGATCATGTCCATTGTCACGTTGGCGAAGGGTGCCTGCGCGCGGCCAATAGCGGCGATCGCGAGTAGCGCGAGCGCACTGGCGGTAAGGACGGTCGGCTTCAGCATGATGTGATCCCCTCGATTGAACGGTCGATCGCGCAATCGTCGCCCGCGCGCGGCGGCGCTGCAAGCGGCACAGAGAGGCACGCGGGCTGCACGCTAGGAGCGGCGCGTTTCTCGGCGCTTCGATCCGATTGGTGTTGACACGCCGAAAGCGACGGGCCTTAGACTCATCCAGCATGGGCACGAAACCGCTGAAAAAGAACGCCACGTACGACGATCTGCGTGAGGTCCCCGACCATTTCGTCGCCGAGATATTCGACGGCGATCTCTGGGCATTCCCACGGCCGGCGCTGCCGCACGCGAACGCAGCGGCATCTCTCTTCGGCGAAATCTACAAATCGTTTCACCGGAAGGACCCGAGCGGATGGGTGCTTCTTTTCGAGCCCGAGCTGCACTTTGGACGCGATGTGCTCGTGCCGGATATCGCCGGCTGGCGCCGCGCCCGGCTGCCGAGCGTGCCTGCCGAGGCATATATGGCGCTCGCCCCGGATTGGATCTGCGAAGTGCTTTCCACGTCCACCGAGGCGATCGACCGCGGCAAGAAACTGCGGATCTACGAGCGCGAAGGCGTGGCGCATGCGTGGCTCATTGATCCGATAGCGCGCTCGCTCGAGGTGATGTCTCTCGACTCAGGTCGGTGGACACAGCAGGAGCGCTACGAGGGCGAAGCCAAGGTTCGCGCACCGCCGTTCGTCGCAATGGAGCTCGAGCTGGGTGCGCTCTGGATCTAGGACGTCAGACTTGACGGCCGCCGCGGATCTGTGGGGCCACGAACGCTCCTGCTAGTATCCGCGGGCATGAAGCACCTCCTGTTCGCCGTGCTAGCTGCCTTGGTCGCTGCGACAGCGACGAGCGGACTCCTCGCGCAGACGCCGCCAAAGGCCCCCACGTTTGTAGTCGACGCGCACTGGCCGCAGCTTCCGAACCACTGGGTGCTCGGCGAGGTGACGTCGATTTCGGTCGACCGACACGATCACATCTGGGTGTTGCACGTGCCGCAGTCGATACCGGAGGCGCAGCGCGCCAACGCCGCCCCGCCCGTGCTTCAGTTCGATGCGGCGGGAAAACTGCTGACGAGTTGGGGTGGGCCGGGTACCGCCACGGTGTGGCCCGGACGTGAGCACGGCATCTTCGTGGACGCGAACGATTTCATCTGGATCGGAGGGCGCGCGGGCTGGCCGCGGGAAACCACGCCCGGCGTCAGCGACGACATGATCCTGAAGTTCACGATGACCGGAAAGCTCGTCCTGCAGATCGGCCACAGCGGGCAAGGCAAGGGCAACCTCGACACGCAGAACGTGCGTCAGGCGACGGACGTGTTCGTCGACACGAGAGCGAAAGAGGTGTTCGTTGCCGACGGCTATGGCAACAAGCGCGTCGTCGTGTTCGACTCCGAAACCGGCGCGTTCAAGAGGATGTGGGGCGCCTTTGGCAAGCCGCCCCCTTCAACGCTGGCGCCGAATGCACCAGGGCCACAACCGCAGACGACGCCGGACGGGCCGCCGGAGTTCGGCCTTCCGCACTCCATCAAAATGTCGCGCGACGGCACGGTCTACGTTGCCGATCGGATCAACAATCGAATTCAGTTGTTCACGCGTGAGGGGAAGTTTCTAAAGCAGGTTCGTTTGACGAACGACGTGAACGCTACCGTGCCGGTGCCCGCGGGGTTTGCCTTCTCGCCTGACCGGAAGCAGCAGTTCCTCTACGTCGTGGATTCCGGGCCGATGCGTGTCGTGATCTTCAATCGCACGACGATGGCACAGATCGGCGTGATTGGCACGAAAGGCGCGGGCGCCGGCGAGTTCGACATCGTTCATCACATCGCGGCCGATTCGAAGGGCAACGTCTATACAGCGGAGATCGTAAACAACCGGCGCGCGCAGCGATTCGTGCTGCAGGGCAAGTAGAGTGCGACGCTTACTCCTTACTTGCGTCTTCGCGGCCGCAGCCATTGTCTCCACGAGCGCGAACGCCCAATGGCCCGGGTTCGTCCGCAAGGAGACGCCGCGGACGCCGGAAGGCAAACTCGATCTCGACGCACCGCCGCCGCGCTTGCCGAATGGCAAGATCGATTTCTCGGGCACCTGGGAAAGCCGCGTGCCGCCGGGCGGACCGCCCGCCCCGGCGCTGCCGAATCTCAATCCGGCCACGGATCCTCCGCTCGCAAGGTTTTTCAACGTCGGGCAGGGCTTCGAGGGGGGATTGCCGTTCACGCCGTGGGCGGCGGAGCTGCGGAAGCAGCGCATGGCGAACGACTCGAAGGACAACCCGGACGCCCATTGCCTGCCGCTCGGATTCATGCAGCTGCACACGCATTCCCAGCCACGGAAGATCGTACAAACCACGAACGACCTCGTGATCATGTACGAAGCGAACGGCGGCCTGCGCAACATCTTCACCGACGGCCGCGTGCTACCTGCAAACGATCCTCAGCCGTGGTGGTTCGGCTACTCTGTGGGCAAGTACGAAGGCGATACGCTCGTCGTCGAGACCGTCGGGTTGAGAGACGAAGGATGGCTGGACGTGCAGGGCTCTCCGTTCACGAGCGGCGCGAAGATCACAGAAAAGTTCCGCCGGCCAACCTATGGACGGATCGAGATCGACGTGACCGTCGACGACCCGAAGGCCTATACGAAACCGTGGAATGTGCGCATCAACTGGCGGCTCGGAGCAGACGAAGAGCTGATCGAGTTCGTCTGCCAGGAGAACAATGTGGACGAGAAGTTTCTACACTAGGGCGAGGGTTCGCCGGGAGAAGGCGCTTGCGGTCATCACTCGTCTTCGGGGCTGTGTTCGCCACTCTTCTTGCCGCATTGCTCGCAGGTAGCGCCACCGCAGTAGATCGCACCGGCGACCCCGCAAAGTGGCGCACGTTCTGGACGCAGATGATGCCGGTGTACATGCACCCTCGGTGCTTCAACTGTCACAACAAAGTCAATCCACGGTTACCGGACCCAGAAAACAACCACGGCGGGGGGCAGCTCGAGTTCCCGGAGCAGTTCGCGTGCATCGGCTGCCACACGGCAAACACGACGGTGGTTGAAGGTACGTGCGAGCTAAACCAATTTTCCGGTAAGGGCAAGGTCTCGCTGCACGACGGCACGACGACGAATACAACGCCGTGCATGAACGAGGAACTGAAAAAGATACGCATACCGACCGGACCTGTATGGAACGCCCGCGGCCCTGATTTCAGCGAGGACATGCTCGAGCTCTGCCAGATGGTGAAGAACAGGAAAACGCCGGAAGAGCTCGTGGAGCATGTGCAGAACGACGCGTTGATCGACTTCGGCTTCAAAGGCACCGCGGGGATGGACGATCAGAGCCAATACTGGCCCCCCGAGTTGGAGACGCCGCCGCTGGCCAAGCCGGAGTTCGTAAACTTGCTGACGCGCTGGATCACCGAGGCCGCCATGGCCTGCAGCACCGACGGCACTGTCGTTCTCGCCGACAAGACCACCATCGACATGACGCTGTCTCCGTTCGGCGGCGCTTCGGTGCGCAAGACCGTCGACGCGACGATCGACATCAAGAATGGAGTCGCGACGTCGAAGTTGCGCTACACCGAAACATCGACGTCCGCGGTTACGGCGCCGACGCAGCCCTGCAGAGCGAAGGACAACGCCGAGGTGCAGTCCACGGCGGAGGGCAACCCCGACACCAAGTACCAGATCGAGATGCGGCCTGGCGGCATGTACCGAATGCGTTTCTTTTTGGGCTCCATCGAGGCGCAGACGGATTACGCGGCCAAAGCAGGCCTGTGTCGTCCCATTATCAAACGGAAGGGGCAACTCCCGACGGAACCCACGGCGGAGCAAGAGTTCAGCGTCGAAGGCCAGGCGCAGCCAAGCCCCACGGACCCTGGCGCCTGGATCCTGAAGGGCTCCACGCCGCCGGTGGCCAACAACGGCTTCGCCTTCGCCGGTGCCACGGGACGTAGTGAGCGCACGGTGACGTGGGATATCGTCATCCGGTAGCGCTTCTCCGCGCTGCTCGAAATACCGACTAGGATCCGATGTTCATCCGGCGGATGGCCGCGGTCGCCGCAACCGCCATCGGCCTCGCCTTGACGGCGGGCTTCTTGGGCTTCATCCACTCCGCTGCGGCCTTCGAGATGCTCGTCTTCGCGACGACGGGGGCCGCATAGCTCACGGCGACGGGCGCGCTAACGCCACGAGCGGCTGCCTTCTTCTGCGCGCGATTCTTGTCCTTCGCGGCACGCTTGTCTTGCTTCGCGAGTTCGCGTTTACGCTTCGCCTGATTGTTGAAGTTGGCCATGGTGCTCACTCCGTTGATTGATTTCGGTGCGCCACCCTAACATGTACGGCACGCGATTATCCGGCTGGATGGCTTCCTGAGAGGCCCTTCGCCAACGGCGACGCGTTTCTCGGCGCTTCGATCCATTTGGTATTGACACGCCGAAAGCGGCGGAGGCTAGACTCAGCCGCATCTCTCGTCACGCCCCTACCGTGCGGAGGTTGCAGCAATGACCACGAAACCTCTGAAAACGGGCGCGACGTACGACGACCTGCGCGAGGTCCCCGACCACTTCGTCGCCGAGATGTTCGACGGCGATCTCTATGCGTCGCCGCGGCCGGCGCTGCCGCACGCGAATGCCGCCGGGTCGCTTTTCGCCGAGATCCACAAATCGTTTCACCGCAAGGGCCCGAGCGGATGGGTGATTCTTTTCGAACCCGAGCTGCACTTCGGAGACGATGTGCTCGTGCCGGATCTCGCCGGCTGGCGCCGCACGCGGCTGCCGAAACTGCCGGCAGAGGCCTACCTGACGCTCGCACCAGATTGGATTTGTGAAGTGCTATCGACATCCACCGAAGCGCTCGACCGTGGCAAGAAGCTACGGATCTATGCGCGCGAAGGCGTGGCACATGCGTGGCTCCTAGATCCGCTCGGGCGCTCGCTGGAGGTAATGTCTCTCGAGTCAGGTCAGTGGACGCAGGTCGACCGGTACGAGGGCAAAGCCAAAGTCTGCGCGGCGCCGTTCGACGCCATCGAGTTCGAGCTAGGCGCGCTCTGGATCTGAGCATCCTCTGTGAGATCGAGTGAACGCGGCAAGTCCGCGCCCGGCGCCGCGAACGGCTGCCATCGCAGGCGGCGGTTGAGTTCAAGCCTGCTCCGGTACAAGCTTGCACCCTGAGTTCGTCGATCGAGCCGCGTGCGGGGAGTAGTCAGTGTCTGTCGCCGTTGACTCGGGCCAGCGCGCTGCGCAGTGGACCAGGTTTACGTCAGAGGCCGGCTCGCGGTTCTCGAACCGTTTGGAGTTTCAGCCGCGATCCGCGACGCCGTTTGCTCCACAGCTCGCGTTTCATGCAGGCGATGGAGTAGCGATCTCGAGCGCGGTGATGCCTGCATTGCGCGTCACGAACCACGGCAACTCCGAGCCGGAACCGTTCTACCAGCTCGCATGCATCGACCACGCGTCTGAGCTCGTAACCGAGGGGCACGGAACGCAGAGATTAGCGCCCGCTGAGCTCGTAGTCTGCAAGCCAGAGGCTGCCGGCGAGTGGACGATCGATCAGCCTTACACGGCAGTTGCGATCCACATCGAAGAACGCCTGGTTCGCACGCACATTCCCGACCCGATAGCATTGGTCGGCCGGAGCCTGGAGCTGCCCACGGCGTTGAACGACATCCTCGTGCGGATGCTGCACGCATGTGTCGTCTCGCCGCATCCGGAACAGTTCCGCGCCGCTAGCCGGAGTTTTGCGCGTTCGTTCCTGCAGATTCTGGCTTTGAGCCCGATCGTGCAAGCGCGCGACAAGCGCGCCGAGAACCACTTGAGCCTGCGGCGTGTCCAGATCAAGAACTTCATCCAGCGAAACTACGCGCAGCCGGGCCTGTCGATACAGGCGGTCGCGGACCATCTCGGCGTTACGTCCCGCTACGTACACATGTCGCTTGCGCCCGACCGACTCACTCCTTCGGCCTATCTGCGCATGTGCCGATTGTTGGCTGCTCGCCGCCTCCTGTCGTCCCCGGCGTTTGCCGACCGCAGCATCACGGAGATCGCGTTCGAGTGTGGCTTCTCGAGCTCGTCGCACTTCTCAACGGAGTTCAGAAAACGCTTCGGTAGCAGTCCCAGCAGCTACCGTCAGTCGACGCTCCCGGACCTTCGCGCCGATTAGCGTGTCGTGTTCGCTGCATTGAGTAACGTGTCCGAAAATGGCCGGCACCGTCGCCGCAACTGGGTATAACGAAGACAAAGAAAATGGCGACGAGCACCACCAGGAGGTCGTGTATGAGTGCGTGCGCCCCACGGGCGGAAGGCTCCGCGCTCCCTTCGGCCGAGGCAAGAATCTCTGCATACGATTGGCGAGCGCTCGCGAGCGACCTCGACGCCTACGGCTGCGCGGTTCTGCCGGCGTTGCTCTCACAGGCGGAATGCCGCGACGTTGCTGCGCTCTACGGAGAAGAGAGTCCCTTCCGCAGCCGAGTGCACATGGCGCGCCATGGCTTCGGTAAAGGTGAATATCGCTACTTCGCGTATCCCCTTCCCGATCTTGTGCAAGGCTTGCGAACAGCGCTTTATCCTCGCTTCGCCGACATCGCCAACGCGTGGAACGGCCGAATGAACGTTGGACAACGCTATCCCCGTGACCACGCGTCGTACCTCGAGGCGTGTCACCGCGCCGGTCAATCGAAGCCGACGCCGCTCTTACTTCAATATGGTCCGGGCGACTTCAATTGCCTGCACCAGGATGTTTACGGCGAGTTTGTCTTCCCCCTTCAGGCTGCCACCCTGCTCTCGGCGCCAGGCGCTGACTTTCTCGGCGGGGAATTCGTCTTGACCGAGCAACGCCCGCGCATGCAAAGCCGCGCCGAGGTCGTTCCTCTCGACCAGGGCGACGCCGTTGTCTTCGCCGTGCACCATCGCCCCGTGCGAGGTTCAAAGGGCGACTATCGCGTCAATCTGCGGCACGGCGTAAGCCGCGTGCGCGCAGGGATGCGCCACACGCTAGGCATCATCTTTCACGATGCCGCCTAAATTCCGTAGCGCCCGCGTGCCGCCTGCCTCTAGGTTCTCCAGCCGCAATTAGCCGAGCGACACCTTCGCGACGTGATCCTTGTAATCCTTCTTGGGATCCATCCCGAGCAGCATCTTCACGCCGGCGACCAAGCTCGATCCCTCGAGCCAGATTTCCGCTTTCTCCGCGTCGAGCCGAAGCAGGCGTAGTTTGGGATCATCCTTGCCGCCCTCGTACCAGGCCGCTACGAAACGATTCCACAACTTGTCGAGAGTTGCCCGGTTGCGGTCGATGCTCAGGCTACCGTGCACGGTGGCAAACAGGTCGTGCCCCTTCGACGTGAACGTTGCGATCGCGCGGGCGCTCTGATTCAGCTCGTTCACGAGCGCATTGTCGTTCGACGTGAAGAACCAGATGGGGCCGCGCTCACCGTCGAGCTGTGCTGTCATCGGGCGCGTGTGGCCATCCTCTACTCCGTCGATGCCCAGCATCACGGTCATGTCGGATTTGAGGTCTTTCCAGAATTTTGTTTCGAGTTCCTGCGGTGTGGGCATGGGAGAACTCCTCTAATGGGTGGGTGAGTTCTCGGATTGTGCAGACGAGCGCGCCCGCCGCCGATTGATGGCGGGCGCTTTGAGCTGTGGGATTCCACCGACGCCGCGCGTCACTCGCACGTCATTCGCGCTCAGTTCACCGTGAGCGAGTACGTTGCGGTATGTGACGTCGCTCCCGCGGTGGCCGTGATCGTCACCGCGTAGGTTCCTGCAGGCGTGCCGGTTGCGCCGGCCGGCGGCGAGCTCGAGTGTCCGTGACAACCGGTGAGCAGCAACGCGCCGGCGAAGAGCAGCGTCAGCAGGACGCCGCGCTTCTGGGCGCGCACGAGGCGGCGGCGGCGCACGAAGATCGGCACGAACATCCCCGCCAGCATCGCGCCGCCGGGCAGCAGCGGATTTACGTTGTTGAAGGCGGTGCGAATCGTCGTCGTGATCGTGAGTACGGAAGTAGCCGCACTGCCAGCCACTGCGACGGACGCCGGCGAGAAAGCGCAACTCGCGCCGCTCGGGAGCCCGCTGCACGCGAGCGTGACTGTCTGATTGAATCCACCGCTCGGCGTGAGCGTGAGGGTCGTGGTCGCCGAGGCGCCGGCGGAAGCGCTGCCGGAGGTGGGGCTAGCCGACACCGCGAAATTCGCGGCCGCGGCATTGACCGTGAGCGCGACGGCAGCCGACGTGCTGGCGCCAAAAGCGCTGTCGCCCGCATAGGTTGCCGTGAGGGAGTGGGCGCCCACCGCGAGCGTCGTGGTGCTCAGGCTCGCACTGCCCGACGAGAGCACGGCGCTGCCGAGAGAGGTGGCGCCGTCGAAGAACGTGACGCTACCGGTCGGCGTACCGGCCGACGCCGAAGTTACACCGGCCGACAGAGTGAGCGACTGACCCGCGGTCACCGGGCTCGGCGCGGCGGTGAGCGTAGTCGTCGTCGCCGCAGTAACGGGCGGCGTCGTTCCGGCGGTCCAGGCGTCGGCGTTGCGGAAAACCGCAAGACTCGCTTCGAACGCGCCATTCTGCACGACGAGGAGCTCCGGGAAATTGTCGCCGTTGAGGTCCGCCGCCGCGAGCGCACCAGGTTCGCGCCCCAGCACCATGAGCGTGTGCGCGAAAACGCCGGCGCCCTGCCCCATCAGAAACTCGGTGTAGTCGGCGGAGTTGCCCAGCGCCACGTCCAGGTGGCCATCGTGGTCGAAATCGGCGAGCGCAATCGAGTCCGCGCCAATTCCGTCGGCCCCAGCGAGCGGATAGACGGTCGCCGCCTGAAACGTGCCGTCGCCGACGCCCTTCAGTGTATAGACGTTCGGTGTGCCGGCTCCGACGCTGGTACCCGCCACGTTGCCGCCGAGCACCAGGTCGAGCTTGCCGTCGCCGTCGAGGTCACCGAGTGCCGCGATGCTGTAGTTCGTCGCCGTCGTGGTGGGCGACGCCCCGGTGATGAAGCTCCCATCCGCCTTGCCGAGATACACGTGCACGGCGCCGTTGACCTGCAACGTGCCGCCGATGAAATTGAAGAAGCCTCGATCCGCGACCACGAGATCCGCGAAGCCGTCGCCGTTCAGGTCTCCCGCTGCGAGGCCCGACGGGTTGAGCGACGCGTCGATCTTTACCGGCGCGGCCCAAGTGCCATTCGACTGCCCCAGCAAAACATACACGCCGGTGGCCCCGGTGGTGGCACCGAGCTGCCGCGCAACGCCCACGGCAATGTCCTGGAAGCCATCACCGTTGAAATCGCCGACCGCGAGGCTGGCCGTGTTGTTCGCAACCGCGTAGTCGAGCTCGCCTGTGAAAGTGCCGTTGCCTTGGCCTTTTAGCACCGCAACGAGCGGCCCGGCATTGGCGCCTCCCGAAAGCCCATTGCCGGCGAGCACCACGTCCGGTTTGCCGTCCTTGGTCATATCCGTGGCGACTACGAGGCCGGGCGAGAGATTGATGGAGCTGACGATGGCGGTTCCGAGCGCGTTCGCGCCGTCTCCCGGTAGCACTGCGAGAGCACTGGCAGCGCTGAGGTTCGCGTTGGGCCGCAGCTGAAGCACGTCGAGCTTCGTATCGCCCGTGAAATCCGCTGCGGCAACCGGTGCTATGAACGGCTGCGCGAACACGGTGGAGTCGACGAAGCTGCCGTCGCCACGCCCCATGAGGATCTGAAACAGCTCCGGGCTCACGGTGGCGCCGCCATCGAGAAAGATGCCGCCGGTGCTCGTGCCGAGAAAGAGGTCGGCGTTGCCATCGCCGTCGATGTCGGTGATCGCGACCTGCTGGTACTCGCTCAAGGCGGCGAAGCGCGGCCCGGCCGTGAAGGTTCCATCGCCATTGCCGAGGAATACGGCCACGAAGTTCGGCTGCGAGAGCACGACATCCATCTTGTTGTCGTTGTTCAGATCACCGATCGCGGCCACCGGGGTACTGATCGCGAAATTCAGCGTGGTGTCCGCGGTGACTGCGGCACCTGCCGTGAAGCTGCCGTCTCCCGCTCCCAAATACACCTTGCCACCCACCAGCAAATCCTTCTTGGTGTCGTTGTTGAAATCGGCGGCGAGCACGCCCGAGGTGTTGCTCATTGCCGGCAGCGCGACCGCGGAATTTGGGCCGGCGGTGAAAGTGCCGTTGCCTACGCCGAGCAAGGTCGTTATGCCAGTCACCGTGCCGGCGAATCCGGGTTGGCCCACGACGACGATGTCGGGCTTGCCGTCGCCGTTCACGTCGTCGACGGTCACATCGCCCGCGAAGTCGTAGTACACGACGGGTTTGAACGTGCCGCCCCCGTTGCCGATGAACACGGCCGTGGAGTTGTGCGAGTTGCCTGGGTTAGTGGCGAACGTGGCCACGATATCCAGATTGCCGTCGGCGTTGAGATCCGCAACTGCGATGCCACCCTGAAACGCCGTGTTGCTGAGCAGCGTGGTGCTGCCGAACGTGTTGGCGGTGAGATTACTGGCCGTCACGACCAGGCCATTCGCAGCCGAAACCGCGAACGCGCCGCCCGATGCCGTATTCCCAGCGAGCAGCACGCCCTGAGTCGTGGGCTGACCGAGTGTCGGATAGACGCAACCGTGCGCAAATGTATTCGCTGTCGTCGTGAGACCCGCGAGCTGGTGGTAGTAGTTTTGCGCGTCCGCGATCGAAGTGATTTTGACACCCGCGGGCGAGATGGCGTCGGGGTCCTCGAGGAAATCGGCCGTCAGATGGCAATTCGATTCGCGACGCAGAGCGATCGTATAACCCGGCGGCGTGACAGTGGGATCTGTCGAGCTCAAGAATCTGCCGAGCCCGGCGAGCCGGTTGCCAAGAAAGGGCACGACTGGCGTATCGAGGGCCAGTGAGGGGGCGATGGTGGTAGCCGCTTGGATGTGCGGCCCGATCGCGGATTTACCCACCGTATTCGCAGTACCTATGGAGCGCCCCGCGAAGAGAACAAAATTTACGCATTGCAAGTCAAAAACTGTTGCAGTGCCGGCCTGGATCCGCCCAAGGAGCTCGGCAAATGGCTTGCACTTCGGTGATGGCTTCGGCTTCACCGAGTTGATGGCAACAGTGCCGCCGGGATAAATGCCCGTGTCGGCAAAAGCCGGCTTCGCGGGCGCGAGGACCGTCATTGCGGCAGCCATGGCGATCGAGGCAAGTATTTTCGGGAAGGAGCCGCGATCTGTACGAGGCAGCACCGGCTCTGGGAAGGTGGCGTCCATGCGGACCTCTTATAGCGAAGTCTTCGAATTCTTTTTGACCGAGCGTCAATAGTAGCGCCACTTTCCCTCGCCGCGCGAGTGCTTAAACGCGCGGCGCGGGGAAGCCTGGCGCGGACGACTCCCGGAGCACCATCTGCACGTCGCCCAATGTGCGCTCGGCGAAGCCGCCCTCGCAGTAACTCAGGTAGAAGTGCCACATATGCAGCAGCGCCTCAGGGTAGCCTCGAGCCCGCACGTGGCCCGCATTGTTAAATAGGTTGCGGCGCCACGCGGCCAGGGTGGTGGCGTAGTGCGGGCCGATGTCCTCGAGGTCCACGATGCGCAACGTCGAAGCCTGCGACATCGACTGCGCCAGCGCCGTCACCGATGGAATGCAGCAGCCCGGAAAGATGTGGCGCTTGATGAAATCCACCGAGTCGCGCGCGGACTCGTAGAGCCGATCGTCGATCGTGATCGCCTGCAGCACCATCGTGCCGCCAGGCACGAGCAGCTCACTGCACCGCGCGAAGAATGTGTCGAAGTACTGGTGGCCAATCGCCTCGATCATCTCCACCGACACGAGCTTGTCGTAGCGGCCGTCGAGGTCGCGGTAGTCATCCAAGCGCAGCGTGATGCGGTCGGCAAGACCCGCATCGTCGATACGTTGGCGCGCCAGCGCATGCTGCTCGCGCGAGATCGTNNAAGTCCAGTTTGCGACACAGCCGCTCGAGCTTCGCGATCTGCGCTTGCTCCAGCGTCATGTCGTCGCGCTCGAACACCGCGCACGAGTACATCATCGTGGGGTCGAGGAAGAGCTCGAAGAAATCGTTGCCGATGTCGTAGTGCGCGGTGATGTTGCGACGGCTACCGGCGCGCGTGTTGCGCGCCGCGGCATGCAGAACGCGCCGCGTAAGCTCCGCCATCCGCGACCAACCGCCGTGCATTCCGTCGAGCACGCCGCGGTTCACGAGCAATATGCGCACCAGCGCGGTCAGGTCGTCGGCCGTCCAGTCGCCGGCCATGAACGATTCGCCCGCTCCCACCGAGCCACCGAAAGCCACCTCGGCATAGGCGCGGCGATCGCGAATGTGCAACGTCGCGTGCAGCGCGCAGCGCGGCGTAGCGTGGCCGTAAGTTTCGCGCCGGCCGCCGTCGATGAGGGTGATGAGCCCGTGCTCGAGGCGCGCGAACCGCGCGCGCAGCCCGCGCTCCGCCAGATTTTCCAGACCGCGAGCGAGCATGCCCGGCGATGAGTCGTCGCGAGGCAAATCGCGCACACGGTCGGCCAGCGTGATCGATGTCTTCATCGTGGATGCTCCGTCGTGATGGTCGCCGCGCGCGACGCTTGCGAGCGGGAGGGATGGCCGTAGACCGGAATGCGCTTCAACCACAGGCGCAGCGCCTCCCAATGAATCGCAGCGATCACCTTCGCCGTCATCCACGGGAACCGCAGCAGCGTTCCAGCCAGGGAAGCCGCGGTCATCGGCACGCGCCGAAGCGCGAGCGTGGCGCCGAAGATCGGCGCGGCGGTATCGGACTCCGCGGAGCGCAGCGTCATGTGCACCTGCAGCGCATCGCTCGGCGTGCCGAGCTGCCAGTCGTAAAACAGCTCCATTGGATGGAATGGCGAAACGTGCATCGCCTTCGCGCTGCGTGCTTCGAACTCGCCGGTGTTCGGCGCGCTGGGCTGTAGCACGTAACAGTGGCGTTCGCCCCATGGCGTGTTGCTGACCTCGGCGACCACGGCTTCCACCGTGCGGCCCGGCGTATCGAAGCAGTAATAGAAGCTCACCGGGTTGAACACGTAGCCGAAATAGCGAAGGTGCGTGAGCAACCGGACCGGGCCCTCGGGTCGGTGGCCCGTGCGCTCGGCCACGAGCGCTCGTACCGAATCGCCGAGCGGCTGCGCCGGGTCGCCGAAGTGGTCGCGGCGATCAAAGCGCGCCAGCGCCGCGCGGCGCGTGGACCAAAGCCAGCGGCCGCGAAACACCTCGTCGAGCTCCGCGAGATCGAGATAGGCCATGAACAGCCGGTAGCGAAATGCGTGCCGGCGCGGCGCGAGCCGCCGGTGGTCAAGCCACCCGTGATACAGCGCGCTGTGCATCGTCGGCCTCGTGTTCGCAGGCGTCCTCGAAGCGGGCCAGCGCGTGCAACGCGCTGACCACTCCGTCCTCGTGGAAACCGTAGCGCCAGTAGGCGCCGCAATAGTGCGTGCGCCGTACGCCGCTGATCTCGTGATGCCGCTGCTGCGCCTTCGCGCCGGCCGGCGTGAATAGAGGATGCGCGTACTCCATGCGCCGCAGCACGCGCCTAGGGTCCACGTGCGCGCTGGCGTTCAGCGTCACGCAGAACGTGTGGCGCGAGCTCAAGCCCTGCAGCACGTTCATGTCGTAGGTCAGCGCCACTCCCGCGCCACCGTTGTGCAGCCGGTGATAGTTCCACGCCGCCCACGCACGCCGGCGCCGGGGCAACAGCGAGGTGTCGGTGTGCAGCAGCGCTTCATTGCGCTGGTACGGCAACGCGCCGAGGATCTCACGCTCCTCGCGCGAAGGATCGCCGAGCAAGCGCAATGCCTGATCGGAATGGCAGGCGAGGAAGACGTGGTCGTAACGCTCGGGTTCGCGCCCTCGCACTTGCACCATCACGCCATCGGGCTGGCGCAGGATCGATTCAACGGGGCTGCTGAGACGGATGCGGTCGCGAAACGGCGCGACCAGGCGTTCGACGTAGCGCGCCGAACCGCCGCCGATCACGCGCCACGTGGGCCGGTCGTTGACCGCGAGCATGCCGTGGTTGTGCAGGAAGCGGATGAAGAAGCGCGCCGGGAACTCGAGCATGCGGTTGGGGTCGGTGGACCAGATCGCGGCACCCATCGGCACGAGGTAGTCGTCGACGAAGCGGCCGCGAAAACGATGCGCATCGAGATACGCGCCGAGCGTGATCTCGTCACCGTCGTCGCGCAGCAGCGCCACCGCTTCGCGGTGGAAACGGAAGATCTCGGCCAGCATGCCGATGAAGCCGGGCCGCAAAAGATTGCGCCGCTGCGCAAACAGGCCGTTCAACGAGGTGCCGTTGTACTCGAGCCCGCTCGCGTCGTCGCGCACCGAGAAGCTCATCGAGCTCGGCTGCGACGCGACGCCGATCTCGTCGAGCAGCGCCACGAAATTCGGATAGGTGCGGTCGTTGAAGACGATGAAGCCGGTGTCGATCTGCTGCACCTCACCGTCGAGCTCGATGCGGTGCGTGTGCGTGTGGCCGCCGACGCGGTCTTCGGCCTCAAATACGGTGAGCGCGTGCCCGGCGCGGTGCAGGCGATAAGCGGCCACGTTGCCGGCGATTCCGGTGCCGACGACGGCGATCTTCAGCGGTGTCATGCGCCCTCTTCCCTGCGCGCGCCGGCGTCGAGCACCGCGGCTGGCACCGGATTCAATCCGTGGATCAGGCCGAGCGCGCAGAGCAACCGCAGACCGTAGTAGGTGAGGTCGAGCTCCCACCAGAAGAATCCCTGCCGCGCCGCGACGGGATAGCGGTGATGGTTGTTGTGCCAGCCTTCCCCGAACGTGAGCAGCGCGAGCCAGAAGTTGTTGCGCGATTCGTCGCGTGTGGCATAGCGCCTGCTGCCGAAGCGGTGCGCCAGCGAGTTGATGCTGAACGTGGCGTGATACAGCGCCACAGTCGACACGCAGAAGCCCCACGCCACCAGCTGCGCACCGCTCGTGTGCAGATCAGGCGCGAAGTGTTCGCCCAGCGCCCCCGCGGTCCACAGCAGCGCCACCAGCGTCAGCGGCGCTACCGCGTCCCAGCGATCGAGGAAGCGCAGCTCGGGGTAGCGCGCGAGCGCACCCACCAACTTGTCGCGCGTCGCGAAATTCTCGGTGGCCATGAACCAGCCCGAGTGGCTCCACACGAAACCGTGGCGCAGCGGCGAGTGACAATCCTCCGGCTCGTCCGCATGCAAGTGATGGTGACGATGATGCGCGGCCCACCACAACGGGCCGCGTTGCGCAGCGGAGGCCGCCACCGCGGCGAACACGAACTGCACTCCTCGCCCCGCGCGAAACGCCTGATGCGCGAAGTAGCGGTGGTAGAAGCCCGTGATCGCGAACATGCGCAGCACGTACAGCGCAGCTGCAGCGGCCACCGCCACCGTGCTCACACCCACCCACGGCAGCGTGAGACACCCGGCGTGGATCGCGACGAACGGAATCTGTCGCCACCAATCGATGCGGCGCGGCTCGCCGACTTCGACTTGGGACGCGTGGCCGTCGAACCAGGCCGCGCAGACGGCACGCAGACGGGAGACATGCCCCGGCATGTTCATCCGCGAACCCTCCCCGGCACGAAGGCCGGCGTGCGACGCACGTAAATGGCGTAGCCCGGACGATGGCGGCGGAGATCTTCCTCGAGCAGCGGCACACCGGATACCTTGATGAGCAGCACGCTCATCAGCAGCGGCGACAGCACGGTCCACCACGCGCCAGCGGCCACGGCCACCAGCCACAGCCCCCACCATACGCAGAACTCGCCGAAGTAGTTCGGGTGCCGCGAGAAGCGCCACAGCCCGCGATCCATGACCTGGCCGCGGTTGCGCGCGTCCGCGCGAAAGCGACTGAGCTGCGCATCCGCCACGGTCTCGAACAGCAGGCCGAACACGGCGAGCGCCAAGCCGAGCGCGTCGAGCGCATTCCACGGCGCGAGGCTCGCCACCGTCGCCATCAGCGGTGCAGCGACGATCCACGCCAGCAGCGCCTGCAAGCCGAACACGAGGTACAGGCTCTTCCACGCGAAGTGTGGCTCGTTGCGAGTCCGAATCGCCTGATACCGCCGGTCCTCTGGCTGCCCGCGGTGACGCCATGCGATGTGGAGAGACAGCCGCAGCGCCCACACCACGGCCAGCGTCAGCACCACGCTCGCCCGCGGGCCAGAGTGCGGCAGCATCGCGACGATCACGAGCGCCGGCGCAAGCACGAGAAACCCCCATGCGCTATCGACGATGCTCACGTCGCGCTTCGCAATGCTCACGGCCCATACACCCGACGCGAGCAACGCGCCGAGACCAAGACCCAGCGCGGCGGCGTGAAACCAGTGAGCATCGGGCGTCATGTCGACTGCGGCTCGAACAGGTAATGCGCAACCCACCATTCACGGCCTTTGTCGTGGCCGAACAACTCGGCGCACGACATGAAGAACAGGCGCCAGCGTGTCCACCACAGTGCCGCGTGCTCCGCACCATAGGTCTGCGCGAGGATCGGCGTGACCTGCTCGCGCCGCGTGTCCATGTTCGCGAGCCACGCCTCGGCCGTGCGCGCGTAATGCGTGCCGTCCCAGCGCCAGCGCGCAACGAGCGACAGATCGCGCTGGAACCGCAGCGCCAGATCGTCGCTCGGCATCATGCCGCCGGAGAAGAAGTGGCGCGCCATCCAGTCGCTGGCATCGCGCGCTTCGAATGAATACGGCGTGCCGCGGTGCACGAACACGTGCATGAAGAAGCGCCCGTGCGGCTCGAGCCAGCCGGCTACGCGGCGAAACATCTCGGGCCAGTTACGCAGGTGCTCGAACATCTCCACCGAGACTATCCGATCGAAGCGTTCGCCCGTCCGCAATTCCGCCACGTCGGTGGTAACCACCCGCACGTTGGTGAGGCCGCGCCGCTGCGCCTCGCCCTCGATGTGAACGCGCTGCGAATACGAGTTCGACACGGCGGTGATCCGCGCGCGCGGATAGCGCTCGGCCATCCACAGAGTCAGCGAACCCCAGCCGCAGCCGAGCTCGAGGATGCGCTGGCCGTCGGCCAGCTGCGCGCGCACCGCGGTAGCGGCGAGCGCCGCGTCCTCGGCGGCATCGAGGCTCGCTACGCCCTCGGGCCAGAAGGCCGAGCTGTACTTGCGCCGGTGGCCGAGCACGTGGCCGAAGAAGGCGCTCGGCACCTCATAGTGCTGCTCGTTCGCGAGATGCGGAACCAGCGCGATCGGCGCAGCGCGCATCGCGGCGACAAACGCGTCGGCGCTCACAGCCGCGGCAGCGGGATCGTTCGCGGTGATTTCGGCCAACCGCGCCTGCAGCAGCCGGCGAATGCCGACGCGCACCAGGCGGTCGGGCACGACACCGCGTTCTGTAAACTCCAGAGCCAGGTTCGACAAGGCCATCGGGCACTCCTCGCATCGCGGGCCGCGGCCCGTCGGGTCTTATGCGTATATATACGAAGGCGCACAGACGCTGGATCACGGTGCGCGTAGTGATCCACGGCCCGCGGCTGGCCGTAGAAGCGATATGGACCTCGTGCTGCGGGAGACGTTTTCGCCGGTCGGCCGGCCACTGACGTTAATATTGGCCCACGTGGCGCCGGTCGCGGCCGCCCCCCTCCGACGCATGCCTACTGACGACGAGATCGACACCTGGATGCGCGCCGTAGCCGAATCGGCAGACCGGCCCGCTTTCGCGGCGCTGTTCAAGCACTTTGCGCCGCGCATCAAGGGATTCCTGGTGCGTGCTGGCGCAAACGATGCGCTGGCCGATGAGCTGGCGCAGGAAACGATGGTCACGTTGTGGCGGCGGGCCGCGAGCTTCGACCCGGCGCGCGCGCAGGTCTCGACCTGGCTGTACACGATTGCGCGCAACTTGCGCATCGACCAACACCGGCGCACAGCGATCGGGCCCAGCGAGGCACCGCACGACTGGGACCCGGAACAGCAGCCCGCGGACGCGCACCTGACGCCGGACGAATTGCTGCACACCGCGCAGCGCGAACGCGGCGTGCTTGAGGCACTCGCCGAGCTGCCGCCCGAACAGGCACAGCTGCTGCGGCTGTCTTTCTTCGACGACCATCCGCATGGCCGCATCGCGCAGGATCTCGGCATTCCACTCGGCACCGTCAAGTCGCGCATCCGGCGAGCGGTGACGGAACTGCGCCGCATTTTGGAACGGTAACTAACCATGATCCACCACCACCCCGGCGACGAATTTCTACTGCACCTGGCCGCGGGCCGCCTGAGCGCCGGTCAGGCCCTCGTAGTCAGCGCTCATCTGGAAGGCTGCGCCGAATGCCGCCGGCAGCTGCATACGCTGCAGACTGTTGGCGGCGCGCTGCTCGAGGAGATCGAGCCTGTCGCGCTCGTGCCGAACGCATTAGAGCGAACGCTGGAGCGCATCGAGCACGCCGCCCCGGAACCGACGAGCGTTGCCGCTGCGCTGCCGAATTACCCAGCGCTGCCGGAGGGCGTACCCTGGCCTGCGAGCTTGCGCAGCGCCCGCGTGAGCGGTTGGCGCTGGATGGGGCCGGGCATGCGCTACGCGCACGTTACCGTACCGCATGACCCTTCCGCTGCACTGTATCTGCTGCGCATCGGCGAAGGCCGCAGCCTGCCGCGTCACACGCACGGAGGCATCGAGCTCACGCACGTGGTGTGCGGATCCTTCGATGACGGCCGTGCGGTATTCGGGCCCGGCGACTTCGACGCAGCCGACGAAGCGGTACATCACCAACCGGTAGTGCAAGCCGGCGCGAC
>PMCP01000179.1 GCA_003155415.1 Gammaproteobacteria bacterium | reverse complement strand
AGGCCGCTTACAAGAACGTGATCTGCTTGAGTCACATCGTCGACGGCGACGGCAAGAAGATGTCGAAGTCGCTAGGCAACATCATCAACCCGTACGACGTGTTCGATGCCGTTGGGGCCGACGCGTTGCGCTGGCACTTCACGGCGCGTGTGGCGCCGGACGTGCAGAAACGCGTGTCGGTGGAGATCATTGCAGAGGTCGCCAGCAGCTTCATCAATACGTACTGGAACACGTACTCGTTCTTCGTGATGTACGCGCGGCTCGACGGCTTCGACCCGCGCCGCAGCGTGCCGCTGGCCGAAAGGCCCGAGATCGATCGCTGGGCCATTTCACTGCTAGAGCAAACGATCGCTACCGCGACCGCGGCACTCGACGACTATGACGCGCTGAAAGCGGGCAATGCGATCGAAGGCTTCGTGGATCAGCTCAGCAACTGGTACGTGCGGCGCAACCGCCGGCGGTTCTGGAAGGCGGCGAGCGGGGCCGATAAGCAGTCGGCCTACCTGACATTGTACGAGTGCCTAGAGACCGTCACGCGGCTCATGGCGCCGTTCGTGCCGTTCATCACGGAGACGGTTTATCAGAACCTCGTGCGCACGGTCGCCCCTGGTGCGCCTTCGAGCGTGCACATGGCGAGCTGGCCAATGGCCAACGCCGCCCGCCGCGACGGACTGCTCTTGGACGAGACGGCGGTAGTGCAGCGCGTCGTAGGTCTTGGCCGCGCTGCCCGCAATTCGTCGCGTCTAAAGACTCGCCAGCCTCTCGCGCGCCTGCTGATTCGTGTGCCGGACGGTGCCGCGGAAGCCGCGGTGCGCCGCCACGAGGACCAGGTTCTCGAAGAACTGAACGTGAAGAGCCTTGAGCTAATCGCGCGCGACGCGACGCTCGTGAGCTACCGCATCAAACCGAACTTGCCGGTGATCGGCAAGCGCTATGGCAAGCTGATACCGAAGATCCGGCAGTATCTGGCGACGGCCGACGGCGCGGCGATCGCTTCCGCCGTGGCGCGGGGCGCGACGCAGACATTCGTGATCGACGGCGAGTCGCTGGTAATTGAGCCTGCGGACTTGCTCGTCGAAAGCGCGTCAGCGGAGGGGTTTGCGAGCGCCGAGGAGGGCGGCTATCTGGTGGGCCTCGACACTACGTTGAACGACGAGCTGCGCCGCGAAGGCGTGGCACGCGAGCTAGTGCGGGCGGTGCAAGATGCACGCAAACAGGCCGGGCTCGAAGTCGCGGATCGCATCGTGTTGTACGTCGAAGGCGACGACACGGTTACAGCGGCGCTGGCTGCGCACCGCGAGTACCTGATGAACGAAACTCTCGCGAGCGCGTGGCGCAGGCCGGCCGCGGATGCCTACGTCGCCCGCCAGGACGAGGGCGATACGCATTGGGCCATCCATCTCGCGCGGGACTCGGAAACACTGTGACGCCGCGCCGCTGGTTCGGGTTGCGCGCCGGGGCTGCGAATTGGCTGTGGGTGGCCGTCGCCGTGATGCTGCTTGATCAGTGGACGAAGTACCTGGTCACGGACAATCTCGCTGAGTTCGAAGAGATCATTCTGCTGCCGGTCCTCGAGATCATGCGGCTGCACAACGAAGGCGCCGCGTTCAGCATGTTGAGCAACGCGAGCGGCTGGCAACGCTGGCTGTTCATAGGCCTCGGTCTGGCCGTTAGCGTGGCGATTCTGATTTGGTTGCGGCGTGTGCCGGGGAAAGGGCAAAACCTGCTTGCCGCAGGGCTATCGCTGATTCTAGGGGGTGCGCTCGGCAATGTGACCGATCGCGTGCTCTGGGGGCACGTGATCGATTTCATCCGCGTGCACTACCAGCAGTACTACTTTCCGGCCTTCAACGTGGCGGATTCGGCGATCACGATCGGGGCGGCGCTGCTGATTCTCGACAACCTGCTCGAGTACGACCGAGCACGCGCTGCCGCCCGCAAAAAACGCTAGCTCACCAGCACGACGTCGGGTTGGTGCCCGTGGCGGTTTTCACGCCCTGTGCGGTGATCGTTAGTGTCGTGCACATCGCGTCCTGCGTCATGTCGATGCGTGCGCCGGCCACGGGCGTCGCTGTAACGGTGTACGTGTTAGCGTCCGCCCCCGCGATCGTCAGCGCGTACGTGCCGTTCTCAGTCATTCCCGTCGGGAAGCCGAGCGCTGCGAGACTGGCGTTGCCGCCATAGGTACGGTTTGCGAGATAGAACCTCTCCTGGTTCGTCTGCAGTCGCAGTAGTGCGGTCTTTGCCTCGGTTCGTTGCGCGCGCATCACGTATTGGCGGTAGCTCGGCATCGCAATCATGCCGAGGATGCCGATCACCATGACGACTGCCATGAGCTCCAGCAGTGTGACGCCCGCCATCCGGCTGCGATTCGACGTGTCCATATCCATGGCTCGTGTCCTTAAGCCTAGTTAGTCGAGGCTGCGCTGCGTCCAGAACGTGCGGACCGGAATGTTCCGGTAGCCGGCCGGGAAGCAGATCAGGCCAACGCACTCCGTGGGTGTGTCGCCTTCCTGGTCGTCCGGAATGCCGTTACCATTCTTGTCCGAGTCCTGGCCGTTCGGAATGCCGTCGCCGTCGTCGTCTTCCTGATCATCGGGGATGCCGTTGCCGTTCTTATCGGTGTCCTTCGAGTCAGGAATACCATCGCCGTCCGTATCCTGCTCGGAATCCGGAATACCGTCGTGGTTCGCATCCGGACCTAGGAACAGCGTTTGCGC
>PMCP01000151.1:4196-9133 GCA_003155415.1 Gammaproteobacteria bacterium | reverse complement strand
GCTCGCACTGAACGGCGATGCACTGAGCGCGACCGGCGCCGACTTCTACGGCGTGATTCCGCACGCTGTTCTCGTCGCGTTGTTCGGCGGAGTCGCATTGTTCGTCGCCACCGCGCTCGCGATCGGAGCCGCGCGCTGCAGGCGCGACTTCGCTGCGGCCGCCGCGCCGCCCCATAGCCACGTGCAACGCAGCGGAGTCGCCGGCGCGCTGCACGATGCGTTCACGCTGCGGCACCTGCACGTCGGCGATGCGGACTGCGTGACGGCGCTCGAGGTACGCACACCGTGGCGCAAGCGCCTGCATCACTGCACGCTATACGGCTTCACGCTGTGCTTCGCTTCGACGTGCGTGGCCGCGCTATATCACTTCGCGGGTTACCCGGCGCCTTACGCGTACACGAGCCTGCCCGTGGTGCTCGGCACGCTCGGCGGCGTTGCGCTCGTGATCGGCACGGCGGGATTGCTGTGGGTGCGCCGCACGCGCGACCCGCAGCTGTCACACGCGAGCCAGGACAAGCTCGACGGCGCGTTCGTCACGTTGCTGTTGCTCGCCGGCGGCACCGGGCTGGTGCTGCTCGCGCTGCGCGATCACGCGGCCATGGGCGCGCTGCTGATCGTTCACTTGGGCGCCGTGCTCGCACTGTTCGTCACGCTGCCATACGGCAAGTTCGTGCACGGCTTCTACCGGCTCGCCGCCCTCGTGAAGTTCCGCAGAGAGCAGGAATGAGCGGGCGGCGCGCCGCCGTCAATGCGCGCCGAGGTAGCGGCCCAGGAAGTCCCCGACCCGCGTCAGCAGATCGATCCGATAGCGCTCCTCCTCGATGGAGTGCTCCGCGAACTCGTACTCGATGAACTCGTAGTCCTTTCTTGCGCGCGAGAGGCTGCGGGAAAACGACTCGCTCTGCGCAAACGGCACGGCCAAATCGTGCCGCCCGTGAGCAAGCAGTACCGGCGCCGACAAATCGGCCACGCGCTTGATGGGCGAGCCGTTCTTAAGATCGTCGCCCGCACCGATGAACTCTGCCGCCGCCCGGCCGCCGATGTAGCGCTTACTGCTGACGCCGAGCGCAAGCGGATCCGTCACCCCTGCGATGCTCACGACGCAGCGGAAGCGTTTCGGCTCTTCGATTGCGCTCATGAGCGACGCATAGCCACCGTAGCTCCAACCGACCGCGCAGACGTGGTCGGCGTCCGCGATACCCTCTTTGACCAGGTAGTCGGCACCATCGAGGATATCGCTGATGGCGACGTGCCAGTTCCTGAATCCACCCGCGCCTTGCCACTCCGCGCCGTACCCTTCGGAACCGCGGTAGTTGCTCTGCAATACGGCGTAGCCGCTCGCGACGAAATACTGCACGAGAAAATCGTAGCTCCAGTAGTCGCGGCTCGACGGCCCGCCGTGCGGCAGCAGGATTGCTGGCTTTCGGCCCGGGCCCCCGGCGGGCACCGTCAGATACGCAGGGATCGCGGTGCCGTCCTTGGCCGTGTACTTAATCTCGCGCATGGGCGACAGCTCGCGCCCCTTCAACGACGGGTACGCAAGCGAAAGCAGCATGAGCTGGTTTTTCTCTGCGTCGAACCTGTAGTACGTGCCCGGATCCTGATCACTGCCGGCGTACACGAGGTAGTAACGCTGCGTCCAGTTCTCGTCGAAGATCGCGATTTGCTTACCCGGTAACGCGGTCGACAGCCGCCCGTGGATGTCAGCCAACCGTGGGTCGAAAAATTCGAGGCGCAGCCGATCCGTGATGTAGCTCGCCGCAACGAGACGATGGAATTTACCGAGCGACAGCACCGAATCAACGTCGACGTCCGGGCGCGAATAGACGAGCCGCGTCTTTCGCCCGTTGGCCAAGTCCATCGCAAACAGAGCCCTTCGGCCCTCGTGCTGGTCGTAATAGAGCAACTCGTTGCGGTTATCCGTGAAGCCAATGGGCGAGAACGCGTCCGCGAGATCCTCGAGCTTCGCGCGGTGCAGGTCGCTCCACTCCGCATGCTGCTCAGCCTTCTCGCGCACGTACCAGCGCTCTTCACTGCTCGTCACGCTTTGGTAGAGACGGGTGACGCCGTGACCGTCGGATGTCCACGCGAGCGTCGTGTCGCGATCACGCTCCTCCACCGACATATCGCCGGTGTAGATGTCGATCCTTTGCACGCCACTACCCTCGGTGGCAGGCACCTGGATCAGCACGTGCCGGTTATCGCCAGGCAACCAGTCGATGACGCGATCCTGAAACTGGGTGAAGGTTTCGCGAATGCGTTGCGCCACGAGCACCTTCATCGCCGAGCCGTCGCTGTTGACCGCAACGAGCCGAGTCAAGGGGTAAGCGATCAGCGGCTCGACGATCACGCTGCGCAGACCGCACAACAATCGCTCATCGCTGGCCCAGTCACACCAGGAGATATCGAACTGGTCGCGCTCGCCGTCGACGACTACCTTCAGCGCACCCGTGGTCGTGTCGAGCACGGCCGCTCGGGTCGGGCCCAGTGGCTGCCTGCGGATGAACGATATCTTGGAACCGTCGGGCGACAGTCGCGCGCCCCACATGGCCGGCGCCGAGCCAAACGCCTGCGCGAGCGGGCTCGACTTCAACTCGGGCTCCTTGGCCAGCGCCGTTGCCATGGACAGCAACAGCGCGAGCGCCACGCATACCTTCACCCTTCCAGATTCCCCGGACATGCCGATCGCCCCCCCTCATCGCGCGGCCGCCCGCGCTCTCCCCTACCGTCGTTTGCTGCGAGCCTTCTTTGCGGCTTTCTTCGCGGCTTTGCGCGGCGCCTTAGCCTTCTTCTTCGCTACTTTCTTCGCCGGCTTCCTGGCGGCCTTCTTCGCAGACTTCTTCGTTACCTTCTTCGTTGCTTTCTTCGCAACTTTCTTTGCAACCTTTTTCGCGGCTTTCTTGGCCACTTTCTTTGCGGCCTTCTTTGCCGTCTTTTTCTTGGCCGCTTTCGGCGCGGGCTTCGCTATGGGTTTCGCCACCGGCTTAGGCGCCGCTTTCGCGGCCGGCTTCGCAGCGGGCGTGTTCGCGGACCAGTGCACCGCGAAGAACGCACCGTGTGGATCCATGAGCTGCGCGATCTTGTCGCCGCCCGGCACGTCCGAGGGCCCGTGCAACAACGAGCCGCGCGCGGCCTTCACCTGCTCGAGCGCCTGATCGAGGTTCGGCACGCTCACGTAGCACACCCAATACGCAGGCCCCGGCAGGCCCATGTCGCCCTTCTTGAATATGCCGCCGAGCTGCATGCCATTGCGTCCGAAGATCACGTACGTGCCCATGGGCCCCATGTCGTGGCGCAGCATTTCCTCCCAGCCGAACAGCTCGGCGTAGAACGGAAACACCTCCAACGGATCGATGGTGGTCGCGAGCTCGTGCCACGAAAATTCGCCGACTGCGGGCGCGCGATCCGGCGATGCTGGCATCGTGGAGCTATGCACGGCAAACGCGCCACCCTGCGGATCCGTGAGCGATGCATGCCGGCCCGCGTTCGGAATGTCGGTCGGCGGCGTCAGCACTTTCGCGCCGAGGCCCACGGCGGTCGCAACCGCGGCGTCGACGTTCGGCACGCTCACGTACGGCAGCCAATGCGGAACGGCGGTTCGGTTTTCGACCGCGGCGCCGAGCGGCCCGGTCGACGCGGAGAACATCGAGTAGGACTTGTCCTTGTCCCACGCCTCCTGCGTCCAGCCAACGGCCTTTGAGTAGAACTCGTGCGCACCCGCTGCGTTCGGCGTGATGAGCTCGTGCCAAACGAATTTGCCTCTTGCGTCCGCCATGAATGCTCCTAGTTATTCGTCCGTGGATAATTCAGTGTGTTGTGCTTGCGCCCATGGCCGTGGCCACGATCGCAATCTCGGCGAGCGGCGCCACATGCGCTTCGATTACGTGCCCCGCCTTCGTACTACCGTCCGCGAACGCGACGACCGCGTGCAGGTGCACCACCGGCTTGCCGTCGCGCTCCGAAATGTCGCCCACCAACGAAACGAGCTCGCACTTGTCCGTGACGGGCACCTTCTTGAACGCGCCGACTTTCGGATCGCCGAATGCGAGCAGCGCACCGGAGAGCCCGCCTAAGCCGGTGATGTAGCCGCTCGTGATGTGGTGCTCGATCGCGAGATCCGTGAGCCCCGACATGATCTCGTCGCCGGCGCTGAAGCGCGCCTGGAAAACGTGCGTGGCGGCCGTCGTTTCGTGGACCTTCATTTTGGGCGCCAGGCCCGGTGGCACGGGCGGCGCACGCAGGTAGCCCTCGGGCAGCGGCGTTGCTGGCGGTTGCGCGCTTGCGGTCGCTGCCGCGAACGCGGCGATGACGAGAACGGTGAGACTCGCTCGGATGCTGCGCACGATTGGCCCCGAAGTTCGACTCCGGGTCATCGTAAGCCCGGATCATCGGAAACCCCAAGCGCGTTCCGACGATCCGGTTGATCCAATCGGCGGAGCGACTTAGCCCGGCGGTCGCGGACCGCCCGGCCGACCGCCACCCGGCGGCGCGCCAAATGCGGGATACGGCTTCGGATTCACGAGCAGCCGGTCGAGGAACAGGTCGATCGACTGCGCCATCGTCTCAACGGCGTCGAGCGCCGCCACGTCGAACGCATGCGCGGCGCCCTGAATCGCAGTCAGTGCCGTCGGCACGCCGAGGCCGTTCAGCTTGTTGAAGAAATCGAGGCTCGACGCGAGCGGCACGGTCTTATCGCCGGTGCCATGCACGAAGATCGTCGGCGCGAACTTCGCCGTGATGTAGCTCGTGGGTGACGCCGCCGCGATGGCTTCGGGCGTGGCCTGGCCGTCCGGGAACAACCCCTTCGCCGACTCCGCACTCGCCAGCGGATACACGCCGATGGATGCGTTCACCTCCGAGCTCACGCCCTGCGTGCCGCCCGTGCCTTCGAACTCGGCTTTGCCGTTCGTGCCGGCGGCCATCAGCGACAGCATGCC
>PMCP01000151.1:0-4166 GCA_003155415.1 Gammaproteobacteria bacterium | reverse complement strand
CCGAAGAGATGGATGATGGCGAGGCGCTTCGACGTGACACCCTCGGGCGGGCGATAGACGTCGAGCAGGAGATCGATGTCGCCGCCCTTGCCGAACACCACGTCCTTCTCGACGCGGAGCTTGCCGGTGTCGGGCGCCGGCGGCGGCCCGCCCGGCGGCTGCGCGCTGGCCGTGACCGCCGCGAGCGCAGGTGCTGCTGCGGCGAGCGCGCTCGACGCTTTGACGAATTCCCGCCTCGTTACCTTTGTCATTGGTCAGCCCCCGTGAGTCTACGAATTTACGGATGCTACACCGTGGCCCGGCAACTTCGCAGGGGCGAAAGACCGTGGCGTGCAGCCGCGCGTATGATCCAGCGGACCGCGCCGGCCCGACGAGGGGCGCGCCGAACAAACAGAACACGGATCAGGGGATCTCATGAGCAATAACGACGAACGCGACGGCACGTCACGGCGCGGATTTTTGAAGACCTTGGGCGCTGCGGGCGCGACGGCAGTCGCCGGCGCGGCCTCCGGCCAGTCGCGGCGAGACGACGCTGCGGCACCTGGCGCCGACTCGGTCGTCGTGCTGCAGAACGGCAAGATCCACACGATCGACGGCCGCGGCACCGTGGCCGACCGCGTCGTGATTCGCAACGGCGTGTTCGCGAGCGTCGGGCGCGGCTCGGCACCGGCCGGCGCGCAGGTCATCGATCTCAAGGGCCACACCGTGGTGCCCGGGCTCATCGAGCCGCACGTGCACATCGTGAGCCTCGCGAACCGGCCGGGTTATCACACGATCCTCGAGAACACGACGTCGATCAAAGAAGTGCAGGAAGCGTTGGCCGCACGTCGCAAAGACGTGCCGGACGGCCAGTGGATCACGTCAATGGGCGGCTGGCACCCGAACCAATGGGCCGAGCACCGCCACCCGACGCTGGCCGAGCTCGACGCGGCCGTGCCCGACCGGCCGGTGTTTCTGTACGAGCGTTTCACGGGGCCGGCCGCCTGCAACAGCCTCGCGAAGAAATTCTTCGACGCGGCCGACGCCGGCTCACCCGCGCATCCCGACATCAAGAAGATCAACGTCAGCGCGACGGGCGCGATCGGGCCGGCCGGGTTCGGCACCGGCGGCCCGTCGGCTTCGGCGCTGTTCCTGCTGCGGCGCATGCAGACGTTCGCGGACAAGAAGCGCACGGCGATCGACGCGATGAACTACTCGACGAGCGTGGGCCTTACGACGCACCTCGATCAGGTGCTGTTCCCCACCCCCGGTCCGCTGCACCCGAACCAGATCCTCTCGAACCTCGACCAGTACACGATGTACGACCCGTGGCTCGAGCTGTACCACGAAGGCAAAGCCACCGTTCGCCTGCAGATCAATTTTCTCAGCAACCAAGCCGATCCCGCGCTCCCGGAGCTGCACGAGCGCCTGCGCAATCAGTTCCAGTTCGTCGGCGACGACATGGTGCGCACCGGCGCCATCGGCGAATGGGCGGCGCCGATCTCGGCGGGCCCCGTGTGGTTCGAGGCGCAGCGGCTCGTGGCCGCAAAACACTGGCGCAACGAGAACAGCGTCCAAACGCTCGCACAGCTCACGCAGGTCGTGGAAGCGTACGAGAAGATGGACGCGGAATTCGGCATTAAGGATCTGCGCTGGGTCGTGCACCACGTTCCGGAAGTCACGCCGGAGCTGCTGACGCGGTTGAAGGCATTGGGCGTCGGCATCGAGATGGCCGCGTTCCGCTGGGTCACCTCCAGTGATCCGAACGAAAAAGTCGGGCCGCAGTTCCGCACGATCGTCGATCACGGCATTCAGGCCGGCATCCACGGCGATGGCGTGCACATCGCGCCGCTGAACCCGTGGCACCACATCCACTACGCGGTGACGGGCGTGAATTCGTTCGGCGCGCAGGTGAATCCGGGCCAGCACCTGACGCGGCAGGAAGCGATATCGCTGTTCACTCGCTCGAACGCATGGTTCCTGCGCATGGAGAACAAGATCGGCTCGATCGAGCCCGGC
This sequence comes from Gammaproteobacteria bacterium, assembly GCA_003155415.1. GTDB lineage: Bacteria > Pseudomonadota > Gammaproteobacteria > Steroidobacterales > Rariloculaceae > FEN-1219. The sequence continues at coordinate 2,168 of PMCP01000151.1, read as the reverse complement.
AAGCTCGCGGACCTCACGGTGCTCGACCGCGACTACTTCACGATTCCGGACGCCGACATCAAAAAGATTCGCCCGGTGCTCACGCTGCTCGGCGGCAAAGTGGTCCACGATTCCAAGGTTCTAAAGGCCTGAGGCAAGTTGCCAACTGATGAATCCCGAGAACCCCATCGTGCAGCTATGCATTGCCGGCATGGCGGCGGAAGCGGAAGGCCGCTCGGCCGACGCGAAAGCGCTGTTCGAGCAGGCATGGGACAAGAGCGAGGACGACTTTGAAGCCTGCATCGCAGCGCACTACGTCGCGCGGCACCAGGCGACGCCGGCGGCCACCCTCGAGTGGAACGAGCGCGCGCTGCGTTACGCGGAAGCCGCGGGCGATGACCTTGCGCGCGACTTCTTTCCCTCGCTGTATCTGAACTACGCGCATTCGCTGGAGCAGCTTGGCCGCACATACGAAGCGTGCCGTCATTACGGGCTCGCGGCGGGCCGGCTCAACGACCTGCCGCCCAGTGGCTACGCGCAATTCGTGCGTGGCGGCGTCACGGCCGGTCAACGCCGCACCTGCGGCAGCAGTAACTAGCCCGCGAGCGGCCGAATGCCGACGCGGCTGCGGATCTCGGCGAGGAACGGTTTGCTCAAGGCGCGCGCTTTGTCCGCGCCGGCCTTCAAGAGACGCTCGACTTCGCCAGGCGCCGCCATCAACCGCTCGTACTCCGCACGCGCGGGTGCGAGCTCCACGTTGATGCGCTCGAACAGCACCTGCTTCATCTCGCCCCAGCCGATGCCAGCGGCGTAACGCTCGCGGACGGCCGCCACTTCCGCGTCACTCGCGAATGCACGGTAGATCTCGAACAGCGCGCTGTCGCTCGTGTCCTTCGGCACCCCGGGCTCGAGCGAGTTCGTCTTGATCTTCATGACGACCTTGCGCAGCGCCTTCTCGTCGGCGAAGAGCGGAATCACATTGCCGTAGCTCTTGCTCATCTTGCGGCCGTCCAAGCCCGGCAATGTGGCGATGTGCTCGCCGATCACGGGCTCGGGCAGCACGAACGTCTCGCCGAAATTGTGGTTGAAGCGCTGCGCAATGTCGCGCGCCATCTCCACGTGCTGCTTCTGATCGCGGCCCACCGGCACCTTCGTGGCTTTGAACATCAAAATGTCGGCGGCCATCAGCACCGGGTACGAATAGAGATTCATCATGATGGCCTGGTCCGGATCGCGGCCGGGCGTGGCCTCGTTCTCGGCGACCGCCGCTTTGTACGCGTGCCCGCGGTTCAAGAGTCCCTTGCCCGTGACGCTGTGCAGAATCCACGCAAGCTCGAGAATCTCCGGCACATCGGACTGGCGATAGAACACGACCTTGTTCGGATCGAGGCCCAATGCCAGCCAGCTCGCCGCGATCTCGAGCGTGGTGCGCGCGACGGCATCGGCGTCACCGCCGATCGCGTGGTAGTCGGCCAGAAAGAAATAGGAGTGGACCTGGCTGTTCGTGCTTGCGGCCACCGCGGGCTTGATGGCGCCGACGTAGTTGCCGATGTGCGGAGTGCCGGTGGGCTTGATGCCTGTGAGGACGGTATCCATGCAGTTGCTTCGGCCCTCAGCTGCAGACGTTGCCGAGCGCGCCGCTGCCGCCGCAGAAGCTCACGTCCTGCAGCTGAATGCGCAGGTTGTCCGGGTCCGCCGTGTACACCTGCGTGACGCCGTCGCGGTCCCGCGACTCCGCCTTGAGGCCCGCGGCCTCGAGCGCGCGCACCGTGCGCTGCGGATCGAAATCCTTGAGTCCAAAGCACACGTGGTTGATCTCGGCCTTCGAGTTCGCGCCCGCCTGATACACCCCGATGAACTGATCGCCGACGGCTAAATTCGCGCCGCCCGTGCCGGTGCTCTTCACCGGAAGGCCGAACGTGTTCTGGTAGAACTTAAGCGAACGCTCGACGTTCGACACGATGAGGCTCGCGTGATTCAGCGTGTGCGCCTTCAGCACCGTGGGCTGCGCCAGTACCGGTAGCGACGGCGCAGCCGCCAGCGCGGCGAGCATGGCGACGACGTCGCGGCGGCTCACGCGGCCGGTCTCGTAGTGGTGCAGCAGATCGTCGACGGCCTTTTGCATGGGTGTCGCCCCCCTTGAATGGCGAGACGGCAGTCTCGGCGGCGTGCCCGCGACGGTCAAGCCC
>PMCP01000203.1 GCA_003155415.1 Gammaproteobacteria bacterium | reverse complement strand
GAGGAAATGGGCCTCAAGGTCGAAGTCCATCACCACGAAGTGGCGACCGGCGGACAAAGCGAGATCGGCGTCGGCGCCGGCGGCCTCGTGAAAAAGGCCGACGAGGTGCAGATCCTGAAATACTGCGTGCACAACGTGGCGCACCTGCACGGCAAGAGCGCGACCTTCATGCCCAAGCCCCTGGTTGGCGACAACGGCTCGGGCATGCACGTGCACCAGTCGTTGCAGAAGGCCGGCACCGCGCTGTTCGCGGGCGACAAGTACGGCGGCCTGTCCGACACCGCGCTCTACTACATCGGCGGCATCATCAAGCACGCGAAGGCGATCAACGCGTTCACGAATCCGGGCACCAACAGCTACAAGCGACTCGTGCCGGGATTCGAAGCGCCGGTGATGCTGGCGTACTCGGCGCGCAACCGGAGCGCTTCGATCCGTATTCCATGGGTCGCGAACCCGAAGGCGCGCCGCATCGAAGTGCGTTTCCCCGATTCCGCAGCGAACCCGTACTTCGCGTTCGCCGCGATGATGATGGCCGGTCTCGATGGCATCCAGAACAAGATCCATCCCGGCGATCCGGCCGACAAGGACCTGTACGACCTCGAGCCCGAGGAGGCGAAGCACATCCCGCAGGTTTGCCACTCGCTCGACATGGCGCTCGAGAACCTGGACAAGGACCGCGAGTTCCTCAAGCGCGGCGGCGTGTTCACCGACGACGTCATCGACGCGTATATATCCCTCAAAAACCAGGAAGTGCAGCGCTACCGCATGTCGACGCATCCGTGCGAACTCGACATGTATTACAGCGTTTAGCGACATAAGACGGTCCGGCGTGCATTACAAATGGGTGAGGGTCCTCACAAGACCGTCACCCGTTTGTACGCCGGAGCCGGGTGGGACTATGCTGTCTCCCCGTGAGTACCCGAAAGGCCATCTGCAGCTTGCTGACGATCGTGGTCGCCTCCGCTGCGATCGGATCGACCGTGACCTATCGCTGGACGGATGCAGACGGCGTGCACTATTCCGACCAGCCGCACACGGGCGCGGAGAAAATCGTGCTCGGCACGCCGCAGACCTACAGCGGCTCCGATGCCGCGACGACGAACACCAGCAGCACGCCGCGCCGCGCGCGCGCCGACGATGGCGGATTCCACTACGACAGCTGCTCGATCGTGCAGCCGGCGCAGGACCAGGTGCTGATCGACGTCGAGTCGGTAACGGTTGCGGTGCAGCCGCATCCGGCGAAGCGCAGCAGCGACCGCATCGAGTTGAGCTTCGATGGACAGTCGATGCCGGCAGCAAACCCCGAGCAACAGGAATTCAAGATTTCGCCGATCGATCGCGGCACGCACACGGTGGCCGCGACGATTCGCGANNTCGGTGCTGGCGCCGCTGAACCCGAACAACCCCAACCGCAAGCATTAGGTGCGCGCGCGGATGCGCGCGTGTCTAGCGCCGTTGGGCGAGCGCCGTCGCTCCCCGTAACTCGCTTTGGGCGCTCGCCCAACGACGCTCCCCCGCGCACATCCGCGCGCGCGACCGTGAGGGGGGGCCGTGGTCGCTGAAGCGCAGACCACATCTCCACTGGGTCATTTCGACGCGCGCGAAATGCTCGACGCGCTCGCCACCGGCCTCATGGTGCTCGACGCGCAGCTGTGCGTCGTCTACGCGAACGTCAGTGCGCAGGACCTGCTGTCATTGAGCCTGCGCCAGACGCGCGGGCATCCGGTCAGCCAGCTGTTCGCCGCGCCTCAATCGCTCGTGGAATTGCTGCGGCGCGCGCTCGACAGCGGCGAGACCTGCGCGGGCCACGAGTTCACGCTGACGCCGATCGCCACGCTCCCGGCCGCGCCGGCGCCGATCGTCATCGACATCACCGCGACGCCGCTGACCGGCCAGGTGACGGGCATGCACCTGCTGCTCGAACTCACCGACGCGCGCATGCGCCAGCGCATCACGCGCGAGACGGAACTGCTCTCGCGCGTGGATGGCAACCGGTTGATGGTGCGGCAGCTCGCGCACGAAATTCGCAACCCGCTCGGCGGACTGCGCGGCGCGGCGCAATTGCTGGAGCGCGAGCTCGCCGAGCCGGGCTTGAAGGAATACACGAACATCATCATCAACGAGGCCGATCGATTGCGCTCGCTCGTCGACACGATGCTGGGACCTGCGGGTCCGCCGCGCAAACAGGCGATCAGCGTGCATGAACTGTGCGAGCACGTATATCAATTGCTGCGCAGCGAAGCGGCGAACGACGTGGACATCGAGCGCGACTACGATCCGAGCGTGCCGGACGGCCGCTTCGATCGCAACGAGATCATCCAGGCGTTGCTGAACATCGGCCGCAATTCGCTGCAGGCGCTGCCCGGGCGCGGCCGCGTCGTGCTGCGCACGCGCACGCAGTCGAACCTCAACATCGGGCCGGCGCGCCATCGGCTCGTCGTGTGCGTGCAGATCGAGGACGACGGCCCCGGCGTGCCGGAAGACCTGCACAAGACACTGTTTTTCCCGCTGGTCACCGGCAAGGCGGAGGGCACGGGCCTCGGCCTCTCGGTGGCGCAGGACATGGTGGCGCGGCACGGCGGCATCATCGAATTCGAAAGCCGCCCGGGGCATACCGTGTTCTCGATCCTGTTGCCGCTGGAGGATGCCGCATGAATGCCGAACTGTTGCAGGTATGGCTCGTCGATGACGATGCGTCGATCCGCTGGGTACTCGAACGAGCGCTCCG
>PMCP01000157.1 GCA_003155415.1 Gammaproteobacteria bacterium | reverse complement strand
CGGACAGCCGGAAGCAGTCTGCGGAAATGCGTACGCAGCGTGAACTCGCGAGTCAGGCAGAAGCGTCACGGTTCACGGAACTGCAGAAGTACATCGAGACGGAGATCAGGACGCTGAGGGAGGCGCAGGAGGCAAGCGCCAGACAGCTGCGGGAAGATTTGACAACGGCGACCAACTCACTCGCAGCGAGCATCGGAGAAATCGACGAGCGGCTCGAGCGGCAGATGCCGACACCCCCGGCATTGCAACCGTGATCTGACCATCAAGCGAGCATCCGCGACGCCGTTACCTGAAACCTGCGATTCGAGCTCCGACAATGCGCTCTCCACGCCATGCACTTCGGCAACCGCGACGAGCCGGTTGAGTCGCACCACTGGATCGTCGCGTCTCACCAGTAGGGCATCATAGAGTGAGAGCACCTGCGGCCATGGCGGAGGCGATTCGAGAGTGTGACGTGCACACCACGCCGCATGAATTTTTGCCTGAATCACCCTGACTGTGTCGGGCCCAAGCGCCGAAGCTCGATTGAAATAGCCGATCGCCTCATCGATGAGGGATCGCTGCCAACGCTGAGGGTCTTGCTCAGACAGCGGAACCATCAAGCCTTGGCTGTCGATGCGTGGCCGCCGCGTATTCGTGCGCATTGCCGTAGGCAATTTCGATGGTCGCGAGCACCGCGTCGAGCCGCTCGGGCCAGAACTGAGCCGCCGGCAATTCGAAGGGAACTGCCGCATCGGCGATCTTGCTTTTTGCTCGGGTCAACCTTTGTGCCATGGTGGTCTCGGACACCAGGAAGGCTCGCGCGATTTCCAGAGTCGAGAGCCCGCACACCAGGCGCAACGTGAGCGCCGCCCGCGCGTCGACACCGACAGCGGGATGGCAGCATATGAAGATCAGCCGTAGACGTTCGTCAGGGATCACCGCGTCGTCGTCCACATCCGCTGGTTGTGCGGCGAAGTCCGCCGACAATTGGGATTCAAAACGAGTACGTGTTTGACGCCGCCGCAGCCCATCCAATGCAGCGCGCGCCCCAACCTGGTAGAGCCATGCAGCAGGATCTGTCGGCACACCCTTGTTCGACCAATCCTCGAGCGCCCGCGCGCAGGCTTCCGAAAACACGTCCTCGGCCAATGAGAGATCACGAAACCGGGCGGCGAGCGCGCCCACGATGCGCCCACTCGCCTCCCGAAAGACGCGTTCAAGGGCGGCTCCACTCATCCCGGCCCAAGAACCGGCCTGACTTCGATTGAGCCCTCGTGGAGGATAGGAACCCTTTTTGCAATCGAGATCGCTTCGTCCAGGTCCTTGGCTTCAATCAGATAGAAGCCACCGAGTTGCTCCTTCGATTCTGCAAAGGGGCCATCGTGCACCGACTGTTTTCCACCTTTTGTCCGAATCGTTGTTGCCGACGATGTCGCTGACAATCCAGAACCTCCGACCCGCTTTGTGCCGAGTTCCCTGTTGAAGGCCATGTGGCGGGAAACAATTTCCTGGATTGCCGGGCCCTTCTTCCCGGGACCGTAGAGCGCTTCGTCTTCGTAAATCAGCAAGGCGTACTGCATAGACCCTAACTCCTTAGATTTGTACCCATATGGTGGCCACTCCAGTCACCACTCAACGCTAAGACGTGTGTCCGGTCTCAAATTCGACACGAGCGCGAAAAAATCTCACGACATCAAGAACTGGCCGATTCTTCCATCCCGACGGTCCCTAATCCCGCGGTAGCCACCCTGGTTCTTCGAAATAGGGCCCCACCATCGGCGCGAGGAGGCTCGCATGGCAGTTTTCCACCTCAAAACTCGAAGAGGTCGAACTCGGAGCTGCTACGTTAGCTGCGTCCAGCCACGGTATGCGACTGCGTGGGCGGCCACGTTGTGCACGCGCAGGATGTCTACGCCTTGCGCGCATAGCTTCAGCGACGCGCCGACAGTGAACAGATCCCGCTCGCCGCGATCCGCGGCTGCCGCGGGATGCATGAACGATTTTCGTGAGTGGCCTACGAGCAGTCTTAGCCCGTAACGATGGAACCGATGCACGTTGCGCAGGAGTCGCAGGGACTGCAATGCGTTCTTGCCGAAGCCCACGCCGGGATCGAACACGATGCGCCCGAGATTGAGGCCCGTGCGCGTCCACTCGACGAGCCGCTCCTCGAGCCAGCGCTCGACGGCATCGGTCGGATCCTGGTCCGAGGGTAGGACGCGATTCTTGTCCGCCGGCACGCCGAGGTTGTGCATCGCGACCCAGTCCGCCGTGCTGTTGGCGGCCAGGTCCACCATCGCGGAGCTCGTGAGCCCGCTGACGTCGTTGATGACGTCCACGCCGAGCGCGAGCGCTCGTCGGGCGGTCTGCAAGTGATACGTGTCGATGCTGATCCGCGGTCGCAACACCGCGTGGCGATAACGTTCGACGAGACGGCCCAGCGTCGGTTCCAAGCGCGCCCACTCGTCGTCTGCGGTCAGCGGCGTCGCGCCGGGCCGTGTCGATTCCGCGCCGAGGTCAATGTACTCCGCTCCCGCCGCGATCAGGCCGTCGACGCGTGAATTCACGCTCGCATCATCCGCGAGTTCGCCGCCATCGGAAAAAGAATCCGGCGTGAGATTCACGATGCCCATCCACAACGGCAAGTGGTGCCCACCCGCGCGCGCGTGCTCGAGCACGGTGCGCGGCCCGAGTCCCGGAATCGTGAGCCGCGGCGCAAGTGCCGCGAGCGGCGTCAGCACGAACGCGCGCTCGACGATGCCGGGATGCGGCACGCGCAGCTTCTCCGTCACGATCGTCTCGCGCCCCCACAAGAGAATATCGAGATCGATCGGCCGCGGCGCCCAGCGTCCACGGTCCACGCGACCGAGCTCACGCTCGATCAGCTTCAGTGCGGCGAGCACATCTTCTGGCGCAGCTTCAGTGCTGCACCGTGCGACGAGATTCAGGAACGGCTGATTCCAGTCGGCGGGTGCATCGTCCGGCAGCATTGCGGGCGACTCGACGACGGGCGACACACGCAAGACAACCACGCCATGCGCGCCCAACATTTCGAGTGCGCGCGACAAGTGCGCGCGGCGATCGCCCAGGTTCGAGCCGAGCCCAAGGTACACATCCATGGCGTCTGTTCGCGAGGCAGGTAAGTCCCTACAATCATGCCCAAACCCGATCGATCTTGCAGGAGCAAGTGACAATGAAAACAAAAGCTGCCGTCGCGTGGGCTGCCGGCAAACCGCTCGAGATCGAGGAAGTCGAACTCGGCGGGCCGAAAAAAGGGGAAGTGCTGGTGCGGCTCGTCGCGAGCGGTGTGTGCCACACGGACGCGTATACGCTCTCAGGTGCTGATCCCGAAGGCGCGTTCCCCACGATCTTGGGGCACGAGGGCGGGGGTATCGTGGAAGAGGTGGGCGCCGGCGTGAAGAGCGTGAAGCCCGGCGATCACGTGATCCCGCTGTACACACCCGAATGCAAGCAGTGCAAGTTCTGCAAGTCCGGTAGAACGAACCTGTGCGTAGCCATTCGTTCCACGCAGGGCAAAGGCTTGATGCCGGACGGTACGAGCCGCTTCTCTAAGAAGGGCAAGCAGATCCTGCACTTCATGGGCACGTCCACGTTCTCCGAGTACACCGTGCTGCCCGAGATTGCGCTCGCGAAGATCGCGAAGAAGGCGCCGCTCGAGAAGGTGTGCCTGCTCGGCTGCGGCATTACCACGGGCATCGGCGCCGTGCTGTATACGGCCAAGGTGAAGGCGGGCTCCACGGTCGCGATTTTCGGTCTCGGCGGCGTGGGTTTGAGCTGCATCCAGGGCGCCGTCATGGCGAAGGCCGAGCGCATCATCGCGGTCGACATCAACCCGGGCAAAGAAGAGATGGCACGCGCGCTCGGCGCCACGGACTTCCTGAACCCGAAGGACTTCGACAAGCCGATCCAGCAGGTCATCATCAGCATGACGGACTGGGGCGTGGACTACTCGTTCGAGTGCGTGGGCAACACGCAGCTCATGCGCGCGGCGCTCGAGTGCTGCCATCGCGGCTGGGGCGAGTCGACGATCATCGGCGTCGCAGCCTCGGGCCAGGAGATCAGCACGCGGCCGTTCCAGCTCGTCACGGGCCGCGTGTGGCGCGGCAGCGCGTTCGGCGGCGTGAAGGGCCGCACGCAGCTACCGGGCATGGTCAAGCAGTACATGGAAGGCGACATCAAGATCGACGAGATGATCACGCACACCATGGGGCTCGAGAAGATCAACCACGCGTTTGATCTCATGCACGAAGGCAAGAGCATCCGCTCGGTCATTCATTACTGATCTTCTGAAGCTCATCTCCGCCACATTGCTCGACGAGCTCGCGGCGAAAGCGGCCGCGAGCCCGCGGCTGCGTGCCCACCACGCCGTGCATCTGTCCGGCGCCGACCTGGTGCAACGCCTGTTCGTCGTAGCGAAGCACGACTCGTATTTCCGCCCACACCGGCATTTGACGAAGAGCGAGACGGCGATCGCGCTGCGCGGTCGATTCGACGTCGTGACGTTCGACGACACGGGCTGCGTGACGGGGCGATACGAGCAGGGCGAAGGCACGGCCAGCCTGGGCTACGAAACTCCGCAAGCCACGTGGCACAGCCTGATCGTGCACAGCCCGATCGCGGCGTTCTACGAGGTCAAAGAAGGTCCGTACGATCCGGCCGTGTCCGTGGATTTTCCGACATGGGCGCCGCCCGAAGGCGATGCGAATGCGCGCGCGTATCTCGACTGGGCGCGCACNNGCGCGCCGCACGAGCTCGAGCAATTCATCCATTGCTTCCCCGTAACGGCGCTGGCCGGCGAGCAGGTTCGCGAGTGCCAACCGCGACTCGTGATCGGCTGAGTCCTTCGCGAGCGCGGCGCGTAGCTCCTCTTCGCCTGGGCCGTCCTGGCCCGCGCGTGCCGCCGCGATGCCGTGATGCAACGCAGTGACTCGCGCGTCGAATGCAGGATCGCGGCCGGTTTCGATGAGCGCCACGAGTTGCTCCGCCTCATCGAGCCGTAGCTCCGCAAACGCAGCTTCCGCGTTCGCGAGCGCTTGCTCGGCCGCGGAAGGAAACAGCTGCTCGAAGAACGCGCGCACCTGCTGCTCCGGCTGCGCGCCCATGAACTGCGCGATGGCCTGGCCGTCCTTGAACGCGATGACGTTCGGGATCGAGCGGATGCCGAACGCCTGGCCGAGCTCCGGGTTGTCATCCGAGTTGATCTTCACGAGCTTCACGCGCCCTTCGAACGCCGCCGTGACTTTGTCGAGCACGGGGGAGAGCGCGCGACAGGGGCCGCACCAAGGCGCCCAGAAGTCCACGACGACGGGCAGGGTCTTCGAGGCTTCGATGACTTCTTGGTCGAAGGTGCTGGTGGTAACGTCCATCGCTCGATTGTAGTCGGCCGCGGGCGCCCCGCCCATGGTCGCGGTGACGTCGCGATGGCAAGCTAGCGCCATGGCCGACACTCTCCCTTCCGCCCGCTCTCCAACTCCGCTCGCAGCGTTTGGCGTGGCCGCGGTGCTCGCCCTGGCCGCGCTCGTCGCTTGGTCGGGCGGGAAAGCTCCCGGCCATCGGTCTCGAGCGACTGCCGCGGCGGCCGAGTCCGCCGCCACGGATCTGCCGGGCTTCGTGCTCCAGGCGCCGCCCGTCGACGAAGGGCCCCTGCGCTACGACACCGAGTACCCCACGATCCCGTACTCCACGGGTGCCCGCACGGACGCCGTCGCCGCGCTCGTCGCGCGCCTGAACCGCGGGGATCTCAAGCTCGAGTACCGCGCGCCGCGCGGCTATCTCGACTCGCTGCTGGCCGCGCTGAACATCGATCCTTCGTCGCAGACGCTCGTGTACTCGCAGACGAGCCTGCAGAGCCGGGCGATTCATCCCTCGACGCCGCGCGCGATCTACTTCAACGACGACGTGTACGTCGGGTGGGTGCGCAACGGCCCGATCGAAATCGGATCACAGGACGCGAACCTGGGCGCCGTGTTCTATCTCGTCGACAACAACGAGGCCGCGCCGCCGAAGTTCAGTGGCGAGCTCACGAAGTGCCTTGCCTGCCATGACTCGTATTCGCTTTCCGGCGGCGGCGTGCCGCGCTACCTCGTGGGCTCGGGCTATACGGGAACCACCGGCATGCTCGTATCGCACGAGGGCTGGATCCTGGTGACCGACCGGACGCCGCTGAAGAGCCGCTGGGGCGGCTGGTATGTGACGGGGCAGCACGGCAGCCAGGTGCACCTCGGCAACATGAAGATCAAGACGATGCACGACTTCGACGACTTCGAGTCGCACCGAGTCGGCAACATCGACACGCTCGACGCGCTGTTCGACACTCAGCCGTATCTCACGAACAAGAGCGACATCGTGGCGCTGCTCGTGCTGCAGCATCAGGCCGACGTGCAGAACCAGATCGTGCGCGTGAGCTACGACACGCGCACGGTGCTCGCGGCGGTCGCGGCCAGACGCGTCGAAGCCGGCGACGCGCAGTCGAGCATCGCGGAGGGCGTCGAGGACTTACTCAAGCGCATGCTGTTCGCCGACGCGGTGGACTACACGTCGCCGATCTCGGGCGACCCTGCGTTCGTCGCGCAGTTCGAGCGCCGTGCCGTGCGCGACCCTCAAGGCCGATCGTTGCGCGACTTCGATCTCACGACGCGCTTGTTCCGTTACCCGCTGAGCTACGTGATCTATTCGGCCGCGTTCGATGCGCTGCCTGCGGACGCAAAGAAAATGTTCTACGTCAGACTGAACGACGTGCTGCGCGGCGCGGACAAGAGTGCGGACTTCGCGGCATTGAGCCCGGACACCCGCAACGCGATCCTCGAAATCCTGCGCGCAACCAAACCCGACTTCGTACAGGCCATCGCAAACTAGACCCCGCCACGTCGGCGCTGCGTTCGTGGCGCCGGCCGCGCGACCCCAATGAGCACCGCGCCCGCACCTATCGCCCATTCGCGCCTCGCGCTCATCGTCGCGTTCGCGATCGTCTACGTCGTATGGGGCTCGACATATCTCGCCATCCGCTTCGCGATCGAGACGCTGCCGCCCTTCCTGATGGCGGCCGCTCGTTTTCTGACGGCCGGGACCGTGCTGTACGTGTGGGCGCGTCTCGCGGCCGGAGCCGAAAAGCCTGGTCGTGCGCAGTGGAAGGCGGCGGCGATTGTCGGCTCGCTCTTGCTCCTCGGTGGCAATGGGCTCGTCGTGTGGTCGGAGCTGCGGATTCCGTCCGGTGTCGCGGCCCTGCTCGGCGGCACCACGCCGCTGTGGATGGTATTGATCGACTGGCTGCGTCGCGGCGGTGTGCGACCCACCGGGCAGGTCGTGGCCGGTCTATTGTGCGGACTGGCGGGTCTCGTGTGGCTGGTCGGCCCGGACTCGCTCGCCGGCGGCGGACGCATCGACACGATCGGCGTCGTGGCCGTCGTGCTCTCGTCCATTGCGTGGGCCGCAGGCTCGATCTACCAGCGGCATGCGCGGATGCCGGCTTCGCCGGCGTTATCGACGGCCATGCAGATGCTCACGGGCGGCGCTGCGTTGTTGGTGGTGGCTGTTGCGCTCGGCGAATGGCCGCAGGTGGGGGTGGCGTCGCTTTCGCTTCGTTCCGTGCTCGCCTTCCTGTATCTCGTGGTCTTCGGTTCGATCGTGGCGTTCAGCGCGTACGTCTGGTTGCTGCGCGCGAGCACGCCTGCACGCGTTTCGACCCACACCTACGTGAACCCGATCATCGCAGTGTTGCTCGGCTGGGCGCTCGCCGACGAGCCGTTGACGCCGCGCATGCTCGTGGCCGCCGCCGTCATCATCGGCGGCGTGGCTCTTATCACGCTGGCCCCGAAACGCTGAAGACGGTGCCAGGCACCGTCTTTGGACGCCGTCTTTGCTATCCTGCCGCCCCATGAACAAGCCTAAGACTGCCATAACGCCCACGCGCGGCGAGAACTACGCCGAGTGGTATCAGCAGGTCATCGCTGGCGCGGACCTCGCGGAAAATTCGCCTGTGCGCGGCTGCATGATCATTCGGCCCTGGGGCTATACGCTGTGGGAGAACATGCAGCGAGCGCTCGATGACATGTTCAAGGCCACGGGCCACCAGAACGCGTACTTCCCGCTGTTCATTCCGCTGTCGTTCCTGCAGAAGGAAGCCGCGCACGTCACGGGCTTCGCTAAGGAGTGCGCGGTCGTGACGCATCATCGGCTGGAAGCGGACGCCGACGGCAAGCTCGTGCCCACAGGCGAGCTCGAGGAGCCGCTCGTCGTGCGGCCGACATCGGAGACCATCATCGGCGACGCGTTCGCACGCTGGGTACAGAGCTATCGCGATCTGCCGCTTCTGATCAATCAGTGGGCGAACGTCGTACGCTGGGAGATGCGCACGCGGCTGTTCCTGCGCACGACCGANNTGGCAGGAAGGGCACACGGCGCACGCCACGAAGGACGAAGCCGTCGAGGAGACGATGCGCATGCTCGACGTGTATGCGGATTTCGCCGAGAACTGGATGGCGATGCCGGTCATCAAGGGCGAGAAGACCGCCGCGGAGCGGTTCCCCGGCGCGGACCGCACGTTCTGTATCGAAGCGATGATGCATGACCGCAAGGCGCTGCAGTCTGGCACGAGCCACTTCCTTGGCCAGAACTTCGCCAAGGCCAGCAACATTCAGTACTTGAGCGCCGACGGTACTCAGCAGTTCGCGTGGACCACGAGCTGGGGCGTGTCGACGCGACTGATCGGCGGCCTCATCATGACGCACGGCGACGATGACGGATTCGTGCTGCCGCCGAGGCTTGCGCCGCAACAGGTCGTGATCATTCCGATCTTCCGCTCCGACGACGAGAAGGCGAAGGTGCTCGAGTACTGCCGCAAGCTCGCGACCGAGCTGCGCGCGCAAAAGTACAACGACGCGCCCGTGCGCGTGCTCGTCGACGAGCGCGAGGAGCGCGGCGGCGAGAAGGTGTGGCAGTGGGTGCGCAAAGGCGTGCCCGTTCGCCTCGAGATCGGCCCGCGCGACATGGAGAAGGACGCCGTGTTCGCCGCGCGCCGCGACCGCGCGCCGAAGGATAAGCAGAGCATCTCGCGTGTCGAATTCGTGGCCGAGATTGCGACCACGCTGCAGTCGATCCAGGATTGGTTGTTCGCGCGCGCGAAAGCGTATCGCACGGAGAACACGCGCCAGATCGACACTCGCGACGAGTTCTACGAGTTCTTCGCGGCGCCCAAGGTGGCCGAGAATGCGCCGACGCCGATCCATGGCGGCTTCGCGATGACGCATTTCTCCGGCGAAGTGGAGATCGAGCAGAAGATCAAGGACGAGCTCTCCGTGACCGTGCGTTGCATCCCGCTCGAAAAGGGCGAGGCGGGCAGATGCCCCTTCACGGGCAAGCCGAGTGCACAGCGCGTGGTGTGGGCCAAGTCGTACTAGCGCAAGCGGCGTGCCGGGCCCGCCGTCAATGCGCGCCATCGTGGTTGCCCTGACTGCCGGTTTCAGCGGGTTGCTCGCCACTGGCGGCTTCGCTGCCGCGGCGTGGCTCGACGTGTTTACGCGGTGTCGAGTGGCGTACCGCGTCAGCGATACCGTTTACGGCTCGATTGAGTGTCAGTCCTACTCAGCGCTCAGCCTGTTGTCGGCAGTACTGGCGTTGGCTGCTTGTGGTCTGGCAGTGATCGCCGGCATTCTATTCGTGGTCCGGCGGCGTACAACGGGGTAGCACGAGCGCGCATGCAGTCCGCTATCGTCACCTTCACGTCGATTCTGTTCATCGTGGACCCCCTGGCCGCGGTGCCGGCGTATCTCGTCATCACGCAGGACGAATCGAATTCGCAGCGCCGGCGCACGGCGCTTCGCGCCTGTGTGGGCATGGCGGCGATCCTGCTCGTGTTCACGGCAGCGGGCACCTACATCTTTCAGGCGTTTGGCATCACTTTGCCGGCCTTCCGCATCGCCGGTGGGCTGATCCTCTGGCTCGTGGCGCTCGACATGCTGCATGCGAAACGCACGACTCAGGAAGGCAGCGAGGAATTGGTCGAAGGCCAGGCGAAAGACGAAGTGGCGCTCACGCCACTTGCGATTCCGATCCTGGCCGGTCCCGGTGCGATCTCCACCGCGATGGTGCTCGCGAGCCACGCGCAAACGTTCGCCGACACCGCAGCGGTATACGCCTCGATTCTCGTGACCGCAGTCATCACCTATGTGACGCTGCGGCTCGGTTCGCGCGCCATAGCCGTGCTCGGTCAGACCGGAATTCGTGTCATGACCAGAATCATGGGCTTGCTGTTGGCCGCGATCGCTACGCAGTTTATTCTCACGGGCATCAGCGAGGGCTTGCACCTGTAGCGCACGCGGTCCGTTGCACCGCTTGGGATAGCATCATGAGCAGACCGTTCGCACTCATCGTACAGCTCGCGCTGATCGTGCCTGCCGCGCTGTTTCTGCTCGCAGTCTCCACCCGCGGCCTCGGGTCTCTCGACGGCGAACTGGCCCAGATCGCGCAAGCGATCGTGACGTGGTATTCGGCCCGCATCTGGACTTTGTGGGTGCTATTGCTCGCGCTGCCGATCTGCGCCTTCTTGATCGGCGGCGTTGCGCTCGTGGGCGCCCATGAGCCGCCGACAGTAACGACGCGCGCAATGACCGGCCGCATCGTCGCGGCAACAACGGCGGCAGGCGCAATCCTCGCGGTCGTGGTTCTGCACATGCTCGCGAATTGACGGCGACAGCGCGTGCCTCACAAGCCTCTCGATTTCGACGACGTGCGCGAGCTCGCGGGCGACCTTCCCGGCGTCGAGCATGCACAGGGTCGCGGTGCACCTTGCCTCAAGGTCCACGGCAAGCTGCTTACGTGCCCGGCGTTGCATGAATCGGCCGAGCCGCATTCGCTCGTCGTGAAGATCGCGCATGAACAGCGCGCAAAGTTGATGATCGAGGATCCGGACGTCTACTACGTCACGGAACATTACGTGGACTATCCCACCGTGCTGGTGCGCATGGCGCGAATTCGGCGCGCTGCACTGCGCGACGTGCTGAATCTCGCATGGCAGCTCGCGTACGGCGACGCCGCGAGGCGGAAGTGATACGCAGCGCTCACCAACCGGCTGGCGCGCCCGCGCTATGATCCGCGCGTGAACGCAAACACTGAGGTCATGGCGCGCCGTCGGCGCGGGTCGCGCCCGTGGATGCGGCCGATCTTCAAAGCCATTGCGTACGGCGTGTTTCTGCCGATCTCTAGGCTGTTCGGCCGCAGGTTTTCGCGTCGAATGGGGCGCCTCATGACGCGCTTTTTGAGCCAGTTCCCGGCTACGTACGTGCCAGCACCCACCGACGTGCTGATCTGCTCGTACTTCAAGAGCGGCACGAACTGGACGATGCAGATGGCGGTGCAGATCGCGTTTCGCGGTCGCGCCGAGTTCGAGCACATCCACGACGTCGTGCCGTGGCCTGATCTTCCTCCCAACGCTGAATTCTCGGTGCCGCTCTCCGAGGATGGTCCGCGCCGCGCGGCGCCGACCGGTCTCAAGGTCATCAAGACGCATCTTCCCCTCGGCCCCGTTCCGTTCTCGCGCGTTGCGCGCTATATCTGCGTCGTCCGCGATCCAAAAGACGTCTTTGTGTCGGGCTATCACTTTTCGCGCGCCACCCTGTTCGGACCGCTGATGCCCTCGGTCCGCAACTGGTTGGACACCTATCTCTCGCCCGACACGCCGCTCGGCTCGTGGGCCGAGCACGTCGCGAGTTACTGGCGCGTGCGTCAGGAACCGAATGTTTTGTTTCTCACGTACGAGCGCATGCGGGCTGATTTGCCGGGCACGATCGACCGTATCGCCGCCGTCATGGGTGTGACACTCGCGGCCGCCGAGCGTGCCGCGGTGATCGAGCGGTCGACGTTCGAGTACATGAAGAAGGCTGGCCACAAATTCGACCCGCCGGATTCGCCGTGGTCGACCTCGCGCGGTGCGATGGTGCGCCGCGGAGAGCGAGGCTCATCGGGCGAGCTGTTGTCGGCCGCTGACCAACGGCGCATCGACGACTACTGGCGCGCCGAGCTCACGCGCATCCGCTGCGATTTTCCGTACGACGCGGAGTTCAACGTCGCACCGCAGGAACAGCAGCCGGCGGCGTGACGCGCCGTTAGCTTCCGGGCACACTGCGCGCCTTGTCTCTGAATTCCAAGGATCTTTCACCGTGGATTGGCTGGCCCCCGCCGACCTCGTAAAGCTGCTGCAAGTGGTGTTCGTCAATGTCGTGCTGTCTGCGGACAACGCGATCGTTGTCGGCATCGCCGCCGCGGGTTTGCCCGTGCACCACCGGCTGCGAGTGATGGCCATCGGCATTGCTGGAGCCACCGTGCTGCGCATCGTGTTCGCAGTGTTCACGGTGCAGCTGCTGGAGGTCGCCGGTCTGCGGCTCGTCGGCGGGCTGGTGTTGCTCTGGATTTGCTGGAAGCTCTGGTCCGAGCTGCGCTCGGGCGAGCTCAGCGAGGAAGCCGCGGGCAGCAATCATCCAAAGACGATGATGGCGGCGGTGTGGCAGATTGTCGTGGCCGACGTTTCGATGTCGCTCGACAACGTGCTGGCGGTGGCAGGCGCTGCGGGCGAAAGCACCTGGGTGCTCGTCGTCGGCCTGGTGCTATCGATCGCGTTCATGGGTCTCGCCGCGACGTTGATATCGCGCATGCTGAACCGCTACGCATGGATCGGCTACGTCGGTCTCGTGGTGATCGTTTACGTCGCCGCCCACATGATCTGGGAGGGCGCCGTCGAAGTGCTCCCGCTCGTGCGCTAGCTCCGTCGCGCGTCAGGTTGGTTTTGTGTGGATGACGTACGTGCCTTCGAAGGCGACGGCGAGCTTGTCACCGGTGTCGATCGTGCAGCTGAGCAGCAGGCTCGCACGCCCGGAAGTGGCGAAGCCCGCGAAGGCAGCTTCGAGCGAATGCGGTTCCGTCGTGCAGCGGCACACGAGGTCGCCCGCAACCGCCTTGCGGTACCTGATCTGGCTTTCCGCCACGACGATCGAGCCCGCGAGGCCGCGCTCGCGCAGCGCGAGCCAGGTGGCGCCCCAGCCCGTCAACACACACACCGAGAACAGGCTGCCGGCAAACGCGGTGCCGTGCACGTTGCGGTTTACCTCGAACGGCGCTCGAACGGTCAAGGTGCGGCCATCGTACGCGGTGACCCCAATGGCCATGGCGGCCGCAGGCGGGATGTCGCGATGCCAGGTGGCCTGGAGCTCGGCGGTGAGTGCTTCCGGGGTTGTCACCGGGCCAGTATCGCATGGCCGTCAACTGCCTCATGGTGGGGCACGCGTGCTCCACGAACGCACAACGACCGCGCAGTCGACCTCTGCCTCCGCGCGTGGCCCCACTGCGCGCAAGGCCGGCACGCGTGGCATAGCTCTTGCTGTACTCAACGCGTCGAGACAGCAGGAGACGGAATGCCGAAAAAAACGAGCGCGGCGGCCGCGGCGGTGAAAGCGGATTTCACTGCTGCGGTTGCCGAGCGCGCTTATTTTCGCGCGCAGGAGCGCGGGTTTGCTCCCGGGCACGAGGTCGACGACTGGTTGGTCGCGGAGCGTGAGGTTGCGGCGATGCTCGCGGCAACGGAGCCGCCTGCGCGCCGCAGCTCGGCCGCGCGTCGCACGCCCGCGCCCAAACGCAAGCCGGCGCGTTAGCGCCGCCGCGTCACGAATCATCGACGACTCGCAGTGACGAGAACAGGGATCATGGCTTCAGTGCCATCGCAGGCTCCGTCGGAGCCCGCGCTCGACGCCGACGGGATCAAGCGCGCTTTTCTGGACAAGCTGTTCTCGATCCAGGGCAAGTTCCCCGAGCTCGCGACGCAGCACGACTATTACCTGGCGCTTGCATACACGGTGCGCGACTTGATGTTGCGCCGCTGGGTAGCGACGGCCGCCACCTATACGCGGCAGCGCGCACGCACGGTGTGCTATCTCTCCGCCGAATACCTGCTCGGGCCTCAGCTCGGCAGCAATCTCGTGAGCCTGGGCATTCAAGAGCCGGTGCGCGACGCCGTCCGAAGCCTTGGGCTCGATCTCGAGACGTTGCTCGCGCAGGAACCCGAGCCGGGGTTGGGCAACGGCGGTCTTGGCCGACTCGCTGCGTGCTTCATCGACTCGCTCGCGACGCTCGAGATTCCGACACTCGCATACGGCATCCGCTACGAGTTCGGCATCTTCCAGCAGGAGATCGTCGACGGCTGGCAGACAGAGAAGACCGACAAGTGGCTCAAGTACGGCAATCCGTGGGAGCTGCCGCGCCCGGAGTGGGCGGTGGACGTGAAGTTCGGCGGGCACACGGAGCGCTATGTCGACGACGCGGGCCGCATGCGTGTGCGCTGGGTGCCCGGCAAGCTCGTGAACGGCGTGCCGTACGACACTCCCGTGCAGGGTTATCGCAACTACACGGCGAACACACTGCGCTTGTGGCGCGCCGAAGCGCCGGAGTCGTTTGACTTCGCCGTGTTCAATCGCGGTGACTATTACGGCGCCGTGAACCAGAAGGTCACGTCGGAAAACATCACGAAGGTGCTGTACCCGAACGACGACCAGGCGCGCGGCAAAGAGCTGCGGCTGGAACAGCAATACTTCTTCGTGTCGTGTTCGCTGCAGGACATGTTCCGCGTGCTAGCCGTGCAGAACATCCCGATCGAGCGCTTCCACGAAAAGTTCGCGGTGCAGTTGAATGACACGCACCCGTCGGTTGCGATCCCCGAGCTCATGCGGTTGCTCGTCGACGTTCATGCGATGAACTGGGATCAGGCGTGGGACATCACGCGGCAAACGATGGCGTACACGAATCACACGATTCTGCCGGAGGCGCTCGAGTGTTGGCCGATCGAGCTCTTCGGTCGCGTATTGCCGCGCCACCTCGAGATCATCTACGAAATCAACGCGCGGTTCCTCGACGACGTGCGGATCCGCAATCTCGGCGACGAAGCGCGCGTAGCGGATCTTTCACTGATCGACGAGCGTGGCGATCGCTACGTGCGAATGGCGCATCTCGCGTGTGTGGGCAGTCACGCCGTGAACGGTGTGGCGGCCCTGCATACCGAGCTCTTGAAGAGCAAAGTCTTAAGCGGTTTCCACGAGCTGTGGCCGGAGCGGTTCTCGAATCAGACGAACGGCGTCACGCCGCGCCGCTGGCTCGTGCTCGCGAATCCGCGCCTAACGGCGTTGCTGACCGAAACGCTGGGCGAAGGCTGGGTGCGAAATCTCGACGAGCTCGAAGGGCTCGACCGCTGGCTCGACGACTCGGCTTTCCGCGAGCGTTGGGCCGCGATCAAACGTGCCAACAAAGAGGAGCTCGCGGCCCGCATCGAAATGCACTCCGAGCAGCCGTTGGCGCTCGATTCGCTGTTCGACGTGCAGGTGAAGCGCTTCCACGAGTACAAGCGCCAGCACATGAACATTCTGCACGTGATTGCGCTGTACCACCGGCTGAAGAGCGGGGCAGGAGGCGACTTCGTACCGCGCACGTTCATCTTTGGCGGCAAGGCCGCGCCAGGCTACCGGCTCGCGAAGCTGATCATTAAACTCATCAATTCGGTCGGCGCGGTGCTGAATCGCGATCCGCAGACGCGCGACTTGCTGCGCGTCGTGTTCCTGCCGAACTTCAATGTGCGCAACGGCCACGCCATCTATCCCGCCGCTGATTTGTCGGAGCAGATTTCGACCGCGGGCAAGGAGGCGTCCGGTACCGGCAACATGAAGTTCGCGATGAATGGAGCGCTGACGATCGGCACGCTCGACGG
>PMCP01000153.1 GCA_003155415.1 Gammaproteobacteria bacterium | reverse complement strand
CATCTCCGGCGGCAAGGGCACGGCGACGGAGAAGTTCGCGGCGCTCGAGCGCGCAGGTGTAACGACCGTGCGCTCTCTAGCCGATCTCGGCGAGGCGATGGCCAAGGCGCTGGGGTGAAGGTCGGCCTAGCTCAGGTCAACACGCGCGTCGGTGCGATCGACGCGAACGCCAACAAGGTTCTCGACTACGCAGCGCGCGCCCGCAAGCTAGGGTGCGAGCTCGTGCTGTTTCCCGAGCTCACGTTGTGCGGCTACCCGCCGGAAGATCTGCTGCTGCACCGTGGTTTACGCGATCGCGTACACGCTGCGTTCGAAACCGTGCGCAACGGCGTCAGCGGTATCACCGTGTGCATCGGCTATCCCGAGTACGACGGCTCTTCGATTTACAACAGCGCTGCACTGCTGCGTGACGGCCGCGTTCTCGCGAATCATCGTAAACAGGCGCTACCGAATTACGCCGTGTTCGACGAGAAGCGCTATTTCCAGTCGGGACACGAGCCCACGATTGCTGAGATCGGCGGCATGAAATGCGGCCTCGTCATCTGCGAGGACGCGTGGGTGCCCGAGCCCGCCAAGGCCGCTGCCGCGGCTGGCGCCGCCGTAATCCTCGTGATCAACGGCTCGCCGTTTCACATGCATCAGCAGGAGCGCCGTGAGGAGGTGCTTGCGGCGCGCGCACGGGAAACCTCGTTGCCGCTGTTGTACGTGAACATGGTCGGCGGCCAGGACGAGCTGGTGTTCGACGGCGGCTCAGTCGCCGTCGACGCGAACGGAGTGGTGCGCTTTCGCGCGCCCCAGTTCGAAGAAGGCCTGCACGTTGTCGAGCTCGACGTGACCGATGGCAAGGCCACGCTGAAGGCGACCACGCCCGCGCCGGAGTTGCCGCTTGTGGAGCGCGTATACCGCGCGCTCGTGCTGGGCACCCGCGACTACGTCGAGAAGAACGGCTTCGGCGGCGCGGTGCTCGGGCTGTCGGGTGGTGTCGACTCTGCGCTGACGCTCACGATTGCCGTCGATGCGCTCGGTGCCACGCGCGTGCACGCCGTCATGATGCCTTCGCGCTACACGTCGCAGATGAGCCTCGAGGATGCCGCCGCCGAGGCGCGCAATCTCGGCGTGCGTTACGACACGCTGTCGATCGAGCCAATGTTCGACGCCACGCTGGGCGTGCTGCGCGATCTGTTCAAGGGGTTGCCGCCCGACGCCACGGAAGAAAACATCCAGGCGCGCTGCCGCGGCGTGCTGCTGATGGCCATCTCGAACAAGCAGGGCAAGATGCTGCTGACGACCGGCAACAAGAGCGAGATGGCGGTGGGTTACGCCACGTTGTACGGCGACATGGCGGGCGGTTTCGCGCCGCTGAAGGATTGCACGAAGGTGCTCGTGTACCAGCTCGCGCGCTACCGCAACGGCTTAGGCTCGGTGATTCCCGATCGCGTGCTGACTCGGCCGCCCACCGCCGAGCTGCGCTACGACCAGAAGGACAGCGATTCGCTGCCGGCCTACGAGATCTTGGATCCGATTCTCGAAGCGTTCATCGAGAAAGACTACTCGGTGGAGCAGATCACGGCGCTCGGCTTCGATCGAGCAACCGTCGTGCGCGTGCTGCACATGGTGAAGCGAGCGGAGTACAAGCGGCGGCAGGCGCCACCCGGCGTGCGGGTGAGCGGTCGGGCTTTCGGTCGCGACTGGCGTTACCCGATCACGTCCGGATACTGACGCGACGCGGAATCAGAGCTTCGCGGTTGCGGCCTCTGCGCCGTAGGTCTCGCGCAGCACGCGGCGCGCATCGGCGGCCAGGTCTTCCATGCCAAGCTGGTCATACGCTGTCACGAGAATTTGCAGCGTTTCCTCCAGCTCCGGCGCTTCCGGGTAGTGCTCTAGCGCGTACTTCGCGCGATTGATCGCCGCAACGTAGGCGCTGCGTTTCACGTAGTACCTGGCCACGTAGTTTTCGTACGCAGCGAGCCGGTTACGCAGGAACGTCATGCGTTGACGCGCATCCGGCACGTACTCGCTGTTCGGGAAACGGCGAATGAGCTCCTGAAAAATGCCGAACGACCGCAGCGTGTCTTTCGGTGGCCGCATCGCCATGTCCACCTTGAACAGCTTCTCGAGGATATTCGGTTCCTTTTCGAACAGAATCCGGCCGCGCATGTACAGACAGTAGTCGATGCGCTCGTGCGTCGGGTTCTCTTTCTCGAATTGCTGGGCCGCGTCTATGGCCTGCTCGGGCTGCTGGCTACGGAAGTAGAGGTAGATGAGATCGAGCTGTGCCTGCCGGGCCTCGGGACTGAACGGAAAACGCGACTCGAGTCCCTTGTAATATTGGATGGCGCCGGCGTAATTCGACGCATTCATGGCCGTATAGCCTTTCTCGTACATGACCGCGGGTCCACCCGCGTCCTCGACCGTCTTATTGCGGTGGCACGCGGTGAACGCGGTCAAGGCGAGGCCTAGCAGCAGAATCTTGAAGGGGGTTCGAAGCACGTGGTCTGTCCGGATGGCGCGGGCGGGGGCGATAATCGCTGTTTGGTCAGGTGGCTGTTTGATGCGGAAGTATAGCCGAAAGTTTCCGGCCGCCCGGACGGGTGGCGAATGAGCCGCATCCAACGCCGGCTCAAGGTACCTGACGAGCTTGGCGGCAAACGGCTGGATCAAGCCGCGGCGCTACTGCTTCCGGAGTTCTCCCGCAGCCGCCTGAAAAGCTGGATCGACGCCGGGCGGCTCACGGTCGGCGGCGAGGGCGCTAAGCCCCGGGTGTTGCTCAAGGGTGGCGAGGAGCTCGTGCTCGATACCGAGCTCGAAGCGGCCGTGCCCGTGGAGCCCGAGGCCATTCCGCTCAAAGTCGTGGCTTCCGACGCGGCGCTGCTCGTCATCGACAAGCCTGAAGGCCTTGTCGTGCATCCCGGCGCCGGCAACCGCTCCGGCACGTTGCAGAACGCGCTACTGAATCTGCACCCGGAGCTCGCGGAGCTGCCGCGCGCAGGCCTCGTGCACCGGCTCGACAAGGACACGAGCGGCTTGCTGCTCGTGGCGCGCACGCTCGAAAGCCAGACAGCGCTTTCCGCAGCGCTCGAGCGGCGCGACGTCAAGCGCACTTATCGCGCGATTTGTCAGGGCGTGCTCACGGGCGGCGGCACCGTGGATGCGCCAATCGGGCGGCATCGCCGCGAGCGCACGAAGATGGCGGTGATCGATGGCGGGCGTCCGGCGCGGACGCACTACCGAGTGCTCGAGCGATTTCGCGCGCACACGTACGTGGAGGTGGAGCTCGAGACCGGGCGCACGCACCAGATTCGCGTGCACATGGCGCATATCAAGGCGCCGTTGCTCGGCGATCCCGTGTACGGCGGCCGTCCCCGGTTGCCGCCGGCGCCGAACGACGAGCTCAAGGCTGCGCTGCAGGGGTTCCGCCGGCAGGCCCTGCATGCGAGCCGGCTCGCATTCGCACATCCCTCTACCGGTGAGGCGCTTCAATTCGAGAGCTCGCTGCCGCCGGATTTCGAGCAGCTCCTCGCGTTGCTGCGAGCAGACGTGGTTGCGGCACGATGAGCGCTGCACCGATCGGCTTCGTTCCCGACTGGCCGGCGCCCGCCGGCGTGCGCGCCTGGGTGACGGAGCGCGGACCGGGTGCGGGCCGTTACGGGACAATGAATTTCGCTACGCACGTCGGTGACGCGGCGGAAACGGTGGTCACGAACCGCGCGCGCCTGCACGCGGCGCTCGAGCTGCCAAGCGAACCCGCGTGGCTGACGCAAGTCCACGGCACGCGCGTGCTCGATCTCGATACGGAAGGCATCGCACCCGCAGATGGCGCCGTCACGGGCCGAGCAGGCGTCGTGTGCGCGGTGCTGACGGCCGACTGTCTGCCCGTGTTGCTGACCGATGCCGCCGGCCGGCGGGTAGGCGTCGCCCATGCCGGTTGGCGCGGTCTGGCCAATGGTGTGCTGCCAGCCGCGGTTCGCGCGCTGCGCGTGCCGCCGGGCGCGGTCCTGGCATGGCTCGGTCCCGCGATCGGGCAAACGGCGTACGAGGTCGGCACGGACGTTCGCGACGCGTTCCTCCGCGTCGCGCCTGAGTCCGAGGGGCGCTTCGCGGCGAATTCGCGCGGCCGTTGGCAGGCCGATCTCTACGGGCTCGCACACGATAGCCTGCGTGCGGTGGGCGTAACGGCCATCCACGGCGGAAATTTCTGCACGTTCGCTGAGTTCGGGCGGTTTTTTTCGCACAGACGCGAAGGACCGTGCGGCCGCATGGCTACGCTGATCTGGCGCGACTAGCAGTGCACCCCTCAGTTCGGCACGTAGTAGCCGGCATAGAGGTTGAGATTCCGCCGAGCTAGCCTCATGTTCGGGCGAGCCAATCAATCAGGACCGTATTGCCATGCGCATGGACAAACTGACCACGCACTTCACTCAGGCGCTCCAGGACGCCCAGTCGCTGGCCGTGGGCCGGGATCACCAGTTCATCGAGCCGGCCCACCTGATGGCGGCGTTGCTCGAGCAGCAGGGCGGTACCGTTCGAGGGC
The DNA here is from genome assembly GCA_003155415.1 of Gammaproteobacteria bacterium. Taxonomy (GTDB): domain Bacteria; phylum Pseudomonadota; class Gammaproteobacteria; order Steroidobacterales; family Rariloculaceae; genus FEN-1219. The sequence goes on along the minus strand of PMCP01000153.1, from coordinate 29,110 downwards.
TGCTGACGAAGGCCGGCGTGAACATGAACCTGCTGCGCTCGCAGCTCGGCGAAGCGATCGATCGGCTGCCCAGCGTCGAAGGCGCCCCTGGCGACGTCCATATCGGCAACGAGCTCAGCAAACTCCTGAACGTGACGGACAAGCTCGCGCAAGAGCGCGACGACGACTACATATCGAGCGAGCTGTTCGTACTCGCGGCCGTGCAGTCGAAGACAGATTTGGGGCGCATCCTCGAGAAGGCGGGCGCCGTGAAAGGCGCGATCGCGAAGGCCATCGACGAAATTCGCGGCGGCAACAAGGTTGACGATCAGAACGCCGAGGAGAAGCGCCAGGCACTCGAGAAATACACGATCGATCTCACGGCCCGCGCCGAGCAGGAGAAGCTCGACCCCGTGATCGGCCGCGACGACGAGATTCGCCGCACGATCCAGGTGCTGCAACGGCGCACGAAGAACAATCCCGTGCTGATCGGTGAGCCCGGCGTCGGNNGCCATCGTCGAAGGCCTCGCGCAGCGCATCGTGAACGGCCAGGTGCCCGAAGGGCTGAAGAACAAGCGCGTGCTCTCCCTCGACATGGGCGCATTGATCGCCGGCGCGAAGTTCCGCGGCGATTTCGAGGAGCGGCTGAAGGCCGTACTCAGCGATCTCGCGAAGCAGGAAGGTCAGGTCATCCTGTTCATCGACGAGNNTACCGCAAGTACATCGAGAAGGACGCAGCGCTCGAGCGGCGTTTTCAGAAAGTGCTCGTGGACGAACCCTCGGTCGAAGACACGATCGCGATCCTGCGCGGCCTCAAAGAGAAATACGCGCTGCATCACAAAGTCGAGATCACCGATCCCGCGATCGTGGCCGCGGCGACGCTGTCACACCGCTACATCAGCGACCGGCAGTTGCCNNACAAAGCGATCGACCTGATCGACGAGGCCGCGTCACGCATTCGCATGGAGATGGACAGCAAGCCCGAGGAGATGGACCGCCTCGAGCGCCGGCTGATTCAGCTCAAGATCGAGCGCGAGGCCTTGAAGAAGGAGCGCGACGACGCCTCGAAGCGAAGGCTTGCTGATCTCGAAGGCCAGATCGAAAAGCTCGGCGCCGAGTACGCCGACCTCGAAGAGGTGTGGAAGGCCGAGAAGGCAGCCGTGCAAGGCGAAGTGCACATCAAGGAAGAGCTCGAGCGAGCGCGCGCCGAGGTCGAGAAGGCGCGACGCGCGTCCGATCTTGGCCGCATGGCCGAGCTGCAGTACGGCAAGATCCCCGAGCTCGAGCGACGGCTGGCGCAAGCCGTGAATGCAGATCGCGACCGTCCGAAGTTGTCGCGGAACAAAGTGACGGAGGAGGAAGTCGCCGAAGTCGTCTCGAAGTGGACCGGCATCCCCGTCTCGAAGATGCTCGAGAGCGAGAAGGAAAAGCTGCTGAAGATGGAGCAGTTCCTGGAGCAGCGCGTCGTTGGGCAGCACGAAGCGCTCGAGATCGTGTCGAACGCGATCCGACGCTCGCGTGCTGGGCTCTCCGATCCGAATCGGCCGAACGGCTCGTTCCTGTTCTTGGGACCGACGGGTGTCGGCAAGACCGAGCTCACGAAGGCGCTCGCTGCGTTCCTGTTCGATACCGAAGAAGCCATGGTCCGCATCGACATGTCGGAGTTCATGGAGAAGCACTCGGTCGCGCGTCTGATCGGCGCGCCGCCGGGCTACGTNNCTGCTGCAGGTGCTCGACGACGGGCGACTCACGGACGGCCAGGGCCGCACCGTGGATTTCCGCAACACCGTGATCGTGATGACCTCGAATCTGGGCAGCCAGCGAATCCAGGAGCTGGCCGGCGCTGCGAACTACGACCGCATGAAGGCCGAGGTCATGGAGATCGTGGGCCAACACTTCCGGCCGGAGTTCATCAATCGCATCGACGACGTGGTGGTGTTCCACCCGCTCGAAGCGGAGCACATCCGCAAGATCGTCGACATTCAGCTGGGCTACTTGCTCAAGCGCCTGCGCGAACGCGAGATCGGGCTAGTGCTCGATCCTGGTGCGCGCGACCGTCTCGCGCAGGCGGGCTTCGATCCGGTGTACGGCGCTCGGCCGCTGAAGCGGGCGATCCAGCAGCAATTGGAGAATCCGCTCGCACAGCGTATTCTGCGCGGCGACTTCGGCCCCGGCGACACGATTCGCGTCACGGCCGAAGGCGACGGCCTGAACTTCGTCAAAGGTGTGAAGGAGCAGGCCGCCTAACGCGAGAGTAAAGCTATGCCGATCTACGAATATCGCTGTGCCGCGTGCGACCACTATCTCGACGCACTACAGAAGATGAGCGACGCACCGCTGCGCAAATGCCCCGAGTGCGGCAAGTCGCAGCTGCGCCGTCTCGTGTCTGCGCCGACTTTCCGTCTGAAGGGCAGCGGCTGGTACGAGACCGACTTCAAGGGCGATAAGGACAAGAAGCGCAACCTCGTCGAGAAGGCCGAATCTTCCGAGCCTGTGAAGAGCGAAGAGAAGAAGGAGGCCGCGGCCGTCACCGGTGCGGCTGACAAGCCCGATAAGCCCGACAAGCCGAAGAGCGGCGCGGACAGCAAAGCGAAACCGCAGACGGCGAAACGCGCGGCCGCCAAACGCAAGCCGAAAGCCACCAAGTCCGCGAGAACTTGATGCGCCTGCGCCGCTACTTTGTGGCGGGGCTCGTCGTGTGGCTGCCCATCGCCGTCACCGTCCTCGTCTTCAAGGTGCTGCTCGACCTGATGGACGGGCTCCTGTTCCTCATTCCACAGGCCTATCAACCGGAGACGCTGCTCGGGTTCCGCATTCCGGGCTTCGGCGCTGTGCTCGCATTGATCGTGCTGTTTGCCACTGGAGTCATGGTCGCGAACCTGATCGGGCGGCAGCTGCTGCGCTGGGGCGAGTCGCTGCTCGGCCGGATACCGATCGTGCGTTCCGTGTACAGCGCCGTGAAGACGTTCTCTTCCGTGTTGCTGTCTTCGGGCAAGTCGTTTCGCAAGGTGCTACTGATCGAGTACCCGCGCAAGGGCGTGTGGCGGCTCGGCTTCCAGACGTCCGACGAAGCGCACGAGATCAAGGTCGCGACCGGCCGTGATGTCGTGGGGGTGTTCGTGCCGAATTCGGCGAACGCCGCGGGAGGCTTCCTCATATTCGTGCCGCGAGAGGAAGTGATCGAGCTCAAGATGTCCGTCGAAGATGCGCTGAAGATGGTGGTTTCGCTCGGCGTCGTCGCGCCGGGAATCGCCGCGGAGCCAGTGGCGGCGCCGCTTGCGCGCCCTCAGGGTTCACCGTAACATCCCCCGCCTCTTCGGTGGGGCCAGACTCTCATGCGCAGTCATTACTGCGGCCACGTGAACCGCACTGCGATTGGCCGCGAAGTTACCGTTGCCGGCTGGGTACACCGGCGCCGCGATCATGGCGGCGTAATCTTCATCGATCTGCGCGATCGCGAAGGGCTGCTCCAGATCGTCTTTGATCCGGACCGCGCCGAGATTTTCGCCGAAGCCGAACGCCTGCGCTCCGAGTTCGTCCTCCAGGTTGAAGGCCGCGTGCGTGAACGCCCGGCCGGAACCATCAACACGAATCTGCCGAGCGGCGAAGTGGAAGTTCTTGCCACCAAGCTCACGGTGCTCGCGAAGTCGAAGACGCCACCGTTCCATCACGACGAGCCGGTCAGCGAGGAGCTGCGGCTGCGCTATCGCTACCTCGACCTGCGTCGCGAGCCGATGCTGAAGAACCTGCGGCTACGCCATGCCGTGACGCGTGCGCTGCGCAGGTTCATGGACGACAACGGCTTCGTCGACGTCGAGACGCCTATCCTCACGAAGACCACGCCCGAAGGCGCGCGGGACTACCTCGTGCCGAGCCGCACGCAGCCGGGGAATTTCTTCGCGCTGCCCCAATCACCGCAGCTGATGAAGCAGCTGCTCATGATGGCGGGTCTCGACCGCTACTATCAGATCGTGAAGTGCTTCCGCGACGAAGACTTGCGCGCGGACCGTCAGCCCGAGTTCACGCAGCTCGATATCGAGACCTCATTCATGAACGAAGAGGATCTCATGAAGCTCATGGAGGAGCTGCTGCGCGACACGTTCAAGTCCGTGCTCGGTGTCGAATTTCCCACCCCGTTTCCGCGGCTTACGTACGCGGACTCGATGCGGCGTTTCGGCAACGACAAACCCGACCTGCGGAATCCGCTCGAGCTCGTCGAAGTGGCCGATCTGTTCCGCGGCGTGGAGTTCAAGGTGTTCGCCGGCCCGGCCTCGGATCCCGCGAGCCGCATCGCGGCGCTCAAGCTGCCCAAAGGTGGCGAGCTCTCGCGCAAAGAGATCGACGACTACACGGCGCTCGTCGCGCGTCACGGCGCGAAGGGTCTCGCATACATCAAGGTCAATGAGCGTGCTAAGGGTCGCGACGGTTTGCAGTCGCCCATACTCAAGTTCCTGCCGGACGCGGCGGTGAACGGCGTGCTCGATCGCGTCGGCGCAGTCGACGGTGACCTCGTGTTCTTCGGCGCGGACAAAGCGAACGTCGTCAACGAGTGCTTGAGCGCATTGCGCATCGCGCTGGGTCGCGACCGCAAGCTCCTCGAAGGCGACTGGCGGCCGCTGTGGATCGTCGACTTCCCGATGTTCGGTGCGCTGCCGACTGGCGGCTGGACGCCGCTGCATCATCCGTTCACGTCGCCCCGCGACCCTTCCCCCGACGCATTGCGTGCGGCGCCCGGCACTGCCATCGCTCGAGCCTACGACGTCGTGCTGAATGGCTACGAGATCGGCGGCGGCTCGATGCGTATCCATACGCCAGAGATGCAGTCGGCCGTATTCGATTTGATCGGCATCAACAAGGAGGAGGCGGAGCTCAAGTTCGGCTTCCTGCTAACCGCGCTCGAGTACGGCGCGCCGCCACACGGCGGAATCGCGTTCGGTCTCGATCGGCTCGTGATGCTGATGGCCGGAACCGAAAACATTCGCGAAGTCATCGCGTTTCCGAAGACGGCGACCGCGAGCGACCTTTTAACCGGCGCGCCGAGCCCGGCCGATGCGACGCAGCTGAAAGAGCTCGGCATCCGCTTCAAGAGCGCGACCCCGAGTTAGGCGCCGATGGTTGCCGTCGCTGACTTCAGGCGCCCAGAGTCGGTGCTCGTGGTCGTGCATACGCCGAAGCTCGACTGCCTGTTGCTAGAGCGCGCGGAGCCGCGCGGGTTTTGGCAGAGCGTGACTGGTACGCTCGATTGGGCCGAGACGCCGGCCCACTGTGCCGCGCGCGAGATCGGTGAGGAGACGGGTCTCGCACCCGATGGCCTACGCGACGCCCAAGTGCAGAACACGTTCCCGATCCTGCCGGCCTGGCGCGCACGTTACTCGCCCGACGTGCAGAGCAATCTCGAACATTTGTATTACTTCGAAGTGCCTGAGGTGTGCGCAGTACAGCTCGCGCCCGACGAGCACGTCGCCTATCTCTGGTTGCCCATCGAGGCCGCGATCGAAAAGGTTGCCTCGTCGACCAATCGCGAAGCGTTGCAACGCCTCAAAGACTCGCGCTCGGCTTGACGACGATCGTCACGGTCCACGGGCTGTGGATGCGTGCCGGAGCCATGATCGTGCTGCAGCGCCGGCTCGAAAGGCGCGGCTTCACCGTGCAGGGGTTCGGCTATCCCACCGTTCGCCAGTCGCTCGAGGCCAACGCGAAGGCGCTCGCGGACTTCATCGACCGCGTGCCCGGGAACGTCGTGCACCTCGTGGCGCACAGCTTGGGCGGCGTCGTGATCCGCGCGATGCTGGACCAGCGCGTCCCGGCTCGGCTCGGAGGTGTCGTGATGCTCGGCTCGCCACTGCGCGGTAGCCGAATCGGCGCGCGAGTCACGCGGTTGCCGGGCGGCCGACGAATCATTGGCCAGACGATCATCGACTTGAATACGCGCGGCGGGTTCGGCGACTGGCCATCGGCCGTGCCGGCGGGATCCATCGCGGGTCGCATACCGATTGGCACGGGTTGGGCCGTCGGCGGCATCTTCGAACCCAACGACGGCACCGTGGCCGTCGCCGAGACGCGCGTGCCGGGTCTCGCGGATCACATCGTGCTGCCGGTCACGCACTTCGCGCTGCCGTGGTCGAAGCGCGTCAGCGATCAGACGCTCTATTTCTTCGAGCACGGCCGATTTCGGCACGCGCCCGGATGATCACTTCGGCGTTTTGGCGAGGCGCGCGAGCTCGTAGACGAGATCGAGTGCGGCGCGCGGCGACAAGGTGTCGACATCGAGCGCCGTGAGCCGTTCGATGGCCTGGCGTTGATCGGCCGTGGGCGCCGCCGATTCGGTCCCGAAACGCAGCTCGGTTTGCGGGCTTTCAGGCAGCAATGCTTGCTGGTGTTTTTCCAGCGTGCGCAGATAGTCGCGTGCGCGATCGACGACGTCGCGCGGCACGCCGGCGAGCTCTGCCACGTGCAGCCCGTAGCTCTGGCTCGCAGGCCCGGGCTTCACGCTGTGCAGGAAGATCAGCTCGCGACCATGCTCGGTCGCATCGAGATGCACGTTGCGGCAGGCGGGCAGCTCCTCCGGCAAGCTCGTGAGCTCGAAGTAATGGGTGGCGAACAACGTAAGCGCACCGATCTTCTGCGCGATATGGCGCGCCGCCGCCCACGCGAGCGAGAGACCGTCGAACGTGCTCGTGCCGCGCCCCACCTCGTCCATGAGCACGAGGCTCGCGCGCGTCGCGCTGTTCAGGATGTTGGCCGTCTCCGTCATCTCGACCATAAACGTAGAGCGGCCGCCGGTGAGATCGTCCGCCGCGCCGATGCGAGTGAAGATCCGGTCGAGCGAGCCGATCGTCGCCGACTCCGCCGGCACGGCGCTGCCGATGTGCGCGAGGATCGCGATCAGCGCCGTCTGGCGCATGTACGTTGATTTGCCGCCCATGTTCGGGCCCGTGATGATTAGCATGCGCTCGTGCTCGCCAAGCGCGAGATCGTTCGGCACGAACGGCGCACTGCTCGATTGCTCCACGCCGAGATGCCGGCCGCCGCGGTACGTGAGCTGCGGCTCGTCGACGAGCGAAGGCAGCACCAGGTTGAACGCCTTCGCGCGCTCGGCGAGGTTCGCGAGCGTGTCGAGCTCTGCGACGGCCTCCGCTGTCGCTTGCAGTGCGGCCAGATCGCGGCCGAGTGTCCCCAGCAGCTCGTCGTAGAGCTGTTTCTCGCGGCTGAGCGAGCGTTCGCGCGCGGACAGCACCTTGTCCTCGAACTCCTTCAGCTCGGGCGTGATGTAACGCTCCGCGCCTTTCAGAGTCTGGCGGCGGATGTAGTCGGCCGGCGCCGCCGCCGCCTGGCTGCGCGTGAGCTCGATGTAGAAACCGTGCACGCGGTTGTAACCGACCTTGAGGTTGGCGATGCCGGTGCGCGCACGCTCACGCGTTTCCATGTCGACGAGGAACTGATCAGCGTTCGTGCTGATGCGGCGCAGCTCGTCGAGATCGGCATCGTAGCCCTCGGCGATCACGCCACCGTCGCGCAGCAAGACGGGCGGCGTCTCGACGAGCGCGCGCGTAAGCAGCGTGCGCTCGGCCGCGTGCTCGCCGCAGCGCGCCGCCAGCGCTTGCAGGCGTTCGGCCTGCAGCGGTGTCGCGATGCGTTTGAGCTCCGGCAGTGTCGCGAGGCTGTCGCGTAGGTGTGCAAGATCGCGCGGCCGCGCCGTGCGTAGAGCGACGCGCGTGAGAATGCGCTCGAGATCGCCGATGTCCTTCAACACGGTCTGCAGTGCGGTGATCGGACCGTTCGTTCGCAACACGTCCAGCGCTTGTTGCCGGCGCTTCAACTCCGCGCGATCGCGGATCGGCCGGTTCAGCCAGCGGCGCAAGAGGCGGCTACCCATTGAGGTGGCGCACCGGTCCATGAGGCCCGCGAGCGTGTATTCCTCGTTCCGCCCCAGCGTCGTTTCGATCTCGAGATTGCGGCGCGTCTGCGCGTCCAAGATCACGGCGTGCTCGCGGCGCTCGCGCTGCAGCGTTTTGAGATGCGGCAGCGCCGCGCGCTGCGTGTCCTTCGCGTACTGCAGCAAACAGCCGGCGGCGCCCACGGCAGCGGGGATGTCCTCGGCGTCGAAGCCCGCGAGGTCGCGGGTGCCGAGCTGTTCGCACAGCAGGCGCTTGCCGGTGCCAGCGTCGAAATGCCACGGCGGGCGGCGCCGCGCGCCGCTCGCGTCTGCGAGCCACTTTGGCGCGTCGGCATCTTCCGGCAGCAGCAACTCGGCGGGCTTCAAGCGCTCGAGCTCGGCGTGCAGCGCATCGAGGTCGGTGAGCTCGGTGAGACTGAACCGCCCGCCCGCGAGATCGAGCCACGCGAGGCCGAGTGGAGCGCCGAGCGTCACAGCGGCGAGTAGCCGTGTCTCTTTGTCTTCGAGCAACGCGGCGTCGGTCAGCGTGCCGGGCGTCAACACGCGCACGACTTCGCGCGCGACGGGACCCTTGCTCGTGGCCGGGTCACCGATCTGCTCGCAGATCGCGACGGATTCGCCGAGACGCACGAGGCGCGCGAGATACGTCTCGGCCGATTGCACGGGCACGCCGGCCATCGGGATCGGCTCGCCACCGGACTGGCCGCGGCGAGTGAGCGCGATGTCGATCAGTTTGGAGGTGCGGCGTGCGTCGTCGTAAAACAGCTCGTAGAAGTCGCCCATGCGGTAGAACAGCAACGCGTCCGGAAACTTCGCCTTGATGGCGAGGTACTGCTGCATGACGGGCGTGTGCTGGGGGCTGCTCATTGCGGAACTCGGCGCTTCTTGGGCGGCGCTAGCATTGATTGTAAGCGTGGGCGCCTCCGTCGGGTCGCACAGATTGGTGAGACGCAGCACGCCGGTACGGCTGAATTCCTGCTACCGTCGCATCCGAACGTGAACTACATCAGGTGTCCAGTCGAGCTGGCGGACGATATCGTCGCCTAAAATCGCAAATGCTTCACGTTTGGTCTTCCCTTGCCCCCTCTCGTCGGCGTTGAGTCTCGGCGTGCTCACACGGTGTTTGTAATATTTCGCGCATGAACACGATGTCGAACAGCGCTCAGCTCTTGGTGTACTGCAACTTTCTGGTTCGGCGCGGCCCAAACGCTAGGTGCCTGATCCTTCCTGGCCGTTTTCGACCGCGAGCGCATTCATGACCGACGAGCAACCCCCCGTTCTCCTCTGCGACGGCCGGTACTACGGCACACTGGCTGCTGCGCGTACGCTGGGTCGCGAGGGTATTCGGGTCTTGGTGGCGGATTCCTCTCGTCTGGCACCGACGCTCTGGTCACGCCACGTGTCGAAAAGCCTCCGCTGTCCACCCGCCGGCGACACGGATCGCTTCATCGAATGGGCTCGAGCTACAGGCCGTGCGAATAATCGCCCGGTGATCTACGGAACGAGCGATGACGTTTTGCTGGTGCTTGCCCTGCACCGGGCGCAACTCGAAGAATCTTTCCGGTTCTATCAACCCGATCTCGCGTCGCTCGTTGTGCTCCTCGACAAGAGCAGCCTAATGGATCATGCGCGCGCTGCTGGTCTCGACGTGCCCGAGACCTGGCTTCCCAAGAGCGACGCCGAAGCGGAGCAGGTGATCCGCGATCAAGAGGGTCTGCTCCTCATCAAGCCGCGAACGCAATGTCTGCTCCGTGCGCATGTCAAGGGAGCCATTGTGAGAGGCGGGCGCCGAGTCGAGGCCCACGACGGTCGCGGCGATTCCGCCCACGCATACGCGAATTTTCGCCGCGCTAACATTTTCGCGCCTGAAGTCGCTGCCCGCTTCCCAGACTGGACTTGGCCGATGATCCAGCGATACCACCCGGAGGCGATCGAGCGCGTCTACTCACTCGCCGGATTTCGCGATCGAAGCGGCCGCCACGTCATCATGAGGGCCGAGGAAAAGGTGCTGCAGCAGCCGCGGCAGTTAGGGACTGGGCTATGCTTCGAGGCCGCTGCGGTGGATGCAAGCCTGGCTGCCGGTGTGCGCCGGCTACTGGAGAACATCGGCTACTTCGGCGTCTTCGAGGCGGAGTTCATCCGGCTTGGCGACCGCGCGCTCCTGATAGACCTCAACGGGCGCCTCTACAACCAGCTAGCCTTCGATATCGCTCGCGGCATACCGCTGCCGAAGCTGTTCTACGAGGGCGCGCTCGGTCATGACGAAACGGTCGCTGCCATGATTTCGAAGATCCCGGCCGAAGATCCCGCGGGGCCGCGCGCTTTCTGCAACCGCTCCGAGCTGGCCGTGCTGGTCGGTTTCAGACGCCTGCTTGGAAAGATGTCGAAAGAGGACCTTGCACGCTGGAAGGTCTGGCAGACCGCGGATACGAGCGAAGTCATCGATGCAATCGACGATCGCGAAGATCCGCAACCGAGGATCGCGGGTATCGTCCAGCAACTCTACTCGAGCATGCGCCATCCGCGTGGATTCATTCGGAGCGTGGGATTCGATCAGGTATGAGATCGGTCTGACATAGACACCCGCTGCACGCCGCCGGTCCAGGGAACGCCCTCCCGCTCGAAGAAATCGAAGGCGACGACGCCCGTCTTCTTTCACCTGTAACAGTGCCGCCGCACGAAGCGCGCGGTGTTTTGGACTTCGTGGCCCGTGCTTTGAGCAAACTTCAGACTCGGGAGAGACAAGGGGCGGCCTGACTGCCTATAGTTTGCCGTTTAGCACAGGACGTGGGGATAACGTGCAGGAGCCGGAGATTTCCGCGCCGGCGCCAGGCGGCGTCGGTCGGGTCAAAATCGGCAGATGGCTGATCGGCGGAGTCGCGCTGATCGCTGTTTTGAGCGTGTTTGCCTACATGAATCGCACAGGTGTCGGCTCGGCGCAGCGGGGCCCACGTTCTACGGCCGCGCCCGTGCGCATCGCGTTGGCCGAGCGCCGCGACGTCATGGTCGTCGAGCGCACGCTCGGTACGGTGTTGGCGAACACGGCAGTGCAGGTCACGGCGCGTGTGCAGGGCGTCATCGACCGTGCCCGGTTCCAGGAAGGCGAGTTCGTGAAGGCGGGCGACCTTCTGTTCGAGATCGACCCACGCCCGTACCAGGCCGCGCTCGCTCAAGCCAAGGCGCAGCTTGCCAAAGACCAGGCCCAGCTCCAGAACGCCGTGAACAACGAGAAGCGCCTGCGCGCCGTCTATGAGCAGAAGCTCACGTCGGTGGAGGCGCTCGACGCTGCGATCGCAGCGACCGGCAGCGCCACCGCGAGCGTCGCCGCCGACCAGGCCTCGATCGACATCGCGCAGCTGAATTTGGACTACACGCGCGTCCGCGCGCCCATTGCGGGCAAGACCGGGCCGATCCTCGTGCAGCCCGGCAACCTCGTTGCGAACAACTCCACCGCGGTGCTCGTCACGATCAATCAAATTCAACCGATCAAGGTGTCGGTCTCGCTGCCGCAGTCCGATCTGCCGCGGATTCAGGCGCGCGCGAGCGCCGGCGGGCTCGTCGCCAGCGTCGACCAGCGAGCGCAGGGAGGCGGCCAGTATTCGGCGCCCGTCGACTTCGTCAGCAACCGTGTCGACGGGACGACCGGCACCATCGAGCTGCGCGCCACGTTTGCGAACGCCGATTCCTCGTTTGTCCCAGGCCAGCTCGTCGACGTGACGATCGAGCTCGGTGCGATTCCGGGCGCCACGGTCGTTCCGCGCGAGGCCGTGAACAGCGGCCCGGACGGGCTGTATGCGTATGCAGTCACCGCCGACAACCGTGCCGAGCAGCGTACCGTCACCGTTCTGTTCGACGACGGCACCTCCGACGCCATCGAGGGTAACGTGCACCCCGGCGACAAAGTGATCATCGACGGCCAGCTGCGCGTCGTGCCAGGCCTGGCCGTGTTCGTGGACAACGCGCGCGACCAGAAAGCCGCCGCGGCCGTGAGCCAGTGAACGTCTCGCGCCGCTTCATCGACTATCCCGTGATGACGACGCTCGTCATGGCGGCGCTCGTGATCTTTGGCCTCGTCGGCTATTTCACACTACCGGTCAACGAGCTACCGAACGTCGACTTCCCGACGATCAACGTGCAGGCGAGCCTCGCCGGCGCTGATCCGGAAACGATGGCCTCGGCCGTTGCGGCGCCGCTCGAGAACGTGTTCACGACTGTGCCCGGCATCGACTCGATGACGTCCACGAGCAGCCAGGGCAATACGCAAATCACGCTGCAGTTTCGGCTCGACCGCAACATCGACGCAGCTGCGCAGGACGTGCAGGCGGCGATGTCGGACGCGATACGGCAGTTGCCGAAGACGATGCTGAATCCCCCGACGTTCAAGAAGGAGAATCCAGCCGAGCAGCCCATCCTGTTCCTTTCTTTGACGTCGAAGACCCTGCCGATGACGATGGTGGACCGTTACGCCGAGACGTTGCTCGCGCGCCAACTTTCCACGCTGAACGGCGTCGCGCAGGTGAATGTCTTTGGCGCCGCGAAGTACGCGGTGCGGATACAGGCCGATCCGGCCGCGCTCGCGTCCCGTGGCATCGGCATCGATCAGCTCGCGCAGGCCACGCAGCAGGCCAACGCGAACCAGGCCACAGGCGCGCTGAACGGCGTCGACGACGCCGCGATCATCCACACCGACGGGCAGCTGCACAGCGCAGCTGCGTTCGGCCGCCAGATCATCGCGTACCGCAACGGTGCGCCCGTACGACTCGAGAACGTCGCGAACGTCATCGACAGCGTGCAGAACCTGCGCGACGGCAACTGGTACCGTGGCGAACCGGCCATCAACGTCGCGATCAACCGCCAGCCGGGCTCGAACACGATCGACGTCATCAACGAGGTCAAGGCCGTGCTGCCGCGCTTCGAGGCGTCGCTGCCCGCCGGCATCGAGATGTCGGTTCGCTACGACCGCAGCGTGACGATTCGCGCGTCGATCGACGACGTTCAGCGGTCATTGCTGATTGCGGGCTCGCTCGTCGTCGGCGTGATCTTCCTGTTCCTGCGGCGCGCATCTGCCACCATCATCCCGTCGCTCGCGCTACCGATCGCCATCATCGGCACGTTCGCCGGCATGTCCGCGCTCGGCTACAGCCTCGATAACCTATCGTTGATGGCGTTGACGCTGTCGGTGGGATTCGTGGTCGACGACGCCATCGTGGTGCTCGAGAACATCGTGCGGCACATGGAAATGGGCAAGAAGCCGTACCAGGCCGCGATCGACGGCGCGTCGGAGATCGGCTTCACGATCTTGTCGATGACGGTGTCACTGGCCGCGGTGTTCATCCCGATCATATTCATGAGCGGCATCGTCGGGCGTCTGCTGCACGAGTTCGCCGTCACGATCGTGATCGCGGTGCTCGTCTCGGGCGTCGTGTCGGTCACGTTGACGCCGATGCTCTGTGCGCGCTTCCTGCGCGACGAGCACGGGCGGAAGCAGAACGCTTTCCATCGCGCGAGCGAACGCTCGTTCATTTGGCTGCAGAACCTGTACGACCGGACGTTGGTGTGGAGCCTCGCGCACAAGCCGGTCGTCATCGGCATGTTCGCAGCCAGTATTGCCGCCACCGTCGGGATGTTCATGATCATGCCGCAGGACTTCCTGCCGGCCGACGACACGGGCGTGGTGCAGGTCTCCGTGCAAGGCGCGAATGGCACGTCGTTCGAGAAAATGGTGGCGTACGGCAAGCAGGTCGCGGATATCGTGAACGCCGACCCGAGCACGAAGGGCGCGATGTTTCAGGTCGGCTCGAGCGGCGCGGGCAGCAACGGCGCGCAGGTGCGCGCCATGCTGAAGCCGCTGCGCGAGCGCAAGAAGTCGTCCGACGAAGTCGCGCGCGAGCTGCGCCGCAAGCTGTCGAACATCACGGGCGTCAACGTGTTCGTCACGAACCCGCCGGCGCTGCGCATCGGCGGACGCAATTCGCGATCGAGCTATCAATACACGCTGCAGGGCATCGACCTGAATCAGCTGCAGCGCGTCGCGTCCGATCTCGAGGACGAGCTGAAAACGACTCCGGGCTTCATCGGCGTGAACAGCGATTTCGATCGCGCGGCGCCGTCGCTCGAGGTCGAGATCGATCGTGACCGGGCCGCCGCGCTCGGTGTCGCGGTGCTCGACATCCAGGCGGCCATGGGCGACTCGTTCGGCGGCCAGCAGATCTCGCAGATCTACGCGTCGAATGACCAGTATCCCGTGATCCTGGAATTGCTGCCGGAGCTGCAGCGCAACGCCTCGTCGTTGAAGCAGCTGTACCTGAGCTCGAGCTCAGGCACGCTCGTGCCGCTCTCCGCCGTGACGAAGACGCGCACCAGCACGATACCGCTCAGCGTCAACCATTCGGGCTCGGTGCCCGCCGTGACGATCTCGTTTGATCTGCAGGATGGCTATGCGCTCAGTGACGCCGTGAGCGGCATTGAGAAGGCGAGCGCCAAGATCGGAATTCCGCCGACGATCTCCGGCAGCTTCCAGGGAACCGCCGGCGCGTTCCAGGCCGCGACTCAGAATATGGGGCTCCTGCTCGGCATTGCGATCCTCGTGGTCTACATCATTCTCGGAATTCTCTACGAGAGCTTCATTCATCCGCTCACGATATTGTCGGGCCTGCCTTCGGCCGCAGTCGGCGGGTTGCTCACGCTGTACCTCGCCGGCTTACCGCTCACGCTCTACGCATTCGTCGGTATGGTCATGTTGATCGGCATCGTGAAGAAGNNATCAGCAGGCAGCGGTCCGAGTCTGTGCCGCCGGAGCGCGCGATCTACGAGGCGGCGATCGTGCGCTTCCGGCCGATCATGATGACGACGCTGGCGGCGCTCATGGGAACGCTGCCGATCGCGTTTGGCACCGGCATGGGCGCGGAATCGCGGCGCCCGCTCGGCCTTTGCGTCGCGGGTGGCCTGATGCTGTCGCAGCTGCTTACGCTGTACATCACGCCGTCGATCTACGTGTATCTCGACCGTTTCGCGGGCCGCTTCATGCGCGGCCCCGCAAAGGGTGAGGCGCGTGAGATCGGCCCCGCCGTCGAGACCCCGGCCGCATAACACTCCCTGCGCGGCGACGACGCCACGCTGACCCAAGAAACCTCAACGCCTGGCAACAGGCGGTCGCCGACCGTCAACTGAGATGGCTCTTCGGCCGTTGTAAACGTAAGAGGTGATGATCATGAAGACACTCACGTTGATTGTTCTTGGCACGTTCGCGTTGGCGAGCGCTTCCGCCGAGGCGCGCGGATTCTACGGTCCGCGGATCGGCATTGGGTTCGGATTCGGATCCCCGTACTACGGCTGGTACGACCCCTGGTTCTATTCGCCGTACGCGTACGGCTACCCGTATCCCTACGCCTACAGGGCCCCTGCTAAGCAGGACGACAAGGTGACCGAGAATCTGTTTGCGTATCCCGCGAAGGGGCAAACCGCCGCGCAAGCGGCGCAGGATCGCCAGGAGTGCAACGGCTGGGCGGTCGAGCAAAGCGGGCTCGACCCGGCGACCGCGAAGAAGCGCGCAAAGGCGCAGCTCATGGACGACTACAACCGCGCGTTCATCGCGTGCATGCAGGGCCGCGACTACACGGTGAAGTAACGCGCCACACACAACATGTTGACAAGCTAGCGACTCGGCACCCAATATCTAGTGGTGCCTCGGTTCGCACGCGAGTGCGACGAAAAGGGAATCCGGTCAGAGTTCGCTCGATGCCGGAGCTGCCCCCGCAACTGTAGGCCGCGACGCAGTCGTCCGATCACGCCACTGGGGCTTGTGCTCCGGGAAGGCAGACCGAACTGCTCATAAGCGGCGAGCCAGGAGACCTGCCGAAGCGCACAACGTTCTGTCAGCCGGGGTGTGCTGGGCAGGAGTGTGATGCGGCAACGTCCGCGTCGCGCTTTCCATCCGCCCCATTTTTTCGTAGGAGCGGAATGGCCACACAACCGGATCAGGTCAAAGCGGCGTCGCGCTATGCGGCGCTGCATCTAAACACTTCGGTGGACGAAACGTCCGCGCCCGCGGCTCCTCTGGCGGACGCCGTGTCGTTGCGCTTCGAGCAGAGTGCACCGCCTGCGCGCTACCCGGTCATCGATTCCGCGCGCGATGCGCTGCTCACGGGCTTCGGCCGCGCGACTTTGCAAGACCGCTATTTGATGCCGGGCGAGACACCGCAGCATCTGTTCGCGCGCGTGGCGCGCGCTTACGCCGACGACGCCGGCCACGCGCAGCGCCTCTACGACTACATGTCGCGCCTGTGGTTCATGCCGGCCACTCCCATCTTGAGCAACGGCGGCACCGAGCGCGGTCTGCCGATCTCGTGCTTCTTGAACTCCGTCGAGGACGATCTCGGCAGCATCGTCGGCACGTGGACCGAGAATGTGTGGCTCGCGTCGAACGGCGGCGGCATCGGCACGTACTGGGGCGACGTGCGCTCGATTGGCGAAGCGGTCAAGGGTTCTGGCCAGACGTCCGGCATCATTCCGTTTGTGCGCGTCATGGATTCGCTGACGCTCGCGATCTCGCAGGGCTCGCTGCGCCGAGGCTCGGCCGCCGTATATCTCGACGTGCACCACCCCGAGATCGAGGAATTCGTCGAGATCCGCAAGCCGTCCGGCGATTTCAACCGCAAGAGCCTGAACCTGCACCACGGCGTGTGCGTCACGGACGAGTTCATGCTCGCCGTGCGCGACGATCTGCCGTTCGCGTTGAAGAGCCCGCACACCGGCGAAATCGTCAAACGTGTCGGCGCGCGGCAGCTCTGGCAGAAGATTCTCGAGACGCGGCTGCAGACGGGCGAGCCGTATCTGTTGTTCATTGACACCGCGAACCGCGAGCTCGCGCCGCATCAGCGCGCGGCTGGATTGAAGGTGCGCCAGTCGAACCTGTGCAGCGAGATCCTGCTGCCGACGGGCCGCGACCAGCACGGGCAGACGCGCACGGCCGTCTGCTGCCTCGCGTCAGTGAATTTCGAGACGTGGGACGAGTGGCAGAGCGAGCCGCGCTTCATCGAAGACGTGCTGCGCATGCTCGACAACGTGCTGCAGGACTTCATCACGCGCGCGCCGGACTCCATGGTTTCGGCGCGCTACTCGGCTATGCGCGAGCGTTCCGTGGGACTAGGGGCCATGGGCTTTCACTCGTACCTGCAGCAGAACGGCATTCCGTTCGAGAGTGCGCTCGCGCGGTCGGCTAACTTGAGGATGTTCCGCCATCTTCGCAGCGCCGCGGACGCGGCTTCGCGCGTGCTGGCGGAGGAGCGTGGCGCGTGCCCCGATGCCGCGGAACGCGGCGTGCAAGAGCGGTTCAGCCACAAGCTTGCGATTGCGCCGACGGCCAGCATCAGCGTGATTTGTGGCGGAACGAGCGCGTGCATCGAGCCGATTCCCGGCAACGTGTACACGCACAAGACGCTGTCGGGATCCTTCAGCGTTCGCAATCCGGCTCTCACGAAAGCATTGGCGGCCAAAGGGCTCGACACGGAAGAGACGTGGCAATCGATCCTCGCGCACGAGGGCTCGGTACAGCATCTCGAGGGTCTCGACGACAACGAGAAGGCCATCTTCCGCACGGCGTTCGAGATCGACCAGCGCTGGGTCGTGGAGCTCGCGGCCGATCGCGCGCCGCTGATCTGCCAGGGCCAGTCGGTGAACCTGTATCTACGCAGCGATCTGCACAAGTGGGATCTCTTGATGCTGCACTGGATGGCGTGGGAGCGCGGCGTGAAGAGTCTCTATTACTGCCGATCGAAATCCGTGCAGCGCGCCGGGTTTGCCGGCGTCGACGGCGACAACACGCGCCACTGGCCGGTTCGAGCCCTCGGGGTCGACGAAAACAAATACGACGAGTGCATCGCATGTCAGTAACGAACTTGAGTCAGATCGAGCTGCTGCAGCGCCCCGGCTTGCTGGTGCCGAGCAAGAGCTACAAGCCGCTGCGCTATCCCTGGGCCATCGAGTACTGGCGCCGGCAGCAGCAGATCCACTGGATGCCGGAAGAGATTCCGCTCGGCGAGGACTGCAAGGACTGGAGCACGCGTTTGACGGACGCCGAGCGCAACCTGCTGACGCAGGTGTTCCGCTTCTTCACCCAGGCCGATGTGGAGGTGCAGGACAACTACATGGAGCGCTACGCGCGCGTGTTCAAACCCACCGAGATCAAGATGATGCTCGCGGCGTTTGCGAACATGGAGACCGTGCACATCGCCGCGTATGCGCTGCTGCTCGAAACGCTTGGCATGCCGGACTCGGAGTTCGTGGCGTTCCTGGATTACTCCGCCATGCGCGACAAGCACGACTATCTGCAGACGTTCGGCGTCGAGAACGAAGGCGACATCCTGCGTACGCTCGCGATGTTCGGCGGCTTCGCCGAAGGGCTGCAGCTCTTCGCGAGCTTCGCGATCCTGTTGAACTTCCCGCGTCACAACAAGATGCGCGGCATGGGGCAGGTGGTGAGTTGGTCCGTGCGCGACGAGACGCTGCACTGCGAGGGCATCATTCGCCTGTTCCACACGTTCGCGGCCGAGACCGGCGCGCTCACGAGCGCGGTCAAGGACGACATCATGGATTGCGCACGCACCGTGGTGAGGCTCGAGGACCGGTTCATCGACCTCGCATTCGAGCTCGGCCCGATCGAAGGGCTCGCGGGCGAAGACGTGAAGGCCTACATCCGCTACATCGCAGATTGGCGCTTGAAGCAGCTCGGCCTGCCGGCGCTTTACGGTGTGAAGGACCACCCGTTGCCGTGGCTCACGGCTATCTTGAACGGCGTGGAGCACGCAAATTTCTTCGAGACGCGCGCCACCGAATACGCGAAGGCCGCGACCGGCGGCGCATGGCACGGCAACGAAGGCGCGTGGGGGCTGTTCGACCGGCGCATTGCGCGTCGCGGTCAGCTGGACCTGATCGCGCGCCCGGACTAGAACCGGACGCCGAGCGAGCCGTGCGCCTGCGTCACGTCGAGCCGCGCTTCGGCGAGCTCGGCCTCGAGCGTCGCCTGCTCGATCTGAGCTTCGTAGCGTGTGCGCACGGCATCGAGCAGCTCCAGCATCGGCGTATTGCCGACGCGGTAAGCCACTTCGGCCATGTCCTTCAGCTCCGGGAGTCGCCGCGCGACCTCGCCGTCGAACTGCTCGAGCACCTGTTGCCGTTGCGTTGCCACATCCCCGCTGCGCCGCAGATCGGTGGTGAGCTCGGCCTCGGTCAGGCGGCGCTCCTGCGCGGCCGCATCTGCTTCGGCGCGCGCGTGGTCGAGTGCACCTTGCCGCCGATTCATGATCGGCAGTTCCACGGTTATACCAATGTGGCGGCTCTCGCCGAACGGAGCCGCTGTGCGGCTTTTGTCGACGTCGAGTGAGATCTCAGGCAGGCGCTCGCGTTCCGCGACGGTGACGCGGTGCTCCGCAGAGGACTGCTCGGCCGTCGCTGCGATGAGCGCCGGGTGAGTCCCCACGTCGAAGATGCCGCCCTCGGGCTGCAGTTGCTCGGCCAGTGCGCGTAGCTCCCCGACAGCCACGGGTTGCCAACCGGCGATGCCGAGCAGCGCGGCGAGTTTAGCCCGACGCTGGAGCACGTCGGTTTGCGCTTGGTGCAGACGCCCACGCCAGCTCGCGATCTCGACGTCGAGACGCAGCACATCGTACTGACTCGAGACGCCGCTCTGCTGGCGGGCCGCCACCACTTCATGAAGCCGGGAGAGTTCCCGCTGCGCGCCGCCGAGCACTTCCACTTCGCGCTGGCCGAGCAGCAGCTCGATGTAGGCTTCGCCCGCGTCGGCCACGAGTGTGTTCACGTGTGCCTGAGCCTGATTGCGTGCGGCCAGTAATGTCTGGTCCGCGGCGCGGATTCGTGCGCCGCGCAGCCCGGGCGCGTGCAACGGCACTTCGAAGCCCACGCTGTCGAGCTTGTCGCCGGTGAACAGCGTCGGGTCGCCGCCCGTCGGCCTGTCGCGGCCGAGAGTCAAGGTCGGGTTAGGCAGAGCGCTTGCGGTGCGGCGGTCGGCCGCGGCCAGCGCAACCGAGGCGCGCTCGAGCGCGACGCGTGGGGTCGCCTCGCGCGCAAGTCGCAGCACATCCGCCCACGTCGTTTCGGCAGGGGGTGGTGGGGGGTCGGCCGCATAGGCGGCCGGTCTGCCGAGAGCGACCCCGATAGTGAGCAGCGCCAAAAGCTTGCGCGCGAAGCGAATCGACAATCTCATGCGTCCAATTCTTCCGGCGTCTTCAGAGTCGCCGTAGTGATGAAGGTGTAGAGCGCCGGCAGCACGAATAGCGCGACGAACAAAGTCGTGATCATGCCGCCCACGACCACGAGCGCGAACGGCCGCTGTGTCTCGCTGCCGACGCCGGTCGACAGGGCCATCGGCAGCAGGCCGAGCATCGCGAGTGACGACGCCATGAGCACGGCGCGCAGCCGTTCGCTCGCGCCGTCGAGCAGTGCCGGGAGCAGCGCCTCGCCGGCGCGCCGCCGCGTTTCGGTGGCCGACAGCACTAGCACGCCCATCAACGACACCTGGCCGAGCAACGCGATGAACCCGATCACGGCGCTCACGGATAGCGGAATGCCCGCCGCGAACAACGCGAACGCGCCGCCGGAGAGAGAGAACGGCACGGTCGCGAGGATCGCGAGCGCGCTGCGCCCGCTGTTCATCGCCGCGTATAAGAGGCCGAGCACGAGCAGCACCGCGATCGGCACCACGATCTCGAGCCGCCGCACGGCGCGTGCTTGATTCTCGAATTCTCCACCCCACACGAAGTAGTGACCATCCGGCGGCTTCACGTGCGCGGCCACGGCCGCGGTGGCGTCTTTCACCACCGAGCCCATGTCGCGGCCTTCGACGTTGAACTTCAATGCGAGGAAGCGGATGTTGCCCTCGCGCACGATCGAGGCCACGCCGTCTGCGACCTCGAGCTTTGCCAATTGCTTGAGCGGTACGCTCGTGCCGCTCGAAGTGTCTATTGGAAGCGTGGCGATCTTCTCCTGGTCGTCGCGCACGTTCTTCGGGTACTGCAGCCGCACGGGCACCGGCCGTTCGCCTTCGTAGAACTGAGTTACTACGCGGCCCGACAGCGCGGTCTCGATGCTGCGCGCCGCGTCGCGAACCGGCACGCCGGCATGCGCGAGCTCGGCGCGGTCGAGCTTCACGCGCAGCTGCGGAGTAGACGCGTCGCGGTACAGGTCGAGATCGGTGATGCCGGGAATGTCCTTCAGCGCGGCCTTCGCTTCCTCGAGCGTGGCGCGCATCTTCGAGAGATCCTCGCCGAAGATCTTCAGAACCACCTTGCCGCGTACGCCGCTCACGGATTCCTCGACGTTGTCCTTGATCGGCGACGAGAAGTTGAAGCGCACGCCGGGGATCTCCAGGAGACGTGCGCGCATGGCTTGCACGAGGCGCTCCTTGTCCCAGCCTTCGCGCCAGTCGGCCTTTGGCTTCAGATGGACGTAGGTCTCCGACATGTTCACGCCTTCGTTGTCGGTGCCGTCCTCGGGGCGGCCGTGCTCGCTCAGCACCCCGAGCACCTCGGGGAATTCCTGGATCCGCTTGCGAATGTCGACGAGCATGTCCTGGCCCACCGTCATCGCGATGCTGGCCGGCATTTCGACGACGACGTCGAAGTCGCCCTCGTCGAGCTCCGGCAGGAACTCCGTGCCGACGCGTGATACGGCGAACACGCCGCCGACGACGAGCACGAGACCCGCTACGAGCGCATACGTGCGATGTCCGAGCGCGCGGTCGAGCGCCGTGCGATACGTGCGGCGCAGACGTTCCAGCCACTGCGGCTCGCGGCTCGTATGGTCTGGACGGAACAGGTACGCGCACAGCGCGGGGACCACGGTCAACGAAAACACGAGTGCGCCGACGAGTGCGAACGCGTAGGTCAGTGCGAGCGGCCGGAAGATTCGACCCTCGACCGATTGCAGCGTGAACACGGGAACTAGAGCGGCGATGATGATCGACATCGCGTAGAACGTGGGGCGGCCCACGTCCACGGCGGAGGTGATCACGAGGTGCAGGAGCTCGCGGCGGGTCTGTGGGCGCTCGACGCCTATCGCGTGCGTTACACGTTCGACGAGCACCACGGCGCCGTCCACGAGAATGCCGAAGTCGATGGCGCCCATCGAGATCAGATTGGCCGGCAAGCCGATCGCATACAACCCGATGAATGCGACGAGCAGCGCGAGCGGAATCACCACGGCGACGATGCTCGAGCCGATTGCCGTGCGCAGGAACAGCCACACGACGGCAACGACGAGCAGGAACCCGTGCAACAGATTGTCGTGCACGGTGGAGAGCGTGTGGCTCACGAGGTCGGTGCGGTCGATGAACGGCTCGATCTTCATGCCGGCCGGGAGAATCGTTTTGTTGAGCGCGTTGACTTGCTCGTGCACGCCGTCGAGCACGAGCGACGGATTTTCGCCGCGGCGCATGATCACGAAGCCTTCGACGACTTCGCGTTTGTCGCCATAGCCCACGGAGCCGCGACGTGGCGTGGCCGCGATCTTGATCGTCGCGACGTCGCCCACCGTTAATGAGAGGCCCGCGCCGCTTTTCAGCGGGATTTTCTTGATGTCTTCTGCGGAATCGATGAAGCCGATGCCGCGGATCGTGAGCTCCTGATCGCCATGGCGCAGGAAGCCGCCGCCGACGTTCAGGTTCGCCTTACCGATCGCATCCTCGAGCTCCGCGATCGTGACGCCCGATGCGCGCAGCTTTTCCGGGTCCGCTTCCACGTGCAGCTCTTTCAGGTAGCCGCCGAACGCCAGCACATCCGCGACGCCCTCGACTTGGCGCAGCACGCGCGTGACGTTCCACTGCATCTCCGAGCGCAGCTTGTATAGGTCGTGACGGTCGCTTCGGAGCGTGAACTGGTAGATCTCGCCGAGGGGCGTGGCTTCCGGCGCTAGCACGGGCGTCACGCCTTCCGGCAGATCGGCCTGGGTCAGGCGCTGCGAGACGACCATGCGCGCCTTGAACGCGTCGACGTCGTCGCCGAAGATCAGCGTCACGAGCGAGAGGCCGAACAGGCTCTCGCTGCGCAGCAGCGTCATGCCCGGCGTGCCATTCAACGCCCGCTCGAGTGGCACGGTTACCTGCCGCTCCATTTCCTCCGACGCGTAGCCCGGCATCTGCGCGATGACCGTGACCTGTGCATTCGTGACGTCGGGGTACGCCTCGATCGGCGTATTCAAGTAGGCGTTTATTCCGAAGATCGCGACTACGATCGTCGCGAATACCGTCGCGGCCCGGCGATGGACGCAGGTCTCGATGATGAATTTGAGCATGCGGGGCCTAGAGCAACTGTTCGGCGTCGTCGTCGAGCAACAGCGCTCCGCGCACGACCACGTTCTCGCCTGAGTGCAAACCCTCGACGATGGTGATGTGATCTTCGCGTTCCACGCCGGTGCGCACCGCTCGGGCCTTGTAGTGACCCTCGTCGTCGCGCACGTACACCACGCGGTCCGTACCGTTCTTGATCAGCACGGCCTCGACCGGCACGCTGATCGCGGAATCCTCGCCGACGTCGAGACGTACTTGCGCGAGCATGCCGGGCAGTAGACCGGGCGGCGCGCTGACGGGGCGCAGGTACACGGCGATCCTGCGCTGATCATCGTCGACGCGGCTGCCGAAGCCGTCGATCACCGCGTCGAACTTCGCGTCGGTCGCACCCACTTGCACGCGCGCCATGCCGCCCACGTGCACCGCGCCGATAGCCGTTTCGGTCACATCCGCTTGCACCCACACCGCGCTCGGATCGCCGATCTCGGCGAGCGGCTCGCTGCCGGCGTTCACGACCGTGCCGACGGTCGCGTGCAGAGCCATCACTACTCCGGCCGTCGGGGCGCGCAGCACGAGCGTGCTGCCTTCGCCCGGTCCGAGCAGCGCGGATGCGCCGCGCGCACGTGCGAGTTCCGCCTGCGCCGCCTTCAGATCCGTCTCGGCCGCAAAGCGTTCCACCTCGAGCCCGACGCCGCGCGTAACGAGCTCGGTTTGCCGGCGAAGCGCGTCAGCGGCTGCGGCTTCCTGAGCTTCCGCGGCCATGAACTCCGCGCGAGCTTTCGCCGCATCGCTGCTCTGTAGTGTGACCAGCGGGTCGCCGGCTTTGACATTCGCGCCAAGCCGCGTGTCGATCGTGACGACGCGAGCGTCGACCGAGGCCGCGACCGCAGCGACGCCGCGCGGCCGAAACACGAGATGCGCGGGTATCGCGCTGCCCCAGGATTGCCCGGCCGAGCCCGCAGCGGCCACTTCGATGAATGGGTTTGGTGTATCCGTCGTGACGATCGTCTCTACGCCTGAAGCTCCACGGCTCGAGCAGCCCGCGGCGCCAAGCAGGCATGCGACGCCGAGCACGCCAATCCAGACGGGACTAAGGGCCGGGAACGTGGGCGAAACCATGCGAAATCCTTTGCGAAACGACAACGCGCCGGTGAAGCGAGCGTTAATATTCGTGGCAGCCGCCTTACAGAAACCTTTCGGCAGTGACCCAGATCCTCGTAGTCGAAGACGATCCCGACCTGCGGCAGACGCTGCGGGATGCGCTGACGTTGACGGGGTATGCGGTGGAAACCGTCGCCGACGGCCAGGCTGCGGTCGCGTTACTCGCGGCGCGCAGCTTCGCCTTGATGGTGCTCGACCTAGGCCTGCCCCAGATGGACGGGCTCGATGTGCTGCGCCGGCTGCGCGCGTCGGACAACCCGATGCCCGTGCTCGTGCTCACGGCCCGCGACGGCGTGGAGCACCGCGTGCTCGGGCTTCGGCTCGGCGCCGACGACTATCTCGCGAAACCCTTCGCGCTCGAGGAGCTCGAAGCACGAGTCGCGGCGCTGATCCGGCGTGCGGCCGGCGGAGCGCAAACACTGATGAACGGGCCGTTGCAGGTATTTCCAGGGCAGTTCGCCAAGCTGCGTGGCGCGCTATTGGCGTTGCCGCCGCGTGAGCTGGACGTGCTCACCGTGTTGATGCAGCGTCCGGGCCACGTGGTGCAGAAGGCGCGGTTGGGGCAGAGCCTGGCCGATCACGATGGCGCCGTGGGCGACAACGCGGTCGAAGTCTACGTGCATCGCCTGCGTCGTAAGCTCGAGAAAGAAGGGTTCGTGATTCGCACCGTGCATGGCGTTGGCTACGTGCTCGAGCCGTATGGCGCAACCTAGTCTCCTGGAGCGGCTCACGATCCGGCAGCGACTCGTGCTGCTGTTGCTACCGGCGCTCGCGGCTCTGCTGGGTTTGTGGGCGTGGAGCGCGTATTCGAGCGTGCTGCGGTTCACCGCGATTGCCTATGACCGCGCGCTGTACGACACCGCGCTGACACTGGCCACTCAGATCAGCATCGACGACGGCAGACCTTCGCTCGCTCTGTCGGACGACGAGCGCAAGATGCTCGAGGTCGATCCGCAGGACGACGTGTACTTCGAGGTGTTCGCAGGCAGCGTGCGTCTCGGCGGCACGGCGAATATCCCGGCGCCCAGCGTCCGGCGCGCACCGACCGATGCGGGCTACTTCTACGACGGAAGGCTCGCGGACGCACCGCTTCGCATCGTCGAACATGTGTTCGACACGGGCAACGGCAACCACTTCGTGGTTCGCGTGGCCGAGACGTTGCGCAAGCGCACGCGGCTGGCGCGCGAAGCCACGCTCGCGATGGTGCCCGTGCAGATCGCGTTCCTGGGATCGATCGTGGCACTCGTGTGGCTCGGCATCGGTTGGGGCTTGCGGCCGCTGGCGGCGTTGCGCGCGGCGATTGGCAACCGCGATCCGGCGGATCTGCAGCCGCTGTCGCTGCGCGGCTTGCCGAGCGAGCTGCGCAGTCAGGCGGAAGCCATCAACGAGCTGATGGCGCGCTTGTCCACGGTGCTCGAGACGGAGCGCCGCTTCCTCGCGGACGCGACGCATCAACTGCGAACGCCAATCACCGTGCTCCGAACGCAGACCGAGCTCGCGCTGCGCGCGCGCGACTTCGATTCGCTGCGCGCGAACATCACGCAGATGCAAAGCGTGTGCGAACGGCTCACGCGCCTCGCCAATCAGCTGCTCAACCTGAGCCGTGCCGAGGCCGGGCTCGCCGGCGGCGCGGCACTCGCGCCCGTCGATCTCGCGAGCGTGGCGGAGGAGGTGCTGGCGCGTTACGAACCTTCGGCGCACGCGAAACAGCAGACGCTGGAGCTGAACCGCGACGAAGCGCCCGTCACCCTACGCGGCGACTCGCTGATGATCGCGGAGATGATCGCGAATCTCGTCGACAACGCGATTCGGTATGCGCCGCGTGGCGCAAAGATCAAGGTGGAGACGAGCAGTGACGGCAAGCACGCGCGCCTGACGGTTCACGACAACGGCCCGGGCCTATCCGACGACGAGCGATCGCGCGTGCTCGATCGCTTCTATCGCGGCGCAGCGGCGAGGGAGCCCGGCAGCGGGCTCGGGCTCGCGATCGTGCGCGAAATCGCTCGCGCCCACGACGGCGTGCTGCGCCTCACTCCGGGCCAGCCTGACGGCACGGGTCTGCTCGCGACGATCGACGTGCCGCTGCTGCGAGAGCGCGCCGCTCATGCGCACGAGGAAGCGCCCGCGCTCTCGGCGCGCTGAGACTGCTTTACTTCACCCGAGGGTCGATCGGCGTGTAAGCCCGCTCGTCGAGCGGACTGCCGGTCAACGGCTGCAGCGCGTCGCGGTACTCGCGCGTGTGCGCGGCGGCAACGTGCGTGTCGAGGGCCGCCTGGCTCTGCCAGTGCTCCACGACCGTGAAATGATTCGCGCGCTCTTTGTGCTGAATCACGTCGAAGCGCAAGTTGCCGGCTTCCTGTCGGCTTGCATCTGCAAGCTTCTGCAGCAAGTTCGGCGCCTCCGTGTTCGGTGCTACGTCCACGTGCGAGACGACGAACACGCCTTGCGTACGAGCGCCGCCGACGGCTTTGTCGGCAGCCAAGGTCAACGCCTTGTACGGCCGTTCGTCGTAGTCGCTGGTGCGGATCGGCTGCAGCGCGTCCATGAGCAGGCGCTTCACCGCCGGGTCGCGCGCATCGAGCGCCGCCTGATTGCGCCAAGTCTCGAGCACCGCGAAATGCCCGGGGCGGCCCGTCTGCGTGTACAGCTCCACGGCGATGCAACCGGTCTGCTGCCGCAGCGCGTTGCGGTAGTCCTCGAGCGCGGAACGCCCGGCATCGGTGGCCGCGGCGCGGGTTTCGACGTACCCCACGGCGAAAGCGCCGCCGAGCGCAGGGGGCGCAGGTTGGCTGGTGGCTAGATACGGCATCAGCGTGAACGTGGCTAGAAGAATACGGACCAATCGCATGACAGCACCCCCTTTCCTACCCGCGGCGCCACTCTACCAAAACCTCTCTGTTCGATTCCGGAAAACGCGAGAGATCTTTTCCCGGCTTTCGCGTCATGGAACCGCGGGCGGAGGGATCACTTTACCGTCGTTACAACGCTGGGCGATGATGCCTGCCAGCGATTGGGAGGGGAAGCATGCGAAGCCGTCGTGTGATCGGTAGGGTGTTCTGGCTCGCGTTTGCGTTCACCCTTGTGACTGCGGTGGACGCGGCCACGCCTACGGTGAAGCCCGAGAGCGTGGGCTTGTCGACGCCGCGGCTCGCGCGTGTCACGGAGCTCATGCAGCGCAACATCGACGCCGGCACGTTCACGGGCTCCGTGACGCTGATCGCGCGCAACGGCCGCATCGCGATGCTCACCGCCCAGGGTGTCATGGACTTGGAGTCGAAGACGCCGATGCGCACCGACGCCGTGTTTCGCATCATGTCGATGACGAAGCCCATCGTTGCGGTGTCGATCCTGATGCTCGCGGAGGAGGGCAAGGTACGGCTAACGGATCCCGTCGGCATGTTCATCCCCGCGCTGCAGACGCTGAACGTGACCGTGCCGAACACGGAAGGCTTCACGCCGCCGTCGCCGGCCTTCACGGCGTCCGCGCCGCAACCCAGTCGTATCGTGCCGGCGCAACGGCCGATCCTGATTCGCGATCTGCTGTCGCACACGTCGGGCCTCATGAGCTCGGGTGCGAGCACTGCCTACCCCTTCGTGGTCGGCAGCGGGGAAACACTGGCGCAGGCCCTGCCACGTCTCTCGAGCATTCCTCTCGATTTTCAGCCAGGCACGCATTGGGCCTACAGTCCGCAATACGGCTTTGACGTGCTCGCGCGCGTGGTCGAGGTGGCGTCGGGCCTGCCGTTCGACCGATTCGTCGAGCAGCGAATCTTCGCGCCACTCGGCATGAAGGATACGTTCTTCTACCGCGACGGCGTCCAGGCGCGAAAGCCGACGCTGTACCAACGCATTAACGGTGTACTGCAGAAGGCCGCGGACGGGGCGTTCATGAACGGCGCGTACTTCTCGGGTGGCGGTGGGCTTTCGAGCACGGCCGAGGATTACCTGCGGTTTGCGACCATGCTCGCGAACGACGGTGAGCTCGACGGCAAGCAGCTCTTGAGTCGGCGCTCCGTCGAGACGATGGCGTCGGTGTTTGCGCCCGACACTTTGCCGGGTCGCAATGCAGGCGAAGGTTTTGGTCTCGGCGTGCGCGTTGTCAGCGACCCTGCGGCGCGCAACACGTGGCTATCGAAGGGCAGCTACGGTTGGAGTGGCGCGTACAACACGCACTTCTTCATCGACCCGAAGGAAAAGGTCGTTGCCATCTTCATGACCCAGGTGGCGAATCTCGAAACGCGCGGTCAGCTGCGCGACGACTTCGAGACGGCCGTCATGCAGGCGGTTGTCGGTCACTAGAACGCGAAGCTGCCGGCCGAAAAAAAGATTCTCTCGCCAAGAGCGCCAAGGAAGGGAGCGGCCGGCAGCTTCGTCGTGACCTGCTATTCCGTCGCGAGACTGCGCGCCGGCATGTCCTGCGGCCGGTCGGTCCACTTGACCTCGGGCCACACGTGCACGCGTGACTTGAAGCGCCAGCCTTTCGCGGTCTTCACGAGTGTGTCCTCGTAACCGCCCTCCCAGTGAATCGGGTCGCCTTGCGCCGTGGTCTTGTTCTGCATCGTGAGCAGCGTGGAGACGGCCTTGGCGCCTTCGGGCGTGGCCGTGATCGAGAGGTTCGCCACGATGTGGTACTCGGCGTTCGGCGGGGTGGGGCGGCAGCCGCCCTTGCCGTCGGCGCCGCCGGCGCGAGCGAGCTCGTCGCGGCCGCGGAACCAGACCTTCACGCCGCTGCCCCACGTTTGCGAGACACCGAACGTAGCGTCGTCGGTGTACAT
>PMCP01000059.1:11408-13071 GCA_003155415.1 Gammaproteobacteria bacterium | reverse complement strand
CTCGCGGACGGCTACTGGACGGCGCTCAAAGGCCGCGAAGCGCTGACCGTGCAGTGGGATGAGAGCGCCGCCGAGAAACGCGGCAGCGCCGAGCTCAGTGCAGAGTACAAGGCGCTTGCGGGGAAGCCCGGGCTCGTCGCGCTGAACAATGGCGACGCGCCCGCCGCGCTCACCAAGGCCAAGAAGAAGCTTGCGGGCGATTTCGAGTTTCCCTACCTCGCGCACGCATCGATGGAGCCGATGAACTGCATCGTCGCGTTGCACGCCGATGAGTGCGAGATCTGGACCGGCTCGCAATTCCAGACATTCGATCAGCAGAAGGCCGCCGCCATCACGGGGCTCAAAGTCGAGCAGATCAAGATCAACACGCTATTCGCGGGCGGCAGTTTCGGTCGCCGCGCCGTACCGGACAGCGACTACATCGCTGAAGCCGTCACGATCGCGAAGGCCATCGACGGCCGCGTACCTGTGAAGCTCCAATGGTCGCGCGAGGACGATATGCGCGCCGGCAAGTATCGCCCGATGCACTTCCATCGGCTTGCGGGCGGTGTCGACGCAGGCGGCGACATCGTGGCGTGGACGCAGACCATCGTGGGCCAGTCGCTCGTCAAAGGCACGGCGCTCGAGCAGTTCATGATGAAGGACGGCATCGATTCGTCGTCGGTCGAGGGCGCCGGCACGCCGTACGCGATCGCGAACCAGAAGATCGACGTGCATCACCCCGAGGTCGGCGTGCCCGTGCTGTGGTGGCGCTCCGTTGGTCACACGCACACGGCGTTTGCGACCGAAGTGTTCCTGGACGAGCTCGTCGCAGCGGCCGGTAAAGATCCGGTCGAGGTGCGGCGCGCATTGCTGAAGGACCATCCGCGCCATCTCGGCGTCCTGAACCTGGCGGCCGAGAAAGCCGGTTGGGGCACACCGCTACCGAAAGGCCGCGGGCGCGGCGTCGCCGTGCACGAGTCGTTCGGTAGCTTCGTGGCCGAGGTCGCGGAAGTCACGGTGAAGAGCGACGGCACGTTCTCCGTCGATCGCGTGGTGTGCGCCGTGGACTGTGGCATTGCCGTGAACCCGGATGTGGTGCGCGCCCAGATGGAAGGCGGCATTGGCTACGGGCTCTCGGCCGCGCTGCGCGAGCAGATCACGCTCGTGGGCGGCGCCGTGCAGCAGTCGAACTTCACGGACTACCAGCCGCTGCGCATCAACGACATGCCGGTAGTCGAGGTGCACATCGTGGCGTCGACCGAGGCGCCGAGCGGCGTCGGCGAGCCGGGCTTGCCGCCGCTCGCGCCGGCGGTCGTGAATGCGATTCGCTCGGTGACCGGTAAGGCGATCCGGCGGTTGCCGATCGGAGATCGCGTTCCGGTCTAGGCTCATCGCGCGTGACGCGAGTGCACGAGAGCGCCTTCGGCACGGGGTCAGTCGCCGCGTGCGGCCTGCAATCGTTGGCGTAGCTCTTCGAGCTGCGCCGGCGTGCCAACAAATAGCCGGCCAGGGAACGGCACTGCCGGTGCGATCAGCGTGCGCAGGATCTCGCCGGCGCGGTTGCCGTTCAGGCCTGCGCCGGCCAGGTACTGGAGGCGCAGATTGCGGTCGGTGTTGATCGCGGCGCCCGGCAGCCAGGCGGCCATGTCCGAGGCTTGGCCCGCGAACGTGCCGATGAGAT
>PMCP01000059.1:0-11401 GCA_003155415.1 Gammaproteobacteria bacterium | reverse complement strand
CCGTTCGGGAACACGCTGAAGAACGTCGCGATCTGGCTCTGCACGGCGGCTAAGTCCGTCTCGTACAGCTGCACGAACGCGGTCACGACACCGCCGTCATTCAGGCGGGACCTCGCGAGCTGCCAGAACTCGCGCGTGTATAGCGTCGCGGCGCCCTTGACCCACGGGTCGAGCGGATCCGACGTGATCGCATCGAACTTGCGGCTCGTCGTCGCGAGGTAGTGGCGGCCGTCGTCGATGCGAATCTCGACCTTTGCGTTCGTGACCACGCCGAAGTTGGGCTCGGCAAAGAACCGCGCGGCGAGCGCCGGCACGAGCGGCTCGATCTCCGCGACCACCACACGCTCGACAGCCGGGTCGATGCTCACGGCGCCCGCCGTGATGCCGGCGCCCAGCCCGATCACGAGCACATCGGCCGGCTTCTCCGCCACGAGCGTGCTCATGTGCCCGAGCATGCGCTGCAGGCGCAGATCCTGCGGGTACGTCGAGGCCTGCGTCTTGCCGGCGTTGTGATACGTCAGCACCCCACTCGGCTCGCGCGTGACCGCCACCGACGCCGTGAGCCCTTCGCCGACATACACCACGTTCGCGCCCGCACCGCGCGTCGGCAGGAACCGGCCGTACGCCACGAGCGCGGGCGGCAGCGCAGGCACGGACCACGCGAACACACCGGCGAGCGCGGCCGCAGCGACGGCTGGCACCGCACGCCCGCGTCCTGAGCCCGTCGAGAGCCAGAGCCCCACTCCGACGGCGGCGGCAAGCACCGCCGCGAGCTGTTGCGCGTGCTGGCCGCCGACGCCGGGAACGAGCACGAACGTCGTGAGCAGCGCACCTGCAATCGCGCCCGCCGTGTTCACGGCGTAGACGTGCGCGACGGCGCGGCGCGAGTCCGTTGACGGCGCGGCGACAGCAGCGAGCGCAAGCGGAAACGACGCGCCCCAGAGTAGTGCGGCCGGCAGCACCGCGAACGCAATGCGCAGCACGTCGAGCTCGAGCGCGACGCTCGCGGACGTGGGCAATTCAACATCGAGCGGCCAATACGGCAGCGACCGCGCGATGACGTAGGCGGCCCATGCGATGGCGGCCGCCAACAGCCACTGGCACGCAGCCAGCGCACGGCGCGGGTCGAGTCGCGCACCGAGCGCGGCGCCCGCGCCGCTGCCGGCGCCGAGCCCCAGCAGGAACACGGCGAGCATCAGGGCGAATGCGTACACCGTGCCGCCGATCAGCAGCGCTATATGGCGCGTCCACAGCACTTCGGCTGAAAGCGCCGTGAAACCGGACACGCCCGCGGCGAGGTAAATCGGCCATGAAGAGCGCTGCGGCCCACGTCGCTGCGCGGCTTCGACCGGCGGCAGCGCCGGGCCGCGCAAACCCCACGCGACGATCGCCACCGCCACGTTCAGCAGCACCGCGACGGCGGTCGCGACGTAAACGTCGTACGCACGCAGCAGGTAAAACGCGCTCAGCAGGCAGCCGACGACACCGCCGAGAATGTTCGCGGCGTAGCACACGCCACGCCAGGCGCTCGCGTTTCGCTCGCCGTCCGCGCAGCGCGCGACGGCTGGCAACGTGGCGCCCATCAGAATGGTCGCCGGCAACAGGCACACAGCGGCAGTAACTGCCCGTAGCACGAGATCCGCAGTGCCGGAAGCCGCCACGTAGAGATGCCCGATGCCCGGAATGAGGATCAGTGCCGCCATGCCGAGCACGCCGACACCAAGCTCGAGCGCGGCGTATACGCGCAACGGCGATCGAGCGACCGCCACGAACCGCGGCAGCCACAGACTGCCGATGCACATACCGCCCATGAATGCCGCGAGCGTCAGCCCGAGCGAGATCGCGGACGCGCCAATGACGAGCCCGAGCTGTTCGAACCAAACGATCTGGTAGATCAGCGCCGCGCAACCGCTCGCGGCGAAGAGGAACGGCAACACGCGCAGCGCTCGTCGGTCAGGCGCTGCGGCCGCCGAACGCTCGTGTGCGGGCTCGGTCACTAGACGAAGACGCCGCCGACCTCGAACAGCCGCTCCACCTCGTCGATCTGCCGCCGATCGGCGATGAACAGGATCACGTGGTCATCGGCCTGGATGCGCGTGTCGTGATGCGCCATGAGCACGTCGTCGCCGCGCACGATCGCGCTGATCGTCGCCCCGCGCGGCAATTGAATCTCTTCGATGAGCCGTCCAACGACCCGCGACTCGCGCGCCTCGCCGTGCGCGACGGCCTCGATGGCCTCGGCCGCGCCGCGGCGCAGCGAATGCACTTTGACCACGTCGCCGCGGCGCACGTGCGCCAGCAGGCTGCCGAGCGTGATCTGCTGCGGCGAAATTGCGATGTCGATCGTGCCGGATTCGACGAGCTCCGCGTACGCGGGCTTGTTGATTAGCGCCATGACCTTGCGCGCCCCGAGCCGTTTCGCGAGCATGGCCGAGAGGATGTTCGCTTCCTCGGCGTTGGTGACGGCGACGAACACGTCGGCGCTGTCGATGTTCTCCTCGAGCATCAGCTCCTCGTCCGCCGAGTCGCCGTGCAGCACCACGGCGCGTGCAAGCTCGTCGGAGATGCGCCGCGCGCGCTGGAAGTCGCGCTCGATGATCTTGACCTGGCAGATGCCTTCGATCGCGCGCGCGAGGTCGAGACCAATGTTGCCGCCGCCGGCGATCACGACTTTGCGGATCGGGCTGTCGAGCTTGCGCATCTCGCGCAGCACGGTGCGCGTGTCCTTGCGCGCGGCGATGAAGAACACCTCGTCGCCCTCTTCGACCACGGTATCGCCGTCGGGCAGGATGCCGCGGCCGCCGCGGTAGATCGCGACGACGCGGCATTCGATGTTCGGGATGTGCTTCGAGAGATCGCGCAGCGGGTGGCCCACGAGCGCGCCCTCGCGGTTTGCACGCGTCGCGACGAGCCGTAGCTTGCCGTCGGCGAAGTCGAGCACCTGCAGCGCACCGGGGTTGCGAATCAGCTGCTCGATGTAGTCCGTCACGAGCGACGCGGGGCTGATCGCTACGTCGACGGGAATGCCATCCGGGCCAAACAGCGCTTCGCGCGCCATGAGCGCGCGAGCGCGAATTCGCGCGATGCGCGTGGGCGTGCGGAACAGGGTGAACGCGATCTGGCAGGCGAGCATGTTGATCTCGTCACTGCTCGTGAGCGCAATGAGAATGTCGGCCTCGCGCGCGCCGGCGCGTTCCAGCACGTCGGGGTGCGAGGCATTGCCAACGACGGTGCGCACGTCGAGGCGGTCTTGCAACTCGCGCAGGACGTCGGCGTTGCGGTCGACGATCGTGACTTCGTTTGCCTCCTCTCTAGCGAGGCTGAACGCCGCCGTGCTGCCTACTTGCCCTGCGCCTAGGATAAGAATCTTCATCGGCGAAGCAGTCTACATCAGCTCTAGGTTGGCGTAGGCGAGGACGAGCCACTTTGTGCCGTCGCGCTCGAAGTTCACCTGCACTCTTGCGTGGGCGCCACTGCCTTCGGCATTCAGGACGATGCCTTCGCCGAAGCGGCCGTGCCGTACACGCTGACCCAAGCGCATGCCGCCCTGGCTCGACGGCATCTCTGGCCGCCTGTACAGCGGGCGCGACACGACCATCGCAGGCCGCACCTCCTCGAGCAGCTCGGAGGGAACCTCGCGCAGAAACCGCGACGGGGTCGCGAAGGATTCGACGCCGTGTAGCCGGCGCTGCTCGGCGTGCGTGAGGTACAGCTCGCGTCTCGCGCGCGTGATGCCCACGTAACAGAGGCGGCGCTCTTCCTCGAGGCCCGCCGGATCGTTCAGCGAGCGCTGGTGCGGGAAGAGGCCGTCCTCCATGCCGCAGAGGAACACGTACGAAAACTCGAGTCCCTTGGCCGAGTGCAGGGTCATGAGCTGCACGCTGTCCTGGTATTCGTCGGCCTGGCCGTCGCCGGATTCGAGCACCGCGAACGACAGGAACTCGTCGAGCGGCGGCAGATCGGTTTGCTCGCCGCGCATGACCTCGCGCGCGGCGTTCACGAGCTCTTCCAGGTTCTCGACGCGCGCTTCACCGCCGGCTTCGGTGTTCTTGCCGTGGTGCGCCGCCAGGCCGCTCCTCTCGATCACGCGGGAAACCTGCTCGTGCAGGCTGTCCGTGCGCGAATCCGCGTCGAGCTTGTCGATCAGCGCGAGAAATGCCCATAACGCCTCGGCCGCGCGTTTCGCGAGCACACCGTCGGCGATCAGCGCGGCGGCGGCGCGCCACAGGCTCGTGCCGGCCGCGCGTGCCTGCTCGCGCACGGTCTCGACGGTCCGGGCGCCGATGCCGCGCGGCGGCGTGTTCACCACGCGTTCGAACGACGGATCGTCGTCGCGATTCGCAACGAGCCGCAAGTACGCGAGCGCGTCCTTGATCTCCATGCGCTCGAAGAACCGCAAGCCGCCGTAGACGCGGTACGGAATACCGGCCGCGGCCAACTTCTCCTCGAACACACGCGACTGAGCGTTCGAGCGGTAGAGCACGGCGCAATCCGCTCGCTTGTTACCCTGCTGAATGTAATCCTGGATGCGGTTGACGACGAACTCGGCTTCATCGCGCTCGTTGAACGCGGCATACACCTTGATCGGCACGCC
Source organism: Gammaproteobacteria bacterium (assembly GCA_003155415.1). GTDB lineage: Bacteria > Pseudomonadota > Gammaproteobacteria > Steroidobacterales > Rariloculaceae > FEN-1219. The sequence goes on along the minus strand of PMCP01000059.1, from coordinate 6,807 downwards.
GGCAGCCCCGTCGGTCCACAGCGTTTTACCGAGCCGCGAGGAGTTGTTCGCGATCACAGCGTTCGCGGCGTTCAGGATGTTCGCGGTCGAGCGGTAGTTTTGCTCGAGGCGCACGAGCTGTGTGCCGGGATAGTCCTGCTGAAACTTGTGCAGGTTCTCCACGCGCGCGCCGCGCCAGCGATAGATCGACTGATCGTCATCGCCCACGACAAATGGTTTTCCGGTAGGGCCCGCGAGCACGCGCAGCCAGCGATACTGGATGGCGTTCGTATCCTGGAACTCGTCGACGAGCAGGTGCTGAAAACGCTGCTGGTACTGCCGCGCGAGATCGGCGTTGTCGCGCAGCAGCTCGAGGCTGCGGATGAGCAATTCGCCGAAATCGATCAGGGACGCGGCCGCGCAGGCTTGCTCGTAGCGCGCGTAGAGATCGATCATCTGCCGGCGGCCCGCGTTGCCCTCGTCGCGCAGATCCTTAGGTCGTAGGCCCTCGTCCTTCTGCGCGTTGATGAACCACTGAATCTCCTTCGGCACCCAGACGTTCTCGTCGAGCTCGAGTGAACGCACCATGCGGCGGATCATGCGGTGCTGGTCGTCGGAGTCCATGATCTGGAAGCCCTGGGTCAAACCCGCTTCCCGCCAGTGGATTCGCAGCAGCCGGTGGGACAGGCCGTGGAACGTGCCGATCCATAGATTGCGCGTCGGCACGCCGAGCAGCGCTTCGACCCGGTCGCGCATCTCGGCCGCGGCTTTGTTCGTGAACGTCACGGACAGCACGTGCTGCGCTGCCACGCCTTCCACGCGGATGACCCACGCGATGCGGTGCACGAGCACGCGCGTCTTGCCGCTGCCGGCGCCGGCCAGCACGAGCGTCGGGCGATCGGGCGCCGTGACGGCCTCGCGCTGGGCGTCGTTCAGGGATTCGATGATGTCGGTGACGTCCACGGCAAAGCGCGCTGCGCCCGTAAGGCTACGGTGGCGCGACGCTCACTGCGGCCAGAAGGCCGGCACGTAGTGATCGACGAGCAGGAACGTGAAGAGCGCCATCAGATACGTGATCGAGTAGCGGAACGTCACCATCGGCAATTCCGGGCGCGGTGCGAACTTGAGCTTCAATGCGTAGTACAGGAAGCCCAGGCCGAGCAGCAACGCACCGACGAGATACAGCTCGCCGCTCATGCCGGTGATGTACGGCAGCACGGTCACACACAACAGCAGCACCGTGTAGTTGACGATGAACGATTTCGTGATCTCCTCGCCATGAGTCACTGGCAGCATCGGAATATCCGCGCGCTCGTAATCGCTGCGGCGCGCGATCGCGAGCGCCCAGAAGTGCGGCGGCGTCCACGTGAAAATGATCAGAAACAGCAACAGCGCGTAGCCGTCGACGTGGCCCGTAACGGTGGTCCAGCCGAGCACCGGAGGCGCCGCGCCCGCGGCACCGCCGATCACGATATTCTGCGGCGTGGCGCGCTTCAGCCACACGGTGTAGATGATCGCGTACCCGATCAGGGAGACAAACGTGAGCGCGGCTGTCAATGCGTTCACGAGCAGCGTGAGCATGCCCAGGCCTACGAGCGCCAGCGCGAACGCGAATGCGAGCGCGTCGCGCTCGTGCACGCGGCCCGCGGGCAGCGGCCGGCTGCGCGTACGCGCCATCTGCGCGTCGATGCGTTGGTCGATAACCTGATTCACGACGGCGGCGGCAGCGGCCGTGAGCCCAATGCCAAGGCTACCGGCGATTAGCAGATCCCACGGCACCATGCCGGGCACCGCGAGGAACATACCCACGATGGCCGTGAACACGAGCAGCTGTACCACGCCCGGCTTCGTCAGCACGTAGTAATCGCGCCAGCGCGGAGCGCCGGCAGCGCTAACGTTGCCTAATTCTTTGGTTAGCATTGATGACAGCCAGAAGCAGGAGCGCCGCGGCACCATTGTGTGCGACGGCTACGGCCAGCGGCACACCGAACACCACGATACTAACACCGAGGCTCACCTGGAGAAGCACCAGGCCGAGCACCGTAAGTCCATCGGCCCGGGTGGCGGCGTCGCGCGCGAGCCGCCAGCCGAGCAGCACGATCAGCACGAACGCGACGAGGGCGCCCAAGCGGTGCGTGAAGTGAATCGCGACGCGGGCCGGGTGGTCGAGCACACCGCCCTCGTAGGACTGGCCGAGCCCGCGCCACAGCACGAAGCCGTCCTTGTAGTCGGCCAACGCCGGCCACCACTGGGTCTGACAGGTGGGGAAGTCGGGGCACGCGAGCGCCGCGTAATTGGAGCTCGTCCAGCCGCCGAGAAAGATCTGCAGGACCAGTGCCGCCGCCGCGGCAAGCCCAAGCGTGCGCAGCGCCGGTGTCGGAGCGCTGGCGCGTGTCGTTCGCCAGCGCCCGAGTGACGCCAGCAGCGCCAGCGTCGCGAGGCCGCCGAAGAGATGCGCGACGACGATCAGCGGCTTCAACAGCAGCGTCACGGTCCACATTCCGAGCAAGGCCTGAAAAACGATGAGCCCCACCAACGCGACGGGGCGGCGCCGCGGCTGCGCGGGATCCTTCCGGTTGCGCCACGCGATCGCCGCAAGGGCGACGGTCACCAGCACGAGCCCACCGGCGAGGTAGCGGTGGATCATTTCGCGCCATGCTTTCGCTTCGTCGAGCGCGCGCACGGCGCCCTGGGGGCCGAGCTCCTGCAGCGAGGTCGATTGGTCCGGCACCACGAGCCGGCCGTAGCAGCCCGGCCAATCGGGGCAGCCCAAGCCTGCGTCGTGCAAGCGCACCCACGCGCCGAGCATGACGACCACAAGCGCCAGCACCGCGCCGAAGCGCGCGACTCGGACGAAGAGCGTGTTCATCAGCCTGTTTCGGATCCGGCCAGCAACCTCTTGAGGTCGCGTAATAGTTCTTTTTGTTCGACGCCGACGGGATAGCTCAGAATCACGCTACCTCGCGGGTCGGCCACGTACACGCGGCCGCTGCCGATCCGTTCGGGACCGAGCGCTGCCGCTATGCGGCGACCCGAATCGTCGTCGAGTCGCTGCACATTAAGCTCTAGGTCGGCGGGCAGTGGCGGCGTTTCGCCCGAATGCCACAGCGCCAGTTGCACGCGCTCCTGGTCCTTGCCGAGCGCCTGCTGGACGCGTGAAAGCCTGTCCAGCAGTTGCGCGCATTGCTGCTCGCACAGGGTCATTCTTGCATAGATCAACAGCCAGCGGGACGCGCCGGGCGCCGCCGGAAACCACTCCGGCGGCAGCTGCACCGGCGCGCTCAAAAGCTCGCGCTGACCCGGCAATTGCGGCAGCCAGTCGCGGCCCCACGGGCTGTAGTACACGAGCGTCGCGACCGCAAACGGACCGAACACCGCAAGCGCCACGAACCACGGAACCAGCGCCTTATGTCTCACGGCTGGCGCCTCAACATCTTGATCGCGAGCGTAACCGCGGCACCGAGCGCGCCGACTCCGAGCAGTAGCCATTGGCCGGCATAGACCAGGTTGCGCTCCGGGCTGACGCCGGGCGCTTGCCAGTCACGAGCGTAGCCACCGGGCTCCGCGGGGTCGAGCAACAACTGGTAGTCGAACAACGGTTGACCCAGCTCTGCGGCGAGCGCTGCCATGGTCGGGTACTCGACCACCGCCACGCTTTCCGCAATCGGTGTCAGCGCCAGCGCGGCCGGCTCACCGAGCCGAATGCCGGGTTGCGGCAGGTGCTCGATCCGCCCGGTGATCGTCCGCGGCTCGGTCGAGGCACTCACATCCGGCAGCGTGCGACGATCGGACCCACTGCCGACCCAGCCGCGATTCACGATCAGCCTGCGAGTCGAGCCCTCGACGCGCAGGGGCGTCAGCACGTGATAGCCCGCCACCCCGTCGTGCAGCATGTTGTCGAGTAGGAACTGCGGCGCTGCGACGTACGCGCCTCGTACCTCTACGCGGTGAAATCGATTGGAGTCCGTCAGTAACGCCGGCAGGTCGCCCAGCAGCGTCGCGTTGCCGCCGGCGGCGAAATGCTCCGCCAGGGCGCGGTTCTCGTCCGCCCGGCGCAGCTGCCAGGCGCCGAGTGAGCCGCACAACGCCCCGACCAGCGTGAGGCCCACGATCGCAACCGCCGTCCGCGCCCTGTGTCGCGCAGCGGTCACGCTAGAATGCCCGCCACCGCACAACCGCCGAGGAACCGAACGTGGTCGCCGTCATCTTTTTCGCCGCCATCCTCGCGAGCTTAGGTCTAGCGCTGTTTGCGCTGTTTCGCCGCGGCGACAATTCGCAGCTCATGCTCCGCGCGCTCACGATTCGCGTGAGCTTGTCCGTGCTGTTCTTTCTGCTGCTGCTGCTCGGCTGGTATTTGGGCTTAATCAAGCCTCACGGTCTCGGCGGCTAACGAGCCGCTCGGGGTTACAGCCAGTAGACGAAGAAGAACAAGCCGAGCCACACCACGTCGACGAAGTGCCAATACCAGGCCACAGCCTCGAACGCGAAATGCCGTTCGGGCGTGAAGTGGCCGCGCAGCACGCGCAACCAGATCACCACGAGCATCAACGCGCCGAGCGTCACGTGCAAGCCGTGGAAGCCCGTCAGCATGAAGAAGGTGCCGCCATAGACGCCGCTGTCGAGCCGCAGATGCAGCTCGCTGTACGCGTGGATGTACTCGAACGCCTGGAAGCCCAGGAACACGAAGCCGAGCACGAATGTCGCCGCGAGCCAAATGATCAGCTGCGTGCGGTGCTTCGCTTGCAATGCGTGGTGCGCGATCGTGAGCGTGACGCCGGACAGCAGCAGGAGCGCAGTGTTCAGGGCGGGAATGCCCCACGCTTCCATACGCTCGACGTGATGTCCCTTGGGGCCGACCGACGGCCAAGCGTTCTCGAAATTGGGCCACAGCAACGCGTTCGTAAAGAAATTGTCGCCTTCGCCTGCGAGCCACGGCGTGACGAGCACGCGTGTGTAGAACAACGTGCCAAAGAAAACGGCGAAGAACATCACCTCAGAAAATATGAACCAGCTCATGCCCAAGCGGAACGACGAATCCACCTTCAAGCTGTACATGTGGCGTTCGTTCTCGCCGACAACGACGCTGAACCAGCCGAAGATCATCGTGAGCAAAATCACGAAGCCCGAGAGCGCGATCCACGGGCCGGGCGCGAACTGGTTCAGCCACAATGAAGTGCCGGCCAGCATGGTGAACAGCCCGATCGAACCTACGATCGGCCAGCGCGTACCGTGCGGCACGTAGTAGTTGGGAGTCGTCGCGTGTTCCATGGCGGCTCTAGTCCTTGATTTCGGAAACGTCAAAATAGGTGTACGCCAACGATAGCGTGTCTATGTCGTCCGGCAACTGCGGCGCGACCATGAACGCCACCTTCAGCTCACGCTCCTCGTGCGGCTGAAACTGCTGGCTCGTGAAACAAAAGCACTCTGTCTTGTTGAAGTACTTCGCTGCGGTGCCGGGTGCGATGCTCGGCACCGCCCGCCCCGTGAGCTCTCGCTCGCGCAGGTTGCGCGCAAGGAAGTGTGTTTCGTACATCTGCCCCGGATGCACGTCCAAGTGGGTGACGTCCGGCGCGAACTGCCACGGCGAGCCGCGCGCGACCGAGCCGACGAACTCCACGCGCACGGTGCGATTTACATCCGGCGCCGCGACGACGACGGTCGCCGCATTCGCAGTCTTGCCGTTCAAGCCCGTGAGCACGCAGAACACGTCGTACAGAGGGACGAGCGCGAAACCGAACGCGAACATCGCGAGCCCAATGCTGGCGAGTTTCACCGGCAACAGTCGATCGCGTGTACCCGACATGATCGTGCGCGCCGCCTAACGCGGCCCCTCGATCGCGATGTAGACCATGAAGCCGACATAGAACGTCAGCGCGAGCAGACCGAGCACCCAGCCGTTGCGACGCACGCGCGCGGCGCGCAGAGCATCTTCGGCGGCGTTGTGACTCGCGTCCGCGTTCGTCGAGTTGCGAGGCGTTCCCGTGCTCACTTGATGACCGGCGGCTCGTCGAACGTGTGATGCGGCGCCGGCGACGGCACCGTCCACTCGAGGCCATGCGCACCTTCCCACACCTGCGCCGTGGCCTTCGGACCGCCCTTGAAGCACTTGACGACGACCCACACGAAAATCAGCTGCGACGCACCGAGACCAAACGCACCGATGCTCGAAATGAAGTTGAAGTCGGCAAACTGGGTCGCATAGTCCGGGATGCGGCGCGGCATGCCCGCCAACCCCAGGAAGTGCTGCGGGAAGAACGTGACGTTGACGAAGATCGTCGTGAGCCAGAAGTGCCACTTACCGAGCTTCTCGTCGTACATGTGGCCCGTCATCTTCGGCAGCCAGTAGTACGTGCCCCCGAATACGCCGAACAGTGCGCCCGGCACGAGCACGTAATGGAAGTGCGCGACGACGAAGTACGTGTCGTGGTACTGGATGTCAGCCGGCACCATCGCGAGCATCAGGCCCGAGAAGCCGCCGAGCGTGAAGAGGAACAGGAACGCGAGCGCATACAGCATCGGCGTTTCGAAAGAGAGAGAGCCCCTCCACAGCGTCGCAGTCCAGTTGAACACTTTCACGCCGGTCGGAATCGCGATCAGCATCGTGCTCAACATGAAGAACAGCTGGCCGCCGAGCGGCATGCCCGTCGTGAACATGTGGTGCGCCCACACCACGAGCGACAGGAACGCGATGCTCGCGGTGGCGTACACCATGGCCGCGTAGCCGAACAGCGGCTTGCGCGCGAACGTGGGGATGATCTCCGAGACAATGCCGAACGCCGGCAGGATGATGATGTACACCTCCGGGTGGCCGAAGAACCAGAAGATGTG
>PMCP01000118.1:55228-64341 GCA_003155415.1 Gammaproteobacteria bacterium | reverse complement strand
GGGTCACCGACGGCCGGGGGCGCGGCGCCCAATCAAACCCCCGCGGTCGCGGTCGGGCGCATCAATGCGTTCGGCAGCGTGTTCGTCAACGGCGTGGAATTCGAGACGGACAAGGCGAGCTTCAACGTGCGCGGCGCGAGTGCGGCCAACGAAAGTGCGCTGTCGGTCGGCATGGTCGTGCGTGTGAAGGGCAGCCAGGACGGCAACGGCCACGGCACGGCCACCGAGATCCGTTTCAACTCGGAGATCGAAGGTCCGGTCGCCGGTGTCGCCGTCGATGCGACGGACGCCACGATCAAGCGCTTCACGATCTTCGGCCAGAGCGTGCTCGCGAACGCCACCACGGTGTTCAAGGCCGAGGGCGGCGGCGCTTACGCGTTCGCCGATCTTGCGAACGGCGATAGCGTCGAGGTCAGCGGCGATTTCGATGGCACGACGCTTGTCGCGAGCTTCATCGAGAAGAAGGCCGCCACCGACACGACGTTCGAGGTCAAAGGCACGGTCTCGGCTGTGAGCGGCACGAAGTTCGTGCTGACGCTGAAGGGCGGTAGCACGTTGAACGTGACGCTGGCGGCGGGCGTGACCTTGCCGGCGGGTGTGGTGGACGGCAGCCTGATCGAGCTGCACGGCACCGTTCCGGATGCCACGAAGCCGACGGAGTTTCTGGCTTCGGGTGCGGCAGTCGAGGATCACGACGACTTCGACGGCGACGGCAAAGGTGAGCACGAGGACCACGCTGATCTAGGCGGCGTTCTCACGCTCACCGGGACCACGTGGAGCATCCGTGGCACGACGCTGAAGTTCTCGTCGACCACTGAGTACCGCCCGTCGACGCTGGCGGCCGCGATCGCGGACGGCAGCGCGGCAGGCCTGCGCGCGCAAGTGCGCGGCGCGATCGTGGACGGCGTGCTGAACGTCGATCGGATTCGCGCGGACGGCCGTGCCGATGGCGGCGGCGAGCTCAGGCTCGAAGGTCTCGTATCCGCCATGAAGACGGACGCGACGGCCGGAACTACGACGATCACGATGGCGTTCACGCCGGCTCTGGGCACGCTCGACGTTCTTGTCGATGCCCAAACGCTGCTGATGAACGACGGCAAGTTCACGGGCACCAAGCTGACGTCGCTAGTGCCGGGCACGAGCCTCATCGAGGTGCGCGCGCATCTCGACACGACGGGCGCGGTCATCGCGAACGCGCTGCACATCGAGGATCACATGCAGAGCTACGAGGTCTCGGGTCCTGTGGACACCGGCGGCTACGTGGCCGGCGTGTCCATCAAGGTGCTCGGCGTGAAGTTCAGCATCGACGCGGGCACTACGCTGAAGGGTGGCACGCCCGCGGACGGCACCTTCGTGGACGTCAAAGACACGGATCGCGACGGCTTTGCCGAGACGATCGGTCTCGAAGAACACCATGGCGGGGACTTCGCCCGCTCTGGCCACGACGACTAACGTGTTGAATCACCGGGCTCACGGCGGGCATCGGCCCCTCCGTGGGCCCGGTTTTCTTTCGAGGCTGGCTGCTACCGAGGGCGCGGATTCGCGGCTCGCCAGCCGGCGGCGCGCGCTTCCGCTTCGGAGCAGAACCAGCGCTCGCCGCTGCGCTCGTCGATCACAGTGTCCGCGTAAGAAGGCGACTCGGGCGTGTGATAGATCTTTTCGCCCTTCGTGTTGATGTTGCCCTTGATCTTGCAGCTGGAGCTCGAGCTCGACGTTGGCTTGGTCGTAGCGCTGCTGCCCGGAGCTGAACGCGGCACCTGCTGCTGCGGCCTCGGTGTCTCTCCGCGCGACTCGCGCCGATAATCCCACGGCGGCGTGAACTCGCCGCCCCAGAGCCCGCGCTTCGCGTTGCGCGCTTCGTTCTCTTCGTCCACGTAGTCGTTGCTGTAGCGGCGATACGCGAGCGCCAATCCCGCGCGCACCATCTCGGCGTTGATGTCCGTGTTGCCGTTCTTGCAGACGGAAACGCTGCGACCATACTCGTCGGTGTCGCGCGGCGTGCATCGAAGCGTGGCGCCTTCCACGAGGCTGCGCAGCTTCGCGCGCGCGTCGTCGCCGCAGCGCCATGTCTGGCCGTTGCGACGGCAGTCCTGCCGGCCTTCCGGCGCGTCGATGCCGAAGAGCCGCACCTGGTTGCCGCCGATCTCGAACGAGTCGCCGTCGATGAACTTCGAAACGCGCCCCGTGATCTCGGCGGCNNGGGGCGACGATACCGCGGTGGTATCAGCAGTGCCAGCATCCGCGGTGGGTGGGGAGGCCCAAAACTCATGGAGCCACGGGGCGGCTCAGGGTTTAGAATCGCCCATTCGCTGGCGTTCGCCGCAACGGGGGTTGCACATGTTTAACGTCGTTCGTCTCGTGGGCCTATTCGCGGGCCTCATGGTGGTCACGAGCTTTGCTCGCGCGCATCACAGTCAGGCCGGTATCTTCGACTCGGCGAAGAACATCGAAGTCGCCGGCGTCATCAAATCGGTGTCGTGGCGTAATCCGCACGGCCAGATCCTGCTCTCCGTGAAGGACGAGAAGGGCGTCGAGACGGTGTGGGATGTGGAGACGGCGTCGATCGCCATCCTGCGCAACCGCGGCGCGGACGGCAGCTCGGTCCTCGTCGGTGACAAGGTAACCATCGCGGGCTCGCCTTCGATGCGCAACAAGCCGGAGTTGCTCGCGCGCAGCGTGCTGCTGCCGAGCGGCTACGAGTTCACGTTCGGCTCGGCCCAGGCGTACTTCCCGGAAGGCAAAGCGGGCCGCGTGATCGGCCGCGGCAAGATCGACGGCGATGCTGAGGCCGCGAAGGCCAAGGCCGACGGCATCTATCGCGTGTGGTCCACGATCATGAGCGACCCAGCCGCGTTCCCGATCTTCAAGGGCGGTTATCCGCTCACGGCGGCTGCCAAAGCCGCGCTCGCGAAGTGGAACCCGCGTGACAACGTGCTACTGAAGTGCGGCAACAAAGGCACTCCGCTGATCATGATCACGCCGTTGCCGGTGGATTTCACGAAAGTCGGTGACAATATCGTCATGCGGCTCGAAGAGAACGACGCCCAGCGCACGATCCACATGAATCCGAAGGACGTGGCGCCGGCGGCGCACACGCAGTTCGGCTATTCGCGCGGGCACTTCGAAGGCACCACGCTCGTCGTCGAGACGGATCACCTGACGGCCGCTTACTTCGATCACGAAGGCACGCCGCAGAGCGATCAGATCAAGACGGTGGAGCGGTTCATTCCGAACGCCGACTACACGCGGCTCGACTACACGTTGACGACGACGGATCCCGTGAACTTCGAGCACGCGTTCGAGCTGAAGCGCTACTTCGTGTGGAGACCGGGCGACTACGTGCACCCGTACGAGTGCCTGGACCGCTTCGAGCCGGGTAAGTGATCGCGGCCGGCTAGCGGCCCCCGCGGCGTTACCGGAACAGCTTCAGGTCGATCGAGTCGGCGACTTTGCGGTAGCCCGCGTCGCTGCCGTGCAGGTGATCGCCTGCGTGCAGGCCGTCCGTGATCTGTGCGGGCCTGGCGGGGTCGCGCAGCACGGCGTCGAAGTCGAGCACGCCGTCGAACTCGCCGCTCTTGCGAATCCAATCGTTCACGGCCATGCGCACCTTGTCTCCGTCGCTCGACCAGTAGGCCGCGCCTTCGTAGGGCGCAATGGTCGCGCCGTAGATGCGCAGGCCGCGCGCGTGGGCGCGCGCGATGATTTGCCGGTAGCCGTCGATCAGCAGATCGGAACCGAACACCGGGTCGACGAGCGGCGCGGGCCTGCCGGTCGCGACCGGTGCTGTGGCGGGCGGCGGGCCGAGCGCCCGGCCTAAGTCGTTCACGCCTTCGAACACGATCACGTAGGCCGCGCCGGGGACGGACAAGACGTCGCGGTCGAGCCGCGCGAGGGCGCTCGCGCCGGCGCCGTCGGCCAGCACGCGGTTGCCGCTGATCCCGTGATTTACGACGCCCCAGTGGGTATCGCCGCCACGCTTTTTCAGGCGTTCGGCCAATAGATCGGGCCACCGGTTGTTCGTGCCGGCCGTCGAGCCGACGCCGTCGCTGATCGAGTCGCCGAGCACGACGATGGCTTTCGCGCGCGCGGATTGCACTTCAACTCCGGACAGGAACGCGCGCGCCTGCAGCGTCTTATCCGGCGAGAACACGCCAGTCGTGAAATCGCCCGCTGCGGACACGTACGCTTCTTGCAAACCCACTTGGTGGCACGTGCATTGGCCGGTGTCGTCCGGGAAATACAGGCTCACGGAAAGTGAGGCGAGATCGGCGACGCGCAGGTCCACGGGGTCGCTCACGAGCGGCGCGCCGGCCGGGATCGTCGCGCTGCCTTTGCCGGCGAACGTCACTACGTGCTCCGAGCCTTTCACGACTGCACTCGTGCCGTCGGCTAAAGCCACGCGCACGGCGCCGATGCGCAACGGCTGCGTGCCGTATTCGTTCGTCAGGCGCAGCCGCACTTTGTCGCCGCCGGCGCTCAGGCGCACGATCTGGCGGATCGTCTGATTCGTGAATCCCGGTGTAGCGGGGAAGCGCGGAGTCGCGGCACTCGGCGGCAACGGTGATGCGCCCCAGCTGCCGACCCATGGTGCGGTTTGCGCGATCGCGGTAAACGGCAGCGCTAGCACCGCGCTCAGAATCAATGTACGGCTACGCACCACGATTCCCCTCAGAGAACTTTGAATATGCGAATGACGACGGCGCCGCTCTCCGCGGCCGGTGCAATCGTGCCGACGAAAAACGTCTTGTTCAGCCAGTCGTATCTTCCCGTGGGCGCATGGAAGCGCGGATTCGTGCGCGCGTAGCCGATGCCACCGTTCGCGGGCGTGATGATGCCTTGGTTCTCGACTTCGATCACCGCGCCGTCGTCGGTCTTGATCGAGTAGACCGCATTGACCTCGGCTACGCCGTCCGCGCGGCCCAATTGCCAATCGGCTCCGCCGGCGAGGATCTCTCCCTTGATGCCGGCGCCTGCGAAACGGCCGCCCGTGATCGGGATGAACCGCCGTATTCCGTGATCGCTGGGTCCCACGCCCACCGCTGGCGCGATGGTGACGTACAGCTCCATTACCAGTTCGGTGCCCGGCGCAGTGACGTCCGGGACAGGCCAGCGCTTGCCGGCATCGTCCTGCGCGAACGCGGCTGCGGCCAGCAACGTGGCAGTGGCGAGCACGGCGAATTTGAAGTGACGCACGAGGTCCTCCTTGTTCCTCAATTCGAAGTCAGGGTTCGACGCGGACGACGCAGCTGCGTTCTCGCCAGTCGGCGTTGCCGTCGGCCGGCGCCAGCGCCGCGACGCCTTCGACGCGCGTCTCGGCCTCGAGTCCGGCGCCGTGTAGCAGCTTGACGAGCTCGCGTGCGCGGTCGCTGGCTAAGTCCTCGCGTTCGACGATCAGTGCGCCGTCGGAGAGCAACGTCGACCCGCGGTGACACGTGATCGCGAGCTTCGGTTTGCGTTGCGAGCTCGCGTAATCGTAGATGCGGCTCAAGATGCCTGAATGCCGGCCACCGACGAGCATGCCGAAGTCGTAGTACAGCGCGAACTCTTGCGGCCCGGTGAGCGGAGGCGGGGCCGTGCGTGGTGAGCCGGGCGCGGCGTCGAACGCGAGCCGCCCGCCGCTCGGCCCTGGGGGCCGCGGCGCGAACGGCACCGTGTACTGCTCCTCGGCGGGCAGGATCGTGTTGCAGGTGCCGTCGAGCTCAGCGAGCGGCGAGATCTTGAGCGGCTCGAGCACGATGCCGCCGCAGATGCGCGGCCCGTCTTTCACGGTACCCTCGACCAGCACTTTGTGCCCGAGCAGCGGTGGATGGAATTCGGCGCTGACGTCGGTCTGTATACCTAAGTAGTAGAGCTCGCCGCCGTACTCGGCCAGCCAGCACGGCACGGTGGGTGTGTCGCGCACGATGGGGCAACTGATGAAGTTGCGATGATTCGCCGGCGGTGTCGCCGCGCCTGCCGCGGCCGCGAACGTGAGACACGCAATTGCCGTGCTCAGCCGTGCCGTGCTCATAGCGTGCTCAGGAAGTTCACGAGGTCCTGCTTCTCGGCGTCGCTGTATTGAATGTTGAAACGCCGGTCGTAGAAGTCGACGAGCTCGCGCAGCGTGCGCGCCGAGCCGTTCGAGAAGTACGGTGCGCGCGCCGCGAGACCGCGAAACTGCTGCAGCACTATCGTGCCGACGTCGTTGCAGCGGCCCGTGATAAGAGCGCGGCCGGGGTCCTGCGTGTAAATCACGCGGCCCAGGAACGGATGCGGCGCCGGCGCCTTGTCGCACGTGACCTTGAATAGCGGCATCTCGGGCGCTTCCTTGGCCCACGGGCTCAAGGGCTTTTCGGTGGCCCACGGGAGATTCGTCGTGCCGATGTCCATCCAGCCGTTCGCGGTGTCCATGCCGGTCATGTGCATGCCGTGACAGGTGGAGCACGTTCGCTTGATGGGATTGCCGAGGCCCACCGTGTTGATGTGCATCGCGTCTTTGATCCAGAACGTGCGGAAGAAAAACACGTCGTGGCCGCGCGCAATCGACTCGCGCGCTGCGGCTTGCGCGTCGTGCACCGCATCGCCGTTGCGCGGCACCGTGCGCCACACGTCGCCGATCGGAAATACGTAAGCGGTGGTGTTGTTGCCGAGCACGGAGGTACGTCCGGCAGCCAGCGCCGCCGGGCCGAGCGCCTGCGGACCGCCGGGTTCCGCGAGATCGCCTGCGCCCGTGTCGAAACTCTGCGCCGCGTAGATCTGGCTCTCGAAGCCCACGATGCGCTCGAGCACGTTGGCCGTGGGCGCTTTGCGCATTTCGAGATGCGTGAGCGCGGCGGAGATGGCTTGCGTCGTGAGCGTCGGCTCGCGCGCGTCGGCCATGAGATTCTGGTTCACAAGTTTGCCCGTCGCCGGGTCGCGCGGAGCGGGCTGCGAGTCCTTCAAGTTGAACGGCCCGACGCCGAATTCCGCCGCGGTCACGTATTTCAGATTCGCGACGGGTCGCGGCCGGCGATACACCGACACGGTGGGCGTCGCGCTCTTGAGCCCATAGACCGGATGCGTGTTGCAGCCCGTCGGGTCGCGAACCACTTCGAGCGTGAACTCGGGCGCGACGACGGAGCCGTCGCGCGCGCGCGGCGGCCACGGCAGGAACACGCGCAACAAGCCGCGGTCGAGCAACAGCGAGTGCGACGCGCGTTCGGCCTGCGGTAGGTGCGGGCAGTTCGCTCCGTCGATGCTCGCGAACAACGGATCTTTGCCGCCCGACGCGTCCCAGCGTGCGCGGACGCTGTCGACCGACAAGCTCATCGCGTCGGCAGGCTGGTGGCACGTGACGCACGCGCGGCCGTTCGTGCCGATCGGCTCGAAGAACGGTTGGCCGTGCGTGTCGATCGCGCCGCCGGTGTTCAGGATGCCGGTGCGGCCGTGCTCGTTCGTGAATGACGTGGTGGCCGGCAGCGTGCGGCCATCGCCGGGTGCCCACCACTGAGCGACGGCGTTCGGGCGTTCCGCGAATACAGCACTAGCGACCGCGAGGGCCGCTGCTGCGCTCGCGAGACGCGCTGCTGAACGTGGCATCACGGCATCTTCGCAGCCGCGCGAATTTCAGGCAACAAACCCCGATGCTGGCGGGGTGGGACAAGTACCCGGGTCGGGCGAAGTCGCCGTTCTTGCGGCCGAACTCGGCGGTCGCCTACGGTCAACGTGCTTCTACTCCTTTGTAATGCGGTTTCCTTTCGGATGTCACGCATCGAATGGCTTTGTCCCGGTTTTTCGGCTAGCGTGCGGTTCTTTCGTGCCGGCAGTCGGCACAAGGAGATCGTTCATGCGCAACGCCACGCTCGCCCTCGTGCTAACGTGCGGCCTTTCTTTTTTTACCTCCATCGAGGCTCAGGACTTGAAGACCGATCAGGACAAAACGTTTTACGCACTCGGGCTCGCCATCGGCGGCAACGTCAAAGAGTTCAAGCTCACGGCAGCGGAGCTTGCGCTTGTAACGGCCGGCTTGAATGACGCGGTTCTCGGCAAGCCGGCGAAGGTGGACTTGAACACCTACGGGCCGAAGCTTCAGGGCATTGCGACTGAACGTGCGGCAGGTGCCGCGAAGGTCGAGAAGCAGGCGGCCGGCGAGTTCATCGCCAAGATGGCGAAGGAGCCCGGCGCGCAGCGCAGCGACACCGGCGTGATCTACATTCCCGTAAAGGCCGGCACGGGCGCGAGCCCGACGGCGACGAGCACGGTCAAAGTGCACTACCACGGCACGTTGCGTGATGGCACGGTGTTCGACAGCTCGGTGCAGCGCGGTATGCCGATCTCGTTCCCGCTGAACGGCGTCATTCCGTGCTGGACGGAAGGCGTGCAGAAGATGAAGGTCGGCGGTAAGGCGAAGCTCGTGTGCCCGTCCGATACGGCGTACGGCGATCAGGGCTCGGGCCCGATCCCCGGCGGCGCGACGCTCGTCTTCGAAGTCGAGCTCATCGAAATCGAAAAATAAGTTCGAGCGCGTCGGCGCTCCAACGCCTCAACGTTGCGTTGAGCCCGGTGTTCCGGACGGCTCCGTGTGAGGGGCCCTCGCGGGACACGCCGGAAATCGCATCCCTGCGGCTCGTCTGCGCACATCCCTGTGCGCAGACGGNNGGCCCCTCACACGAAGCCGTCCGGAACACCTCTTCGTATCTTTTTTCGTAGCTGTACGCGTGGTGCGTTTTCGCGTTGCTAAGAGCCACCGAGGATCGCGGGTACAAGGAAGAGAGGAAGAGAAGAGCGCCGCCGCATCTGCGGCAACACCGCCGCCGACACGATCAATGAGTGATGTGGGTGTGAGAGAGCCCCTTGCGGGACCGTCTGCGCACAGGGATGTNNGGGATGCGATTTCCGGCGTGTCCCGCAAGGGGCTCTCTCACGCCCGCATCACGGTTGGCACCAACCGCAATCGCGGCGGCGCGGAAATGAAGCGATTACTTCAGCGCAGCTTCGAGCTCGCGGAGCTTCGCTTTGACGACGGTAGCGTTGTCGCGTCCCATACGGATCAGCACCTTTTGGCCGGCGGATAGCTTCTCGAGGCGCTCATCGGCGTACTTGTACTGCACGCTAGGCTGCACGAGCTTGATCTCGAGCGGCGCGTCCGGCGTCGC
>PMCP01000118.1:10929-55113 GCA_003155415.1 Gammaproteobacteria bacterium | reverse complement strand
GTCATCAGTGCGCTCGCCGTCGGTTTGATTGGCCGTTGGTTCACCGACATCTGCTGGCGCGGTGCATTGTCGACCGTCACGACGACGTTGCGGATCAGGCGCTCCGGCACGAGGAACTGCATGATCGCGTCTTGCCCGAGGAGCTCCGTGAGGCCGCCGACGACTTCGGCGTCGCTCTCGTCGAGCTTCGGTAGGGGCAGAGAGCGCCCCGACGCTTGAGCGCTGATGGGCGCAGCCGGCTCCTCCGTAATGGGCTCCGTGACCGCAGGCTTGCCTACCACGGGCTCGAGCGTGGGTGCATCGCTGCTGCGCAGAAAATACAGACCGATCCCACCGACGATCAGAACGACGCCGGCGCCTAGCGCCCACGGCCAAAACCAATCCTTGCTGCGCTGTGCGTTCACGACTGACTCCTTGCAGGATCCCGTTGCGGAAAGACGTCCCGTGCCTAGTCCTCGTTAGAGCCCCTAATCTTACCCGCCCCGCGCACGGCCTCAACCGTGTTTGCCGCTAGAATGCGTCGCGATGGACGAATTCGACTACATCATCGTGGGCGCCGGCACCGCCGGTTGCGTGCTGGCCAATCGACTCTCGGCCGATCCAAATGTCAGCGTGTTGTTACTGGAAGCGGGTGGCAAGGACGACTACTTCTGGATTCACGTGCCGGTGGGCTATCTCTACACAATCGGCAATCCGCGCACCGATTGGTGCTTCAAGACCGAGCCGGAGCCGGGCCTGAATGGCCGCAGCATCGGCTATGCGCGCGGCAAAGTGCTGGGCGGCAGCTCCTCGATCAACGCCATGATCTACATGCGCGGCCAGCGCAGCGACTATGACCACTGGGCGGCGCAAGGGTTACGCGGTTGGTCGTGGGACGACGTGCTACCGGTGTTCAAACGGTCCGAGGATTACCAGCACGGCGCCGACGAATTCCATGGCGTCGGCGGCGAGCTGCGAGTCGAGGAACGCCGCGTGCACTGGGAGATCCTCGATGCCTGGCGTGACGCGGCCGCGGAGTGCGGCATACCCAAGATCGCGGAATTCAACCGCGGCGACAATTTCGGCAACGCCTATTTTCAGATGAATCAGCGCCGGGGCGTGCGCTGGAGCGGTACTAAGGCGTTCCTGCGCCCGGTACTCAAACGACCGAATTTGACGGTCCGGACTCACGCGCTCGTCGAGCGCCTGCTGCTCGAGGCGCGCGACGGTCGGCAGCACGCGACCGGTGTTGCGGTGCGTTTCGCCGGCGCGGCGTCCACTGTGCTGCGCGCCCGGCGCGAAGTGCTGCTCGCGGCCGGCGCGATCGGCTCGCCGCAGCTGCTCCAGCTCTCCGGTGTCGGCGCGCCGGAACTCTTGCGCGCGCACGGCATCGGAGTGCGCCACGCGTTGCCGGGCGTAGGCTCGAACTTGCACGATCACCTGCAGATCCGGTCGATCTACACGGTGCGCAACACCGTTACGCTGAATCGCCGCGCAGGCACGTTGCTCGGGCAGGCGCGCATGGCGCTCGAATACGCGCTGCTACGGACGGGGCCGTTGACGATGCCCCCGTCGCAGCTCGGGGCGTTCGCCAAAAGCGATCCCGCGCAACCGTACGCGAACATGGAGTGGCATGTGCAGCCACTGTCGCTCGACAAGTTCGGCTCGCCGCTGCACCCGTACGATGCCATCACGCCATCCGTCTGCAACCTGCAGCCCACGAGTCGCGGCCACGTGCGCATCAAAAGCCCGGATCCGGCGGCCGCGCCCGCGATCACGTTGAATTACCTCGGTACGGAAGAAGATCGCCGCGTGGCGGCCGCAGGGCTCAAGTTCACGCGCCGGATCATGGCGGCGAAGGCGCTCGCGCGGTTTCAGCCCGAGGAAACCCTGCCTGGGCTCGCGCTGCAGACCGAAGCCGAGCTCGAGCGCGCCGCCGGCGATCTCGGCACGACGATCTTTCACCCCGTCGGTACGTGCCGCATGGGCGTCGATGCGCTCGCCGTGGTCGACGATCGGCTGCGCGTGCACGGGGTTTCGGGGTTGCGAGTGATCGATGCGTCGGTCATGCCGCGCATCACGTCCGGCAACACGAATGCGCCGACCGTGATGATCGCGGAGCAGGGCGCCGAGTTCATCGGGCGCGATGCCGTTTGAGCTTAAAGCGAGCGTTGAGTCGCTCGCAACTCAGCCGAACATTTCGTCGAGCTGCTCCGGCGGCGGCAACTCGTCGAACTGCGGCCAGGTGTCCGTGATCTCGTCCCACGGCGCTTTCGACGCGACGAAGATGTGCGTCAGCGGCAACGGCGCGAGCGCGGTGTCAATCGAGCCGACCGGCAGCAGCGCGACGCGAACCTCGTGCGATACGCCCGGAACGAGGCTGCCGCAGTCGCCGCAGAAGCTCGAGGAATAGCTGTGCGGTTGCTGCATGCGGTACGTGGCGATGCGGTCGCGCCCGCGCGTCCACCGGAAGCTCTGGCGAGGCACGAACGTGGTGCTGGCGAACGCCGTGCCGAAGCTGCGCCGGCAGAGCGAGCAGTGGCAACAGACGATGCGCCGCGGCGCGCTCGTAGCCTCGTACGCGATGGTGCCGCACAGGCAGCTGCCACTGACGCGTTCGCTCCCGCTCGTGGGCGGGGTCTGTGCAGGGGCAGCGACCGGCAGATCGAGGCCCGGCGGGTACGCCTGGAACTGCGGCAGCGAGTCCGTGATGTTCTCGAACGACGCCTTCGAGCCGACAAAGATGTGGGTGCGTGGCCGAGCGCCAATATCGCCCTCTACCAGGCCGGCGGGCACGTGCATGACCTCGGGGTCGTGGGATTCGGCGGGGACTACAGAGCCGCAGCGGCGGCAATACGGCCGCTCGAAGGCGCCGGTAGCCCGGTAGTGGCTGATCTGGTCGTGGCCCGTGAGCCAGCGGAATCGCTCGCGGGGTACGCCCACGCCGGTGCCGTACAGCCCGCCGTGGTGCTTGCGGCACATCGAGCAATGGCAGTGAGCGAACCAGCGGTAAGGCGGCGCGATCTCAAACGTAATGGCACCGCACAGGCAGGCGCCGCGCTTCGTATCGTTCATTTCCGAGGGACCTGGTCTGGTGGGGCTGCTGGCGGGGATGAGACTGAAAGCGATTCTTCGCATGCGCACGAGCCGCGGTCAAGGTCAACCGAAAGGTTCAGCGAACGTTCAGACAACATCAGCTAACGTACTCTCTCGGCGGGCTCGGGCACCAATCCCCTTGCGGCGGAGTCGAAAAGGGGTATGAGGAGACAGTTTATGCGTGCATGGATACTGGCACTCGTCGGCGCTATCACTCTGATTAGCCTGCCGGCTCAAGCTCAACATCGGCACTGGTACCCCCGTCCTTACGTTGGATTCTCCTACGGCTATGGGGCCCCGTTCTACCCCGGCTTCGGCTATTACGATCCCTGGTATTCCCCTTGGGGCTGGGGTCCGCGCGTGGGCGTAGGCGTGCGCGTGGACGGAAACCGCACGCGTGTGACTGAGAGGGCGGCCGATCCCCAGGCGTTGAAGCTTTATGTCTACCCGTCCGCGGGCCAAACCGAGGCGCAATTGAGCGAGGACCGGTATCAGTGCCATACGTGGGCGGCGGACCAGTCTGGTTACGACCCGACGCTCGGCACGAAGCGCCGTGCGGACGCCGATGGCTATACGCGCGCGTTCACGGCATGCATGGAAGGGCGCAATTATGTGGTCAAGTAGTCGCTATGTGCGGTCTCTGATTGCGGCCGCGGCTGCCGTAGCCAGCGTCGGCACGGCCGTGGCGGCCGAAGACCTGACGGCTCTGCGCGTTGACCCGCAACGCGATCAGTCGGCCGACCAGCTGCGCCGCGACCGGTATGAGTGTCATAACTGGGCCGTCGAGCAGACGGGCCAAGCACCCGTTGCGGTGCTGGAAGAGCGCGAGCAGCCGAGCGACGCGAAGCGCGACAAGCGGGCCGAGCGCGCGAGCCGAGCGATCCTCGGCGCGGCCATCGGTAGCGTCGTCGGCGGTATCGCGGGTGGGGGCCGGGGTTGGCACCACGAGAACGATGCGGTGCTCACGGGTGCCGCAGTTGGCGCTGGCGTCGGTGCGGCCTCCGTCGGCGGCAAGGCGCGAGACAAGGGAAAGAAGAGCGAAGCGCCAGAGGCGCCGAGCGACTACTTGCGCGCGCTGTCGGCGTGCCTCGAAGGGCGCGGTTATACCGTCACGATGCCGAGCCCGCCGAGCCGCTAATTCTTACCGCTCGGGCAGCGGGATGAACTCGTCGTCGCCGGGCACCTTGCCCATGGCATTTTCTGTCCAATCGCGCTTCGCCTGCTCGATGCGTTCCTTCGAGCTCGAGACGAAATTCCACCAGATGTGACGGGGGCCGAGCGGCTCGCCGCCGACCACCATCACACGGCTTGGCACACTCGCGCGCAACCGAACGTCGGCGCCCGTGCGTGCCACCAGCATTGCGCCCTCGCGATACTCCACGCCCGCCACCGTGACCGCGCCTTCCACCACGTACGCCGCGCGTTCGCTCACGTCTTTCGGCAGCGCGAGCTCCGTGCCCGCCGGCAATCGCATCTCGAGATACAAGGTTGGCGAATACGTCGCGACCGCGGAGCGCGCGCCGTACGCGGCCCCCATGATCACGCGCACCGTGGCGCCGCCGAGCGAGAGCTCCGGCAGCGATGTGGTCGGATAGTGGATGAACCCCGGCTCCATCTCTTCGTGCTCGAGCGGCAGTGCCAGCCACGATTGAATACCGTGCAGGCGCGACGTGACGGCGAGGTCGTCGCTCGCGCGCTCCGAGTGCACGATGCCGCGGCCGGCCGTCATCAGGTTCACGGCCCCGGCCTGGATCAGCTGCGTATAGCCCAAGCTGTCGCGATGCATGATCTCGCCTTCGAACAGATACGTGATCGTGGCGAGCCCGATGTGCGGATGCGGCCTCACGGCGATGCCTTTTCCCGGCGGAAACACGGCGGGCCCCATGTGATCCAGGAACACAAACGGACCGACCATGCGGCGCTCGGCCGAGGGCAACACGCGGCGCACGTCGAATTCGCCCAGGCTGCGGATGCGCGGCTCGATCGTGAGCTCGATCGGCGATTCGCTGGTCATTGGGCCCTCTGCCTGCGTTCGTGTGTACGGAGCATAATGGCACAGGGCCGTGCGAGTGACGGTCGGTGGATCTTACGGGTGCTCGATGCAATCGAAATCTATCGTCTACGGATTTGCCGCAGTGTGGCTGCTGCTGTTCGTGACATCGTTCATCGTGGTGCGCGCGGTCGCGCCGGAGGATGACGACTTTGCACGGCGGCTGACCAGAATTGCGTCGTTCCTCACATGGCAGCTCGGTGCGTTGATCGTGGCTGCGATCTCCGGGCTCTTCACGCAGCGTGCCGCGGCGCGCGGTACCGAAGGTCTGCGGGTTTTTGGTTACGGGCCGTTTGCGATGAGCGTATTCGTGCTCGTCGCGTTTACCGGCATCGTCGGGTATCGCGTGTGGCTTCAGCCGCTGCTAGCCGCGTGGTTCGGGCTCGTCTAACGCGATGACGCCGCAGCCGGTGACGGCTGGTAGCGTGTAGAAGCTGTAGTGCGTGCGTGCGCTGACCGCAAGCGCGGCGCGCATCGTGTACCACATCGCAAGCTCAGCGGCCTCCGTGCCGGCCACCTGCATGATCTCTTCCACCGGTGTGGCCACGAGCTCGTCCTGCCGCTGCTCGATCGCGTCGAGAAAATAGCGATCCCACTTTTCGTTGGTGAGGCCAAACTTCGTGCCGTGAATCTGGTGCGACATGCCGCCCGTGGCGAGCACCACTACGTCGCGATTCGCGCCGTCATTGAGCAGTGCGCGCCGAAGGCTCGCGCCAAGTGCGTGCAGGCGCTGCGGCGTGGGCACGGGATGCATCAGCATGTTCACTGCAATGGGCAGCACCTTCAGTGGCCACGGCGCATCGAACAGATACGGCAACCACGAGTACACGCCGTGATCGAGCTCGAGCTCCTGGCAAAACGTGAGGTCGAAGCCGTCGCGTACTAACGAGCGTGCAATGGGCCAGGCGAAATCCGGATCGCCGTCGACGCCGGGGAATGGCCGCAAGCCGTAACCCTCGTCTGCCTGCGGAAAATGCGCCGCCACGCCGATCGCGAAGGTGGGGTAAGCCTTCAGATCGAAGTAATTCATGTGGTCGTTGTAGATCACGACCATGTGACTCGGGCGCTTCTCGCGCAGCCATTGCTTGACCGGCCGTGTGCCGTCGTACCAGGGCTGCCACTTCGGGTCGAAGCCTTCGCGCACGCCCTTGTCGTACTGGTAGCCCATCGATGGCGTATGGGCGATACCGATCCCGCCGAGAATCCGCGACATCAGCGTTTGCCCTTTGCGAGAGCGGGCAGGTCGCTCGGCATGATCTCGACGCGGTGCGGCAGCGTTTGCTTGAACTCGTCCCAGTTCGCGCCGCACATGTGCGCGCCAACGTGCAAGTGGCTCTCGCCGACGGCCGCTGCGATCTTGATGATGTTGAAGTGGTTGCCGCCGGCGGCCACGAGGCCGGTCCAGTCGCGCGCGCGCACGAGTGCCTTTTCGTTGTCCGTGAGCGCGTAGTCGGTCATCAGCGCTTCGGGATCGTTCGCGAACCGCTCGCGGACTTGCGGATATTTGAAGTCGAACGCGAACCGGTTCAGCTTATACGAGCGCGTGCACAGTTCGCCCGTAAAGAGATACACGCTCGGCGCTTCGAGGCTGAGATCCATCGCTAGGCTTTCACGCTGGGCTGCTGTCCGAGCGGGCCGGTGTTGTCGGGCGCGACGAAGATGCGGTGGATGTGGCGCTCCTTGAAGCGCCACTTGCCGTCGGCGCCACACTCGTACGCGTCGACGAAGTCCGCCACGAGTGTCGGAATCGCGGGCGACAGCGGCGGCTCGCCGTATTGGCCGAACGTCATGCACACGGACGTGCCGCGCGCGCGCGTCGCGCTTTCGATGTCGACTTTGAAGCCGGAATACATATGCCGCGACGTGCGAACCTGCGTGGTCGAACGGCCACGAAACACCTTCGCGATCTCGTCCTTGCCTCGCGACACGCGCGCGCCGTGCGTGTAGTACACGTCGTCGGCGAAGAGATCTATCAACGCCTCGATCTCGTTGTGATCGAGGTGGTAGCAGAACGCCGTGTTCAGGTCCTCGAGTGCGACGCGAATCTTGAGCTTCTCGATCTCGTCTAGCTGAGCCGCCACGCGCCGAGCTCCTTGTCCTCGATGATGACCGGGTTCTCCTGTGTGCCGAGACCTTCGATGGTGACCTCGACCGGCCCCGCCACGTTCTGGAAGTTCGCCGTGTGAATCGACTTGCGCGTGGCGCCCGGCTTGAACGCGGTCCCGAGCGAAATCACGTCGCCGGGCCACAGCGTCTGGAAGTGGCTGATGAAGCTCACGATCTCCGCGACCTTGTAGTTGTAGTAGCGCGTGCTGTCCTCGGCGATGACTTCGCCGCCCACCTTGCACTGCACGGTCAAGTCGTCGGGATTCGCGATCTCGTCCTTCGTCACGAGCCACGGCCCCATTGCGCCGAACGTGTCAGTGCCCTTGTAGCGGCCCGCGTAAGAAAGATGTTGCTCCACACGCTCGGTCTCGTCTGGCTTGTCCTTCTTCTGATACAGCGCGTAGTAGTGGAACCGGTCCTCGTTGCGCATGCCGTTGCCGGTGATGTCGTTGAAGATCGTGTAGCCGTAGACCGCGTCGAGCGCGTTCGCGGCGGGTATGTCGCGGGTTTCGCGTGCGATCACCACGGCCAGCTCAGGCTCCGGGTGCACGCTGCCGTAGTAACGCCGAATCCGGATCGGTTGCCGGTGACCGACCAGACAGGACGACGGCTTCAAGAAGAACGCCGGATGATCCGGTGCGCTGACTTTGCGTTCGTTGCTTGCGGAATTGTTCATTGCGATGCCGCAGATCTTGAGCGGCCACCGCACCGGCGGGTACCAGCTAACGTCCGCAGTTGGTATGCGTGCGACTTCGTCGTTGTTGCGGATGGCGTCGAGCGATTCGGCGATGGCCTCGCGCAGCGGCTCGCCGCCGAGAATGACGTCGAGCATGTGAACGCCGGTGGGGCTGGGGGGGCGACCGGGCAGCGAGGAGATTCCGACGAGCTCTCCGGGCGCGATTTCGGCGGCGACCATATCGCGGCCGCCGTAGTGGATGCTAGCGAGTTTCATGGCCGCGATCTTACCCCATCGCACGACGGGCACGCGTGCTAGGATCGCCGGCGGATTTGCGCCGGGGGACGACATGATTGACCGCAGCGTTCGGTGCTTTGCGCTCGTGCTTGGAGTTTTGGTTTGCGGCGTTGCGAGTGCGCAGTCGCCGCAAGTGCTGGACGTGCAGGGAGGCAAGATCCGCGTCGTGACGGTAGCCGCCGGCCTGGTGCATCCGTGGAGCATTGCGTTTCTGCCCGACGGCAAGACGCTCCTGGTCACCGAAGCGGGGCGCATCCGCGTGATCCGCGGCGACACGCTCGATCCAGCGCCTGCGTACACCGAGCCGACCGGCACGTCGAAAGGGAACAACGCCGGCCCGAAGTGGCTCGCGCTGCATCCGAAGTTCGCCGACAACCAGCTCGTGTACTTCTCCTACTCGATCACGGGAGAGAAGGGCGCGACGCTCGCCGTGGGCCGCGGCAAGTTCGACGGCAAGGGGGTGCGTGACGTCAAACAGATCTTCGTTGCGGACGCGTGGGAGTCGAGCGGCAACATGGGCGGCAAGTTGCTATTCGGCCCCGACAACACGTTGTACGTGACCGTGGGCGATCGCGACCGGCTGTGCTGCACCGACACCGACGACAACAGCTTGCGCATGAAGGCGCAGAGCCTCCAGAGCGACGCCGGCAAGACGCTGCGTATCAACGATGACGGTTCGATACCAAAGAGCAATCCG
The DNA here is from genome assembly GCA_003155415.1 of Gammaproteobacteria bacterium. Lineage (GTDB taxonomy): Bacteria > Pseudomonadota > Gammaproteobacteria > Steroidobacterales > Rariloculaceae > FEN-1219. The sequence continues at coordinate 46,212 of PMCP01000118.1, read as the reverse complement.
TTCGTCGGTCGCGCAGACGCGAAGCCGGAAATCTTCACGTACGGCCACCGCAATGGTTATGGCCTCGCGTTCAACCCCGAGACCGGCGCGCTGTGGCAGGCGGAGATCGGCCCGATGGGCGGCGACGAGGTCAACATTCTGCTGCCGGGCCACAACTACGGCTGGCCGCTCGTGTCGATGGGCCGCAACTACACGGGCTCGTTGCCGTCCGACCAGTGGTATCACCGTGACGGAATGGACGACCCGCGCATGTTCTGGGTACCGTCGATCAGCCCGTCGAGCCTTGTGTTCTACACCGGCGACAAGTTCCCGCGCTGGAAGGGCAGCATGCTCGTGGGCTCGCTGAACGGCCTGAACCTGCAGCGCGTGTCGTTCAACCAGCCGTCACAAGCGGAGAAACGCGAGCCGCTGCTGAAGCAACTGAACGCACGGATCCGCGATGTGCAGCAGAGCCCGGATGGTTACCTTTACGTCGCCACCGAGCTGAGCCCGGGCGGCACAGCGGCCGATGGCACTGTTCTGCGGCTCGAGCCCGCCGAAGGGTTCTGAGCTTTCTTTGAGTCAGCAGCGGTAAGGTCGGCGCAGCTCGCGTTTCCCGGCATTCCGACACCGAGGTACGATCATGTCGAGCGTCGCACCGGCCTTGTCTTCGCAACCGGCCATACGCGTCGAACGACGGACTCGATTCTTCGTCGTAATGTCGGGCGTAATACTTGCGCTGGTGCTGATCGGATTCGCGCGGGCGATGCTCCTCCGGCGCAGGTCTCAGGCACACAAGCGCCTGATGCTGCTCGCCTCGCTCGCTGTTCTCGGCCCCGCGCTCGCGCGCATTGCAAGATGGCCGGGGTTCGGCGGCGAGCAGGGTCCGTTCGTGACGCTCGTATCGCTGGCGCTGCTACTGGCGATCGTCGCGCACGATCTCTACTCGACGAGGCGCGTGCATCCCGCAGGCGCTGCCCTCGTGCTGATCACGATAGCGAGCATGGTGATCGGTGGCTCCGAGCTCGGGCGCTCCATCCTCCCAGGGATCAAATAGCGGTTCTCAGAGCTCTCGCCAACGCGAGCACGATTGCACGCGCCCGGCGCGCCGCGTCGGCGGCCAAGAGATCGTGCGCGGCATTTCGGGACTCGGTGACTTAGTCTCAGAGCCAGCGTCGAACGTGCGCCTTGTAGTGCGCGTACGTTTCGCCGAAGACGGCGTCGAGTTGCCGCTCCTCCATCGGGATCACGTGCGCATTCATGATGTACAGCGGCAGCGCGAGGAACAGCAGCGCCCAAATCGACGTCAGCAGAATCGCGACGCCTAAGTAGGCGAACGTCAGTCCGACGTACATCGGATTGCGCGTCCAGCGATACGCGCCGCTCGTGACCAACGCCGACGAGCGATGATGCGGCACGATCGTGGTTCGCGACTGAAGGAACAATGCGATGGCCGATGCCGCGTGGGCGGCGCCCACGACGATCAGCGCGATGCCGATCCAGCGGAAGCTCAGCTGCCACGCCGGCGGCGCTACCAGCAGCGGCCAGAACCGTTCGAAGACTTGCGACAGCAGCAGCGGCACCACGAACAACAAGGGCGGCGGCACGAGCAGCCAGCCGGACGGGCGTTCCTCGTTCACGCCAACCGCGGCAGCAGCGCGAGCGCATTGCTGCGCTCGACGCGCGCAAGCTCCTCGGCGTTGAACCCGATCGATTTCAGGCCGGCCACCTGTGGCGGCGCCGGCACGAACGGTGAGTCCGTGCCGAACACGATCTGCGACACGCCGACCAGCATCTTCAACGCCTGCATGTTGACGGGGTTCGTCGACGCCGCCGTGTCGTAGTAGAAGCGGCGCAGGTGAGAGAGGCGCGAGTTCGGCGCGGGCGTCTTCGCGAGATTGTCCGCGCTCATTTCCTGGCCGAGCAGCCGGCCGGCGACGCCCACGAGCGGCCCGCCCGCGTGCGAGAAGATGAACCGCACGTCGGGGCAACGCGTGGCGGTGTCGCTCACGATCAGGCTCGTGATCGTGCGCATCGTGTCCATCGGGTACTCGAGCATCTGGTTCGGCACTTTCGGCAGCAAGCCCAGGCAGCACGCCGCGTCGGTCGGATGCACGTAGACCACGGCTTTGCGGCGGTTCAGCTCGTCGAGCACGGGGGCAAACGTCGCGTCGCCGAGCCACGCGTTGCCGTAACTGGTCATCAGGCCGATGCCGTCGGCTTTCAGCGTGTCGAGCGCGTACTCGATCTCGCGCAATGTGCCTTCCACGTCGGGGAGTGGCACCACGGCGAAGAGGCCGAAGCGGCCCTTGTGATCGCCGACCATTTTCGCCGCGGCGTATTCGTTCATCTCGCGCGCGAGCTTGCGCGCTTCCGGCACGTCGCCGAACCACACGCCAGGCGCCGTGAGCGACATCATGGCGGTCGCGATGCCGAGCTGGTCGAGCTGCTCGATCACGCGTGCGGGCGAGTAGTCNNGTAATAGCTCGGCGACACGAAGTGCTGGTGCACGTCGATGCGGCGAGCCGCGGGTTGGCTGAATAGTGCGCGCGGCAACAGCGAGGCAGCGCTCGCTGCGGCTACGCCGCCCAGGAAACGGCGGCGACTGCCGTCGGTATGGCCCATGACATTCCCCCCTTCGTGCGGACGTGAGTCTGCGTAACGCTACAGTTTGCCGGCTTCGCCGTACACCACGCGGCCGCCCACGACCGTGAGCACCGAGCGGATCTTCTTGATGCCTTCGTCCGATACGGCCTTGCCGTCGAAGTAATTCGCCGAAAGCACGACGAGATCGGCGTACTTGCCGGGCTCGATCGTGCCGAGCACGTCTTCCTCGTGCAGGAACCAGCCGTTGTTTGCGGTGTAGAGCTTCAGCGCTTCGTTGCGCTCCAGGGTTTGCCCCGCGTTGATCACTTCGCCGCGCGCGTTCTTACCCGTGACTACGTAGTACAGCCCGAGCCACGGATTCATCGGCGAGATTTGCATGCCGTCGCTGCTCATGCCCATCGGGATGCCGCTGTCCTTGAGCATTTTGAACGGCGGGCCGTTCTGCTGCGCCGTGCCGCTGATGTAGCGCCAGCCGCCGAGCACGCTCGCCCCGCCGCCGAGCGCCTTCAGCTTCGTGGCGTACTCGGGTGTGATGAACGGCACGTGCGCGACTACCCAGCGCAGCTGCGTGATGCCGGGCGCCGGGAGGTCTTTGTTCACGCGTTCCCAGCCGTCGATGATGACCTTGAAGTCGCCGGGCGTCAGCGAGTGGTTCTCGTTGCGCCACCCGGCTTGCGCCACGCGGCGCGTGCCGGCGATCCACACGTCGCTGGCGTCGCCCAGGATCGGGCTCGCGGTCGCCGTGAACTCGCCGATGCCTTCCGTCCGCAACATGGGCGTGCCGAACAGGGGCAGCGCGTTCTTCAGGCGCGCCGTGAGCAGAGGCGTGGCCGCGTCGGTCTCCATGTACAGGTAGTTGATCCGCATGCGCACGAGCATGGCGTGCTCGTCGTGGAGTGCGAGGAGAGCGTCGTAGGCGTGAAAGATATCGAAGTGCGCGGCCCCGTCCGACGCCGTGCCCGTGGCCGGGAAGCCGCCCTGGTCGAGGTGCGTCGTGAGCCCGAGGCTCGCCGCGTAACGTTCAGCGTCCAGCGTGCCGCGCTTCTGATCGGCGAACGTCTGGCGCTGCTTCAGTTCGTATAGGGCACGCGTGGTGGGGTTCGGCGTCTGGAAGCCGCCCGCAAGCGAGCCGTCCTTGCCCACCTCGATCCCGGCCTGTTCGAAGAAGCGTTTGCCGAGCGAGTTCGTGACCGACGGCCCCGCGAACGACATCTGAATAAACACCGGATGATTCGGCGCCGCCGCGTCGAGCTCGGCCAGCGTAGGGAAGCGCGGTGCACCCGGTGACGGCACGAACTGATTGATGTCGAAGCCGCCGATCGCGGTAACCCACTCGCCGGCAGGTAGTTCCTTCGTGCGCGCTGCGACGAGCTGCTGCACGTCGGCGATCGATTCCGCGGACTCGAGCCGCGTATCGTGACCCGGCCGCAGCCCGAGCAGCACGATGTGGTTGTGGTTATCGATGAGGCCCGGCACTGCGGTGCGGCCTTTCAGGTCGATGACCTCGGTGCAACGCGTGGCGCCGAGCTTGCCGCGGCCCACCGCCGCGAACTTGTCGCCGATCACCCGTGCGGATTCCACGATCGGTTCGCCGGCACCCATCGTGTGGATCTTGCCGTTCGTCAGGAGCAGGTCGCGGACGTCGGGGCAGGGTTGCGAAAACGCGGGTGATGCGCAGCCAGCGAGGACGGCAAGCGCCGTGAGGTGGCCGACGACGAAACGGTGCGTAAGTGTCATGGCTCGATTTCCTTAGCGGTAATGGACGAGGCCCGCCGCGCGCCCCGTCAATCGTTGGTCGGCATCGTGAATTCCGGCCCACGGCTCGTGTTGCCGGGCCAGCGCTGCATGACCGATTTGTAGCGCGTGTAGAAGCGCACGCCTTCCTCGCCGTAGATGTGGTGATCGCCAAATAGGCTGCGTTTCCAGCCGCCGAACGAGTGAAAGGCCATGGGCACCGGCAGCGGCACGTTGATGCCGACCATACCGGCCTTTACTCGCCGCGCGAATTCACGCGCGACGCGGCCATCGCTCGTGAAGCACGCGACCCCGTTGCCGTACTCGTGCGCATCCACGAGCTCGAGCGCAGCGGCGAAATCCGGCGCGCGCACGATCGACAGCACCGGGCCGAAGATCTCTTCCCGGTAAATCCGCATGTCGGGCTTTACGTGATCGAACAGGCAGGGCCCCAGGAAAAATCCGTGTTCGCGCCCGGCCACGCGCAGGCCGCGGCCGTCGACGACGAGCGTGGCGCCGGCGCGGACGCCGTCCTCGACATAGGCCTCGACCTTCGCGCGATGCGCCGCCGTAATCAGCGGGCCCATGTCCGCGCCCGCCGCGTCGCCACCGTCCACCTTGAGCGCGCGGATGCGCGTGGCCAGCTTGCCGACCAGCGCATCCGCCGCGTCGCCGACCACCACCGCGACGGAGATGGCCATGCAGCGTTCGCCTGCGGAGCCGTAACCCGCACCGACCAACGCGTCGGCAGCGAGGTCGAGGTCGGCGTCCGGCATCACGACCATGTGGTTCTTCGCGCCCCCGAGCGCTTGTACGCGCTTGCCGCGCCGCGAGCCTTCCGTGTAGATGTACTCCGCGATCGGTGTCGAGCCGACGAAGCTCACGGCCGCGACGTCCGGATGCGCGAGCAGTGCATCCACCGCTTCCTTGTCGCCCTGCACCACGTTCAGCACACCGGGCGGCAGCCCCGCGCGTTCGAACAATGCGGCGAGCAGGAGCGAGGGGCTCGGGTCGCGCTCGCTCGGCTTGAGTACGAACGTGTTACCGCACGCGATCGCCACCGGGAACATCCACATTGGCACCATGGCCGGGAAGTTGAACGGTGTGATGCCGGCGCAAACACCCAGCGGCTGGCGCAGCGACCAGTTGTCGATGCCGCCGCCCACGTTGTCGCTGTATTGGCCCTTCAGGAGCTGCGGGATGCCGCACGCAAACTCGACGGTCTCGAGGCCGCGCGTGAGCTCGCCCTTCGCGTCGCTCAGTGTCTTGCCGTGCTCGCGCGTGATCACTTTCGCGATCGCGTCGAAATTCGCTTCGAGCAGCTCCTTGAACTTGAACAGCACGCGCGCGCGCTTCAGCGGAGAAGTCTCGCTCCAGCCCGGCAGCGCTGTTTTAGCAGCGGCCACGGCCCGCTCGACCACGTCATGATCCGCGAGCATCACGGCCGCAATCGCGGCGCCGATGGCAGGGTCGAAAATNNGGTCGGTGCTCATGCCCGCGATGTTACTCCATCGTTCCTGCGAGCGCGGCGGCTGCTAGCCGCGAGTTTTGAATTTCTTGATCTGGTCGTTGAACGCGGCGGCTACCTGTTCCATGGCACCGACCATTCGGTTGTGCTCGTTCACCGCCGCGTTGCGCTCTTCGACCGGGCGCTCTTTGTTGTCGATGACTTTCGTGAGGCACTTGAGATAGACGTCGCCCGCGGCGACGAATTGTTTTACGTTCCTTTGGCCCGCCATCATTTCGTCGATGGCCGCTTTGGTGCCGTCGGGCAATGTCGGCAGCGCGGGTGCAGCGCAGTCCGACACGAATTGAGCCGCGCTGCGCTGATTCTCCGGCACGGCTTTGCGGTACAGAGCAGTTGCCGTTTCGTACGTGGGATGCTTCTGGTCCGTTGTCGCGAAGTAGGCCTCGAGCACGAACACCGCCTGGCGCACGTCGTTCATCGCCAGCGCCGCTTGCGCATCCATCAGCGCGATCTCCGGATCCTCGGTGGCGCAGAGCGCGTGATACTGGCCGATCAAGCGCAGCGTCGCGGCGTTGTCGCCGGCAGCGGCGGCTGCAGCGATGCGGCTCTTGAGCACAGCGTCCGCGCCGTCTTTCGGCAGCTCCGCAAGCGCCGCTTCGTCGATGCGCGCGACCGAAAGGATCGCGACGATGGGGTTCGGCACTTCGCCCTTGAACGGTCCCGCCGCACGCGTCGGCAAGCGGCTGATTTGATCGAACACCGCAAGGCCATCCTTGACGCGGCCAAACACTGTGTAGCCGGGTTTCGCGCCGCCGTCGAGTGCCTGGTTGTCTTCGAGATTCACGAAGAACTGCGCGGCTGCGGAGTTCGGATCTTCGGTGCGGGCCGCGGCTACCGTGCCCCGCCGGTTGCTGAGCCCGTTGTTCGATTCGTTCTGAACCGGCGGCAGTGTCGGCCGGCCGCGCAGTTGGCGATCGACGCCGCCGCCCTGCACGACGAACCCCGCCTTCACGCGGTGGAACACCAGGCCCGAGTAGTAGCCCATGTCCACGTACTTCAGAAAGTTGGCGACCTGAAGCGGCGCTTGCGTATCCGCGAGCTCGAGCACCGCGCGGCCGCGGTCCGTGCACACGGCGACATCGGTGGCGTTCGCCTGGCCGGCCGACGCCGCGGCCAGCAGTGACATAAGTACGGTTCGGTGAAAGATCATGGCGTAGCCCCCCGCCCGCCACTGTTTCGCCGGAGCATACCATCGGCCGCGCCGCCGCGGCCCCTGTCGCCAGCGCCTGTCGCGGATCCAGTCGCTAGACCGCCTAACGGCTGGTCTATATCATCTATGGTTCTGAATGACACATCTACGTGATGTAAAGGCCCTGCTGTGATCAAGCGGCATGTGCTCGCCGCCTGTCGCCATTTGCTCGCGCCCATCGTTCGGTGGTTGCTGCGCAGCGGTGTGACATGGGGCGAGTTCGCCGAGCTCAGCAAGGAGGTCTACGTAGACGTGGCGCGTCGCGACTACGGTATTCAGGGCCGGCCGACGAACAACTCGCGCGTGGCGATGATCACGGGCCTGAGCCGCCGCGAAGTGACCCGAGTGCGCGACGTGTTGATCGGCGAGGCGGAGGCGGCGGAGCCACCATCGACTCGCGTGGCGCAAGTGTTGTCCGGGTGGCACTTGGACCCAGATTTCCTCGACGCGGACGGCCAGCCTGCGGTGTTGCCCGCGGATGGCGAGCGGCGCAGCGTCGCGGCGCTCCTGAAACGTTACGCCGGCGATTTGCCGCACGGCGCTTTTTTGAAGGAGCTGCAACAGCTCGGTGTGGTTGAGAAGAGCGGCAAGGACGACTTTCGCGTGCTCGCGCGCGACTACCTGCGCGCCGCGGCGGATCCCGACATCGTTCGCCAGCTCGGCGTGGCATTGCACGATCACGGCGCCACGTTGGCGCACAACGTGGACACGGAGCGAACAGAGCCGGCGCGGTTCGAAGGCATGGCGAGCACTCCGCGTCTGGCGCCGCGCTATGCGCGCGCATTCGCGAAGTTCGCCGGAGAGCGCGGCCAAGCGTTGCTCGAAGAGATCGACGCCTGGCTCGTACGCCACGAAGTCAAGAGAACCGAAAAGAAGGGCGTCGACACTCACGGGGTACGAGCTGGCTTGGGCGTGTACCTGATCCGGGACGATGCTCGCAAAGGACGCAAGAAATGATCACCAACGGAATGCGCAGACTGATCGCGTTCATCGTCACGGCCACACTCGTGCTCACTGCATGCGGGGGCGGTTCCGGCAGCGACATTGCCGGTATCGATCGGACTGGCGCGCCGGTGATCGCGTCGTACGGCACTGTCACGGCGTTCGGCAGTGTCGTCGTCAACGGCGTGCACTACGACACGTCGCAGACCACGTTCCTGATCGATGGTGACGCCGGCACACAGGCCGATCTTTCCGTCGGCGACGTCGTGCTCGTCAATGGCTCCCTCGATTCTGGCAGTACGACAGGCGTGGCGAAGACTGTCCAGTTCGACAACAACGTCGAAGGACCGGTCACGTCGATCGATACCGTGGCCAATACGTTCGTTGCGCTCGGTCAACTCGTTCGCGTGAGCGCGGACACGTCGTTCGACGCCGGCATTCAGCCCGCCGCGCTGGCGGGGTTGGCGGTGGGCGACGTCGTCGAGGTTTCCGGCCTCGTTCAAGCCGATAACTCGATCTACGCGACGCGCATCGAACGCCGGCCGAGCGGCGGCGTGCATGAGGTAATAGGAGTCGTGGCGGGCGCGCAGACTGCAGTGCACACCTTCTTCCTGGGCGCCTTGTCCGTTGATTACAGCGCCGCCGTGGTTTCCGGCGTACCGGGTGGTGTCGTTGCCGATGGCCAACGCGTGAGGGTCAAGGGCACATCCGCGGCTAACGGCGTGTTGATGGCGTCACGCGTCGACTACCTCAGCAATGCACTCGGCGGCACGAGCGGCGAACGCCGTGAACTCGAAGGCGTAATCACACGTTTCGCATCGGCCACGGACTTCAGCGTGGGCGGCGTGGGAGTTACGACGACCGCGCAGACGTCTTACGAAGGTGGCGCCGCGGCTGATCTTGGTTTGAACGTCAAGGTGGAGATCGAGGGCGCGCTGAATGGTTCCGGGCAGCTCGTGGCGACGAAGATCGACGTGCAACGCTCGGCGCCGGTGCGATTGGTCGCGAGCGTCGATTCCCTGAACGTCGCTGCGAATTCGTTCGTCGCGCTCGGCGTCACCGTACAGGTCGATGCGCTGACACGCCTCGACGATCAAAGCTCGCAGCGAGTCCGGCCGTTCTCGATCGCGAACCTGGTCATCGGCGATACCGTCGAAGTCCGAGGCACGGAATCGTCGGCGGGCAGCGGCCGGTTACTGGCAGCCTTCGTCGAACGGAAGGGCTCGCAGCAAGAAACCGAGCTGCAGGGTTTCGTGCAAAGTGTGGCGCCCCCGCTGTTCGTGGTTCTCGGTGTGCAAATCAGCACCGACGGCGGTACCCAGTTCGGAGGCATCAACGGCGTGGCGCAGCTTAAAGTCGGTGATCAGGTGAAGGTTGCCGGGCAAAAGCTCGGTGACCGCGCTCTTCACGCCGACCAAGTCGAGGTTGACGACTGAACGGCGCCGTCGAGAAGCCGAACGTGTAGCTGATCCGAACTGCGCTAAGATCGGCGCTGGCCCAAGGCAGTCCGCGGGAGGGGGAGAGGCGATGGGACAGAAGGCATTCGCGGCCGCTATTCTGGCGCTGCTCACGATCGGCATCGGGAGCGCGAGCGCTCACCATTCGGTCGCGGGGCAGTTCGATAACTCGAAGCGCACGAAGATCACGGGCACGATCAGCAAGATCGACTGGATCAATCCGCACACCTATATCTACATCGACGTGAAGGGCGACAAGGGCGAGGTCACGACGTGGCGTCTCGAGTCGCTGCCAACGGCCATGCTGCGCAAGGCAGGTCTCACGAGCGAGCTTTTGATCGCGGGCGGCGCCACCGTCACCGCGGATGCATTGATGGCGCGCGACGGTTCCGCGCACCTCGCGTGGCTCTTGAAGCTCACGTACGAGGACGGGCATTTCTTTCAACTCGCGGGCGAATGATGGAGCTGGCGATGAGAGCTGCAACGACAAGAGTGTTTTTCGGGTTGCCCGTGCTGCTCGGCTGCTGCCTGCTGATGTTATCGGCGACAGCGCAGAACTCGAACGGGCCGCGGCTTGCTGACGGTCACCCGGATTTCAGCGGCACGTGGGAGAACGGCAGCGGCATCGATTTCGTGCAGCCGCAGCAAACAGGCAAGTCGGTGTGCGTCTTCGGTTGCGGAGGCACGCCGCCCCCGCCCGAAACTCAGGGCGTAGTGGCGACGCCGCCCGGCCGACCGCAGTATCGGCCCGAATTTGCCGCGCGCGTCGCGGATTTGGCAAAACGCCAGGTCAGCGAAGATCCGGTGCTGCGCTGCAAGGCGCCTGGCGTGCCGCGCATCGGCCCGCCGGACAAGATCGTGCAGCGGCCGGGCGAAGCCGTGTTTCTGTACGACGACGTGTCGGGCAACTTCTTCCGCATCGTGCCCACCGACGGGCGCCCGCACATCAAAGATACCGAGCCCAGCTTCCTGGGCGATGCCGTGGGCCACTGGGAGGGCGACACCCTCGTCGTCGAGACGGTGAAGTTCAACACCGACACGTGGCTTACCGACGACGGCGCATTCCACACGAAGGATCTGCGCGTCGTCGAGAAGCTGCGGCGCACGGGTGCCGATACGCTCGAATGGTCGGCCACGGTGTACGACCCGGCGGTGCTGAGCGCGCCCTGGCAGCTCGCGCCTCGCGTCGAGCGGGCGGCCAAGCTCGACATGGTGGAGGCAGCGCCGTGCATCGAACAGTCGTTGTCGCACATGGTGGACGACACGCATCACACGAACCCGCGCTAGCCCTACTTGAAGAATCAGCCGTTCCTTAAACGGCTCGGCTTTGCGTTGAGCGGACTTTCCGCGGCGCTTAGTGAGTCGAGCTTCAAGACGCACCTTGTGGCTGCGGTCGCCGTACTCGGTGCACTCGTGTGGCTACGCCCCGCGCCGCTGTGGTGGGCTTTGGTCGCGTTAGCCGTCGCGGTCGTGTTGGCCGCTGAGCTTGCGAACACGGCCGTCGAGCGCCTCGCAGACCGGTTGCACCCGGAGCGTCACCCCGAAATCAAACTCGTGAAGGATTGCCTCGCGGCGGCCGTGCTCGTCGCGAGTCTCGGCGCGTTAGCCGTCGCGGCCGCGCTGGTTTTCGATTTAGTGCGCTGAGCGAGTGCTCGCGCTCTTCAGCGCAGGACTGCGGCGAAGCTCACGCTGACCCCGTCGTGGGTGGGCACGATCGTGAACGTGCGGTTGTTCGACGGCTCATGGCGTTTCATGAGGAAGCGCGCAGTGGCGATGCCCACGCCCGCGCCCGCGACGGTGTCCGAGAACCAATGTTGGTCGTGATTCATGCGTTCGTATGCGGTTAACGCACCAATGCCGTAGCCGAGGATCCGCCTCAACCAACGCTGCCGATCGTTGCCAGACTCGGCGAGGACGGCGCCGATCGCGAACGCGCCGGTCACGTGCCCGGACGGGAACGAGCCGCCCCCGTCGCCGAAGCCGCTGCGGTCGCCGGCCACGAACGGGCGTTGGCGGTCGGCGATTTTCTTCAGGAGTTCCGTCGAAATCGAGCTGAAGACCGCTGCCTCGAACATCGTGCCCGCCTCGCGGCGGCCGTCGCGATCGCCGAGGGTGCGCGCGGCAAGCCAGGTGCCTCCGAGCGCCAGCGCTCCGGGCAACGCGTCCAGCGTGTTGTGTGGATTGGGGGTGGTNNACCCACTGCTTGCGCTCGGCGTGCAGAGGCGCAGTCACGTAGGCCTTGGCATCGGTGCCCCAGCGGCGCAAAAAGCCGCTGTCCTGCTCGTTCTGTTGGGGTTGCTGCGCCTGCGCATGCACCGACGTGGCCGTGAGCGCGAAACAGAGCAGTGCAGCGGGTCGAACGGAGCGGAGCATGGGCATCTCGAATCGCCTTGGCGCGTAGCCAGCGAGTATACTCGCGCCCCGACATCCACTCGATGGAGTTGCGCCGCAGCGGATGGATACGCAACGCGCCCTGATCACGATTCTGGCCGCTTGCTGCGTGGTGGGCTACGGGTTCGCGGCCACGCTGAAGACCGTCGAAGTCAAACGCGATCGCGACCGCTACCAGGTCGTGGCCGATACGCATCTCGCTGCGCCGCCGAGCGCGATCTACGCGATTCTGATGGACTTCGACAACGACCGTTACCAGCAGATCTCGGAGATCTACAAGGAAAGCAGCTACCTGCCGCCCGACAGCGACGGCACTCCGCTCGTGTACACGCGCGTCGAGGGGTGTCTGCTGCTCTTCTGCCGCAGCATGCGGCGCGTCGAACGGCTCGAGGTGATGAAACCGAGTTTCATTCGCGCTACCACGGTGCCAGAGCGCAGCGACTTCAAGTACTCCATGGCGGAATGGACGCTCGAGCCGGAGGGCGACGGTACTCGAGTGGTCTACCGCATGGAGATGGAGCCCTCTTTCTGGCTGCCGCCGTTCGTCGGGCCGTGGTTCTTGAAGCGCACGCTATTGCACGGCGCACCCGCAGCCGTGGGGCGCATCGAGGAGCTCGCTCAGGCGCTCGAGCAACGACAGGCCGCCGCGATCGAACGCTGACATGCCTGATCTGACGGGGCGAACTTGTCTCGTGACCGGCGCGACGCGGGGCGTCGGCCGCGCCACGGCCGAAGCGTTGGCCAAGCTCGGCGCCAACGTCGTGATCCACGGGCGCGACTCGGCGTCCGTCGGCGCCGTGTGTCGCGCGACGGTGCGAATGGCGCGCGGCGGTCTGGTGACCGGTGCGGTCGCGGATTTCGCTTCACTGAAGTCCGTTCGCCTGATGGCCGAGGACATCGCGAGGCAACACCCGCAGCTCCACGTGCTCGTGAACAACGCCGGTGCTGGCGCGCGGCAGCGGCGCGAGACCGCTGATGGCTTCGAGTGGTCCTTCGGCGTCAACCATCTCGCGCCGTTCCTGCTGACGAAGCTTTTGCTGCCGACGCTCACGAAGAGCACGCCCGCGCGCGTCGTGACGGTGGCGTCGATGGCCTATCGTCGCGCGCTTCTCGATTTCGACGATTTGCAGTGGCAACGGCGCAAGTACCGCACGTTGCTGGCCTACTCGGAATCGAAACTCGCCAATATTCTATTTACGCTCGAACTGTCGCGGCGTTTGGCGGGCACGGGTGTAACCGCGAATTGCCTGCACCCCGGCGTCGTCGCGACGAACTTGTTTGCGGGGCTCGGAGGCCGAGGCGGAAAGATCTTCAGCGTGATCTTCCGACCGTTGTTGATGTCGCCCGCGGCCGGCGCGAAGACGAGCGTGCACGTAGCCTCGGCGCCGGAGCTCGCGACCGTGAGCGGCCGCTACTTCGAGCGCAGCCACGAGGTGGCGCTGAATTCGAACGCGCAAGATCCGGCGGCCGCGCGCCGGCTGTGGGACGTCAGCGAAGAGCTCGTCGCGCGCGCTAAAGCTTGAAGACGCGCTCGGCGTTCGTCTGATAGAACGCTTTCAGGTCCTCGTATGCGATCGGAAGCTCGTCGGTCACGTTCACTTCTTCCGGGACGAACTGGTACGGATAGTCCATCGCGTACATGAGGCGGTCCATGCCCATGACGTCCTGCACGTAGCGAATCGGCGGCGTCCACGCCATGCCGCTCGTCGTGTAGTAGAAGTTCTCGCGCAGATAGTGGCTCGCCGCGTACTTCAGCTTCGGTTGGCTCGCATAACGCCCGGAGCGCACGCTGCCGCCGTGCATGAAGTCGATGCGGAATAGCCAGTAGGGCAGCCCCTCGCCGAGATGGCCGAGCACGATCTTCAGGCGCGGGAAACGATCGAAGGCGCCGCTCACGACGAGCCGCAACGCGTGCAGGCCGGTTTCCACTGCGAAGCCGAACACCGCGCCGTCGAGCCCGCGCTCCATGAACGGCTTGATCATCGCGTTGCTCGGCGTGTTCGGATGGATGTAGATCGGCACGTCGAGCGCTTCGGCGGCGGCCAGAATGTCGCCGAACTTCGGATCGTCGAGATACTCGCCCTGGGTGTGCGAGTTCACGATCGCGCCCTTGAGTCCGAGCTTTGTCACTGCGCGCTCGAGCTCCTTTGCTGCCGCTTGGGGATTCTGCGGCGCGATGGCCGCGAGGCCGGCGTAGCGCGTCGGATGCGCGGCGATCGCGGCCGCGAGCTCGTCGTTGGCGGAGCGTGCGAGGCCTACGGCCTGGTCGGCGCCGAAGACCTGCACGCCGGGCGAGGTGATCGACAGGATTTGCATGGCGATGCCCGTCGCATCCATGTCGTCGATGCGCCGTTGCCCGAGATCTTCGAGACGTGCCGCGACGGCGCGCGTGCGCTCGCTCGGATTCGTAAGGTAGTAGCCCATGAGACTGTTGAAGCCGATGTCGTCGGAGCCTTTGCGTGCGAGCAGATCGCGGTACGCCTTCATCAGCTCCTTGGTGCCGAACGCTTCCTCGGTGGCAATGCGCTTGAAACCCAAATCCGTTCTCAAGACCGATTCTCCTCAATGACTCGTTGACGCTGCGGTGCCGAGCGCGGCGGCCGCGCCCGCGCGCCGCTTCAACAGTGCAACGGCGGCGATGCCGACGATGGACGGTGCTATGCAGACGAGATACACGGAACGCGGATCGTGCGCGGACGCGAGCATGAGGCCGCCGATCGTAGGGCCGACGATCGAGCCGACGCGGCCGACGCCTAGTGCCCAGCCCAATCCTGTCGAACGCATCGCGACGGGATACGTCATCGATGCGAGCGCATTCACGCCGACTTGCCCGCCGACGACGCCGAAGCCCACCAGCATCAGCACTGCGGTCGTCGTCCACTGCGTCATACCTGCGACTGTCGCGAACACATAGAGGCCGCCGATGGCGACGACCATCGCGACGATCTGCATGCGGTGAGCGCCAAGGCGGTCCATCAACAAGCCGAGGGCGTAAGTGCCTGCGACACCGCCCACGTGATAGAAGGTCGTCATGACAGCGGCTTGAGTCACGTCGAAGCCGGACGACGTCAACGAGGTCGGCAGCCAGTTGATCGCAAAGTAGACGTTCAGAAGGCTCATGAAAAACGCGATCCAGAGCAGCACGGTCGTCGCGCCGCGGTGGTCCTTGAAGAGATCTGCGACGGTGGTTTTGCCGCCCTCCGGGTCGCCGGACACGATGCGCACGTCCTGTTCGAGCACGTCGCCGCGCGTGAGTTTGGCGAGCAGACGGCGGGCTTCCGTCTGTTGGCCGGGGACGAGTGCAGCAAAGCGCAGCGATTCCGATAACCCTCGCCATAGCGCGGCCGCGAGAACCAGCGGCAACACGCCACCGACGACGAACAGGGCGCGCCAGCCGTACGGCGCGATGAGTTGTGCCGCGGCGATGCCGCTGCCGATCGCTCCGAGCGAGATGCCGCTGCCGACGAACGTGACGACGGTCGCGCGGCGCGGCTTCGGCGCGTACTCCGAGGCCAGGCCGATCGCGTTCGGCAAAGCGCCGCCGAGTCCCAAACCCGTGAGGAAACGCACGATGAGTAGCTCGGTGAGCGAGCCGACGCCGACCGTCGCGAGCGTGCCGACACCGAATGCGATGCACGACCAGATGATCACACGTCGCCGGCCGATGCGGTCCGCGAGCGGAGCCAGCAGGATCGCGCCGAGCATGACGCCGAACAGCCCCGCGCTGAACGTGGGCCCGAGTGCGCCGCGCGCGAGCTTCCAGTCCTGGCTGATGGCGGGCGCCACGTAGGTGATTCCCTGAACGTCGAAACCGTCGACGAACAGCACCGCCGCGCATAGAAGGAACACGCGCAGCTGAAACCCGCCGATGCGTCGCGCGTCGATCGTCGCCGCGACGTCGATTGTTCTCTGCACCCTGCCGCTCCCCCCGTGTCGCGCAATCCGAGCGAACGCTCGGTGCGCCGATCATAGCCCACCCGCGTGTGCGGCGGGTTGACGATGCGTGGGATGACCGAGCAACATCGTGCCAGGTCTCGGGGGACAAGCATGTTCAATCGACGTGAGTTTTGTGCGGCGGCCGCGGCTACCGCGGCATCGACAGCGTTCGGCTCGCGCGTTCGCGCTGCCGATGCGCCCTACGATCTCATCATCAAAGGCGGGCGCGTGATCGACCCGTCGGTGCGGCTCGACGGCCTTCGCGATGTAGGCATCACGCAGGGCCGCATCGCGGCCGTGGAGCGGACCCTTGCCGCGTCCGCGACTACGACGATCGACGCGAAGGGCAAACTGGTCGTACCGGGGCTCATCGACATCCACACGCACGCGTCGCGCACGGCCGAAGGGCCGGGCATGGTGTTGGTCGACGGCATCACGGGCTGGATCGACGCTGGTTCGTACGGCGCGGACGGCATCGAAGCCGGAATCAAGGTGGCACGTGCATCGCCGCAGCAAGGCCGCCTGCTGATCAACGTCGGGCGAGCCGGCATCATCGCCGAAGGGGACACGACGGATCTTGCCCGCGCCGACGTGGGCCTGTTGCGCGAGACGATTACCGCGCATCGTGATCTGATCGTCGGCATCAAAGCGCGGCTGTCGAAGGGTTTGACCGCGAACGACGCGGAAGCGCTGCGGCGCGCGCAGGAAGTCGCGACCCCTCTCGGTTTACCCGTGATGATCCACATGGGTCAGACGGAGTCGGCGCTGCCGAAGCTGCTGGATCTATTGAAGCCCGGCGACATCGTGACGCACCTGTTCGCGCCCCCGCCGAACGCGATCATCGATGAAGAGGGCAAAATCCTGCCGGCTGCTCTTGCCGCGCGTCGCCGCGGCGTGGTGTTCGACATCGGCTATGGCCGCGTGGGTCACCTGCGCTGGGATCTCGTCGAGAAGATTCTCGCGGCCGGTTTTTGGCCGGACACTTGCTCTACTGATTGGAACGCCGATAGCAAGACGACCGGCGTCGTCGATCTACCGAACTGCATGTCGAAGCTGTTCAGCTTTGGTCAGACGGTTTCGGACGCGATCGCGTCGGCGACCGTGAATGCCGCTCGCACGTTCCCCGTGTTCCGCGACCGCGGCACGCTGAAGGTCGGCGCCGTGGCGGACGTCGCTCTGCTCGAGCTACGCGAAGGCGACTTCGAGTTCGTCGACAACTACGACAACAAGCGCAAAGGTAAGCAGCGGTTGTTCCCGGCCGGCACGGTGCTTGCGGGCAAACGCGTCTGACGCAGCTCGCCGAGTTGCACGGACGGCCCCTGCGCTCCTATCGAAGCACCAGGATATTGATCTTCTTGCCCGTCCCACCGACCGCATTAGGTCGGGCCACTACTCTCAGATTGGTGCGCGCGAAAATCTGAAGTGCGCCATTTTCTACAGCGGCCGTCCAGGTCAACAGGTTGCCATTGTCTGCAGTCTGCCCGGTGACGGTCACTGTATCGGTCACNNCCGATGTGTCGTCAAGTGCGAAGCAGCGGTGCGGTGTAGATGACTGGCCCGGTCGGCAAGCCTGTCGGTGAGCCGCCCGCCGGCTCGACGCTGACGGCGAGCGTGGGTGTGTTGCCAAGCACTGTGAGTTGCGTGGCGCTCAGCGCGAGCGTTGCATTGCCGGTGGCCGGCAGCAGGCCGAGCGACACCGGCTGCGCGCCGCCGCCGGGCAACATCCAGAGCTCATACGAGCTCGCAGCGGGCGCGGGTTTCGGGTTCACGGTCGTCACGCGTAGCGCGCGTGCCTGAGCGAAGGTCTGCAGCAGCCATACCGGGCCAGTTGCCTGATCCGTCACCACCGATACATACGTGGGCTGCTCCACGCTCGAGCGCTGCGTGAAGTACAGCGAGCCGAACACGATCGCGATGAGCGCAAAACTTGCTGCCAAGGCGGCCCAGCCGCGGCCGAACACTGCGGGCGCTTTCGATGTGCGCCTGCCGATCGCGTTCTCGATGTGCGCCCACGCTGCGGCGGGCGGCTGCACCGGTCGAACGCAGCGCGCGAGGGGAGCGAGCTGACGTTCCCACGTCGCCACGGAACGGCGGGCGACGAGCGACGCCGACAGCACGCGCGCGAAACGGCGACGCGCGCGCCCGTGCAGCGTGCCGATGACATATTCGCGCGCGAGCGCTTCGATCAGCTGCGGGTTGTCGTATCTCATGGCTGGATACACCTCTTGAGGCTTTCCAGTCCGCGCCGCACCCAGCTCTTGACGGTGCCGAGCGGCGCCGCGAGCGTGCCCGCGACCTCTTCGTGAGTGAGGCCGTTCATATACGCGAGGCACACCGCGTTGCGCTGTTGTTGGCTCAACTCCTTCATGCAGTCGCGCAGGCGACGAGCGTCGGCGTCACGGTCTGCCGCTTGCCCGAGATCGGCGTCGACGTTGTCGACGTCTTCCGGTACGTACTCGGCCGGGTCTGCGAACAGCACCTCGCGCTTGCGGCTGCGTTTGATGTCGATCGCTCGATAACGCGCGATGCTCACCATCCACGTGAACGCGGCGGCCTTCGCTGCTCGATACTCTTTGGCGTTGCGCCAGATGCTCACGTACACGTCCTGCAGCGCTTCTTGCGCGAGGTCCTGTCTCACCAAGATACGTCGCAGCACGCCGAATAGTTGCGCGGCCGTGTTTTTGTAAAGGAGCTCGAGCGCACTCGCATCGCCGGCGGCGCAGCGCTCGATCAGTTGCTCCAATACGACGGTGACTTCGTTCGCCATTCGTGCAGCGTTCGTCGCGTGCCTGGGAAGTGTGTGCAAGGTGCGACGTTACGCGTTGAATGCGAGTGCGGCAACTGACAATCCGTATTCGATCGGTGACCTGCATCCAAATGCGGGGCTCGAACGTAATACTCAGTTTGAGCTCCGGCGATGCAGCGTCAACTGATTGACGGCATTGCATTTTGTTGCATCTGAATGCTCTCGACCGCCGTATCACTCCCTGAGACAACACGTCTCGAACCCCTACAGGGAGATACGCATGCTGATTCAGAATCGCTCGCGGTGGGCGCTGGGTGCCGTTGCGGCATTGCCATTCGCCATCGCTTCCACCCACGCGTTGGCGTCGAGCCATCGCGAAGCCCCGTTCATCGCGGAGCATCCAAAAGTCGACGGAACCGACTTCTACATGTTTCGTAGTTATGAACCGGGCCGCGAAGGCTACGTCACGTTCGTCGCAAACTACTTGCCGCTGCAGGATTCGTACGGCGGTCCGAACTACTTCACGCTGGATCCCGACGCCGCCTACGACATCAAGATCGACAACGACGGCGACGCGCGTGAAGACCTGACTTTCCGTTTTCGATTCAAGAACGAACTTCAGGATATTTCGCTCACCATTGGTGCCCAGGGCAGCACGCAGACGGTGCCAGTGCCGGTCATCACCACGGCGCCCGGAGGCATCGGCCCTGGCGCGCTCGACCGTTCCGGTTTGAACGTCATCGAGACCTACACCGTGGAGCTGATTCGCGGCGATCGTCACAACTCCGGGCGCCTGCTGTCGAATACGGCGGGTGGCACGACTCCGACGGTGTTCACGAAACCCGTCGATAACGTGGGTAAGAAGTCGATTCCCGACTACGCGGCGTACGCGGCGAATCACATCTACAACGTCTCGATCCCCGGTTGCCAGCCGGGCCGGATGTTCGTGGGTCAGCGTCACGAGTCGTTCTCGGTGAATCTGGGAGAAGTGTTCGATCTCGTGAACGTCAACGCAGTCGGGCCGCCCGACGCGCGACCGAACGTGATTGCCGACAAGAACATTACTTCGCTGATCCTCGAAGTGCCGGTCAGTTGCCTTACGGCCAACAGCGATCCTGTGATCGGTGGTTGGACGACGGCGAGCTTGCCGCAGATCAAGGTGCTGAACCCGCTGCCGCGCTTCGACAAGAATCGCGGGCGGACAAATGCTTCGATCGATGGCGGTGCGCTCGTGCAGGTCTCGCGATTGGGCAACCCGCTCGTGAACGAGGTCGTGATCGGCATTCGCGACAAGGATCGCTTCAACTCGAGCGAGCCAGTGAACGATCCGCAGTTCCTGAAGTACGTGACGCACCCCGCGCTGCCGGCGCTGCTCGAGGCGTTGTTCGGAAATCTCGGCGTGCGTGCGCCGACCAACTTTCCGCGTAACGATCTCGTCGCGACCTTTCTCACCGGCATACCGGGGCTCACGAAGCCTGCGGTTCTGAAAGCGCCGGGTGAAATGCTGCGGCTCAATACGAGCATTGCGCCGACGGTGCGTGAGATGCAGTCGAACCTGGCGGTGCTCGGCGGGGACACGGCGGGCTTTCCGAATGGGCGCCGACCGGGCGACGACGTGGTCGATATCGAGCTGCGCGCGGCGATGGGCGTGCTCTGCACGCTGAATCAGCCCGCGACGTTCGGTTGCGTGCCAGCGGATGCTCCGACGGGTGGGTTGCCGTACACCGACGGTGCGACGGTGCACTCGACCGACTTCGACGCGACGTTTCCCTACCTGACGACGCCGCTGCCCGGCTCGCCAGCGCTGTAGGCGGAGGAGAACGATCATGAATCGCAATTACGGTTATCTATTGTTCTTCTCGGCCGGCCTATTCATTGCGGGCTGCTCTGGGCACTCGGGCTCGAACGACGGCTCGGCGGCAAACCCGCCGGGGCCTGGCGTCACCCCCAGTGACGTCGATCTCGCCGCCTTCGTGCGTACGGGGATGGCCGATCCCGAGAACGGCGATGCCCGCGTTGTCAACGATGTGGCGTTCACGACTAGCGAGCAAGAGACCGAGCTCAATGATTGGTTCTGACGGTGTTCGAGTAAGTGGGTTTGGACGGCGGCGCGCAGGCGCCGCCGTTCTCTGTTGCGCAGCGCTGCTCGGTGCGGCGCATGCGAACGCCGCGCCCTACGTTCCGAGCGACGCGACGGAGGTGCTCGAGCATTTGCCCGCGCGCGACGGCGCCGAGTGGCGCGAGATCGCCGCTCTTCAGGCGGAGCTCGCGCGTACGCCGCGCGATGCCAAGCTCGCGGCGGAGATCGCGCAACGGTATCTCGAGCTATTTCGCGCGCAAGGAGATCCGCGGCTGATCGCGTACGCGCAGCGTGGCCTTGCCACCTGGAGCGCCGAGGCGGAGCCGCCGTTCGAGATCGCGCTCAAACGCGCAGAGATCGCGCAGACTGAACATCGGTTCGATGTCGCACGGGCGGAGCTCGAGCGGCTTGGGGCTCATGCGCCCCGCGACGCGCGCGTGTGGCTCACACTTTCCGCAATCGATGTGGTTCGCGCGGATTACGCGAGCGCGCGCCGCGAATGCGGCCGCCTGGTGTTGTTGCAGGACGTCGCCATCGTCGGCGGTTGTGTCGCAGCCGTGCAAGCGGTGACCGGCGAGGCGGATCGAGCCTACGAGTTCTTGGTGCGCCAGCTCGCCGACGCCGGCGATCTTCCGCCCGGCATCGCCGCGTGGCTTGCCACGCTTGCAGCGGAGAACGCGGACGCGCTCGGTCGAGCGCGCGAAGCCGATACGCACTATCGCACTGCATTGCGAGCGGAAGCGCATCCCAGCGTGTACCTGCTCGTGAGCTATGCGGACTTTCTGCTGCGCGCAGAGCGCCCTGGTGAGGTAGTGAAGCTGCTGGCCGAGGTGCCACCGGCGGATCCGTTGCTGCTGCGGCTCGCGATAGCCGAGAAGCGCTTGGGAAGCGACGTGACGAAGCGGCTCGATGTGCTGGGCTATCGGTTCGAGCTCGCGCTCGATGGCCTCGACACCACGCACGCGCGTGAGGCTGCATGTTTCGCGTTGTACCTGGCCGACAAGCCGGACGTCGCGCTCACGAGCGCGCTCGCGAACTGGAACGTGCAGCACGAGGCCATCGACGCGCGCCTCGTGCTCGAGGCCGCGCTCGCGGCGGGGCGCGCCGAGGCGGCGCGGCCGGTGCTCGATTGGCTCGACGCCAATCATGTCGAGCACACGGCGCTGCGGGTGTTGGCGCAGAAGGTGAGGGCTGCATCATGACGCGGCTAATCGGTGCGTTGATTTGCCTGATTGCGACGGCTTCGGCCTGGGCGCACGACCCGTCCCGATCGTTGCTGACACTTTCCGTCGACGGCGCCGCGTTGCACGGACGGCTTGACGTGTCCCTCCGCGATCTCGAGGACGCCGTCGGTCTCGACGCGAATGGCGACGCCGCCATTACCTGGGGCGAAGTCGCTGCGCGCAGCAAAGACATCGAACGCTATGCGTCGTCGCGGCTCTCCGTGCAGGCCGATGGCGCGGTGTGTCAGCTCGAGCCTACGCAGCGGTCCGTCGACCAGCATGGCGGCGCCTCGTACGCTGTCATCGATCTCGAAGGCGTGTGTGCCGCCCCAGCGCGCTCCGTGCGCGTGACGTACGGCTTGCTGTTCGACGTAGACGCGGCGCATCGCGCGTTGCTCGAGATCCACACTAGCGGCGCGAGCACCACGGCGGTGCTGTCGGCCGAACGGCCGACATTCGAAGCCGACGTCGCAACGTTGTCGCCGTGGACGAGCTTCGTGCGGTTCGTGACCGAGGGTATTTGGCACATCTGGCACGGTTACGACCACCTCGCGTTCGTCACCTTGCTCGTGCTGCCGATCGTGCTCGGCGCCACACGGCGCGGTGTTAGAGAACGCGCGAGCGTGCGCGGCGCGATCATGTCGATCGCCGGCGTGATCACGGCGTTCACGGCCGCGCATTCGCTGACGCTGGCTCTCGCGACGTTTGGTGTGATCAGCGTGCCGTCGCGCGCCGTCGAGTCGGCGATCGCACTATCCGTGCTCGTGGCCGCATTGATGAACGTGCTCCCGAACGTGCCGAAACTCGGCGCGAAGCTCGCATTCGGCTTCGGCCTCGTGCACGGGCTTGGTTTCGCGAGCGCGCTCGGCGATCTTGGAACGAGTGGTGCCGGTGTTGCCGTGAGCCTCGCGGGGTTCAATGTGGGTGTCGAGCTTGGTCAGATCGCGGTCGTCGCGACCGCGCTACCGTTCCTATTCGCCGTGCGCGGTTACGGGTTCGGGCGCGTAGCGGTGAATTACGCGTGCTCGGCGGCATGCGGCGCGTTGGCGGTGGTGTGGCTCGCGCAGCGGCTCGTCATTTGACGCGCGCCGCAACTCTCGACGGCGATTCGCGAACCGGTTGTCAGCGCTAACGGGCGCCGTACGTCTTGGCGAAACCGTTACGTGCGTTCGTCACCGTAAACGTCCCGTCGCGCAGCGCCGAGATCTTGATCCAGTACGCCGCGCCGTCGTGCGCGGGCGGGGCTGCGCCCGTTCCGGGCGCAGGCGGCTCGATGGCCGCGATCGGCATCGCCGNNCAGCACCTTCATCGCGTCCGGCTGCCCGCCCTTGCGCGTTCCGTTGTTCATGACGGCCACGCGCGGGTGAAGTGCATGCACGAGCACGGGCGAGTTCGAGATCGGTTGCCCGTGATGGGAGACGATGAAGAGGTCGACTGTGCCGAGGCGATTGATGGGGCACATCAGGTCGTGCTCTTTGTTCCAGGTGAGATCGCCCAGGTGAGCGACACGGAAGCGGCCGAACGTGATGTAGCTGCCGACCGATTGTGCGTTCTCGCTCGGGTCAGGCTCTTTCGCCACGTAACTCGCGCACAACGAATTCACGCCTCCGGCGCCCGGCAGCGCCTGGTCGATGACCTTGCCGGCCGACGACACGATGCGAACGTCCGCGTCGCCGAGCTTGATCCGATCGCCCGGTTTTGCGACGCCATGGGAGCCTTGCGCGTACAGCTTGGGGTACACGGTCGACAAAAATACGTCGGCCGGAGGGCTTGGCTGAACATTCGGGCCGTGGTCCAGGAACTCGCGGATCGGCAGTCGGCCGGCCAGGGTTTCCATCGCGCCGAAATGGTCACCGTGATAGTGCGTCGTGATCAGGTGATCGATCTGCCGCACGCCGGCGTCTTTGATAGCTGCCGTAATTCGATCGGCGTCCCGGACTGCAGCCGCGCCACCGTTACCGGTGTCGATCAACAAGGATTCACCCGAAGGCGCGACGAACAGTGTGGCGTTGCCGCCCTCGACGTCGACGACGTAGATGTCGAGCGACTGGCGATTTTGGGCGGAGGCCGTTGCGGCCCCGATGACCGTGAGCGCTAACGCGAAGAATCTGCGCATGGAAGGGTCCCCCTCGTGCGCGTGATGGTATCGCGCATTCGGGCGTAGCGCTCGACCGACGCTTAGCCTTCGGCGGTCTTGCGCGACTCGCGCTTGCGCTCGTTCTCGGTCAGGTGCTTCTTGCGCAACCGGATGCTGATCGGTGTGACTTCGACGAGCTCGTCGTCGTCGATGAATTCGAGCGCCTGCTCGAGCGAGAACTTGATCGGCGGAACGAGAATGATGTTCTCGTCCGCGCCCGCAGAGCGAATGTTCGTGAGCTGTTTGCCCTTCGTCGGGTTCACCATGAGGTCGTTGTCGCGGCTGTAGATGCCGATGATCATGCCCTCGTAGACCTCGACGCCGTGACCGATGAACAACGAACCGCGCTCCTGCAGCGCGAACAGCGTGTAGGCGAGCGCTTTGCCGGTCACCATCGAAACCAACGCGCCGTTGATGCGCTGGCCGATGGTTCCGCTCGCGCGTGCCGCGTAGCCGTCGAAGATGTGGTAGAGCAACCCCGTGCCTGCCGTGGCCGTGAGGTACTCGGTGCGGAAGCCGATCAGGCCACGCGCGGGAATCCGATACTCGAGGCGCACGCGGCCGCGGCCGTCGGGCATCATCGTCTTGAGCTCGCCTTTGCGATCCGCGAGCCGCGTCATGACGCCGCCCTGGAATTGCTCAGCAAAGTCGACCGTCAGCTGTTCCCACGGTTCTTGCACGACGCCGTCTACCGTTTTCTCGATGACGGCCGGTCGCGACACCGCGAGCTCGTAGCCTTCGCGGCGCATGTTCTCGANNCGGCTCGTGAGGTACTTGCCTTCCTTGCCCGCGAACGGCGACTTGTTCACCTGGAACGTCATCGTGATCGTGGGTTCGTCGACTTGCAGCGGCGGCAGGCCTTGGCCCTGGCCACGCGAGCACACAGTGTCGGAGATCTTGAGACCGTCGATGCCGCTGAACACGACGATGTCGCCGGCGCCGGCCTCGGTGATCGGCCTACGCTCGAGCCCTTCGAATCCGTACAGCTCCATGAGCTGCGCGTTGCGCTCGGTGCCGTCGCGCTGCACGAGCGTCACCGGCATGTTGCGCTTCACGACGCCACGGCTCACCCGGCCGATGCCGAGCAGGCCGACATACGAGCTGTAATCGAGGCTCGACACCTGGAGTTGCAGTGGACCTTCGACTTCGACGGCCGGCGGCGGCACGTGGTCGACGATGGCCTGGAACAGCGGTCCCATGTCGCCCTCGCGCACGTCGGCCGACTTACCGGCGTAGCCGTTGAGCGCCGAGGCGTAGATCACGGGGAAGTCGAGCTGCTTGTCGCTGGCGCCAAGCCGGTCGAACAGTTCGAACGTCTGATCGAGCACCCAGTGCGGGCGCGCGCCGTCGCGATCGATCTTGTTGATGACGACGATCGGCGTGAAACCGTGCTGGAACGCTTTGCTCGTGACGAACCGCGTCTGCGGCATCGGGCCGTCGACTGCGTCGACGAGCAGCAGCACGCCGTCGACCATGGAAAGCACGCGCTCGACTTCGCCGCCGAAGTCGGCGTGCCCCGGTGTGTCGACAATGTTGATGCGCCACTCGCCCCAGGTGATGGCCGTGTTCTTCGCGAGAATCGTGATGCCGCGCTCTTTCTCGAGATCGTTCGAGTCCATCGCGCGTTCCGGGATCACGAGGCGTTCGTCGAGAGAGCCCGCCTGCCGTAGCAGTTTGTCGACCAGGGTCGTCTTGCCATGATCGACGTGCGCGATGATTGCAATGTTTCGCAGCCGTTCCTTGGACAACATCGCGTGCACCGGGGGGAGGGGGAAAAAGGCGCGCATTATACGGTGCCGCGGCCTCGATGCCAGTGAAATCCGTGCTTTCCGCCCGAAAATGAGCCGAAAGGCGGCGTAATCGCACGCCCGCGTTCGAGGCAGGTGCCAGCCGTAGCGCCGGTGTGCGAGGGCCCAGCCGGGACACGCCGGAAATCGGGTCCCTCCGGCTCGGCTGCGCACATCCCTGTGCGCAGACGGTCCCGGCAGGCCCTCGCACACCGGCGCCACTAGCAGAATGCGTCGGGCGGGCCGATGTCGCCAGCGTGGCGTCGCTCCCTCGCGCCGACACTTCCCCTGAGCAGAGCGACGGGGGTAGCGCGAGCCCGCCTAATGCGCGCAGGGATGCGATTTCCGGCGTCTCCCGCGAGGGGGACACGCGTCTCCATCCCGTTGGCACTACCGCCAACCGCGGGCTCGCACGACGAGGCCTCAAGCGGAGCGGCCCCCCTGATAAAGTGCTCGCAACTCGAAGATGAGGGGGTTCGTATGATTCGCGTGCATTCAACGAAAGCGTCGGTCAATGGCTACAAAGTGCGCATGTTGCTGTCGATGCTGAAGCTGCCATACGAGCTCGTCGAGCTCGACATGTACGCCAT
Source organism: Gammaproteobacteria bacterium (assembly GCA_003155415.1). GTDB lineage: Bacteria > Pseudomonadota > Gammaproteobacteria > Steroidobacterales > Rariloculaceae > FEN-1219. The sequence continues at coordinate 19,886 of PMCP01000118.1, read as the reverse complement.
GGAGCACAAGAAAGAGCCGTTCCTGTCGCTGAACGCGTTCGGTCAGATGCCGGCGCTCACGGACGGCGCGTATACCATCGCCGATTCGCACGCGTGTCTCGTGTACGTCGCGCGCAAGTACGACGCAAGCGGTCGCTGGCTGCCGGCCGATGCCGAAGGCGAGGCAAAGGTGGCCGAGTGGCTGTCAAAGTCGGCAAACGAGGTGCACCAGGGCCCGTGGATGAAGCGCGCGAAGATCCGCCGGCCGGACGCCATCAAATTGCCCGACGAGGAAATCGATGCGCGCTGCGATCACATTTTGCGCATCATGGACGCGCACCTCGCGAAGCGGGATTGGCTCGCGCTGGATCGCGCGACGATTGCCGACGTCTCGTGCTTCGGCCCCATCTCGATACTGAAGATCTGCGGCTACGACACCGACAAGTGGCCGCACGTCACGCGCTGGCTGAATCGCGTCCGCGCGCTGCCGGGTGCGCACGACCTCGACGGCAATCCTTTCGCCTAGAACGAGTTGCGGGTTTCGACCACGAGCTGCGACCGGTCGATGGCCGGCGTGCGGTTCAACGGAAACGCGAGGTCGATGTGCACGACGTTGCGTCCGCTCGATCGTGGCGAGCTCAAGCGAAGGCCCATGCCGACGTCGTACAGGGTGCCAAGAGTCGGGTTCGCGCGCGGATCGCGGCCGCCCACACGGCCGGCGTCGACAAACACGGCGTAACCCACGCGGAACAGTCGCCATGGGTACCAGTCGGTGAAGAATCTCTGTTCCACGTTCAAGATCGCGCTGCGCTCGCCGGCCTGGTAGCGCAGCGGATAACCGCGCAGACCGTTATCGCCGCCGATCAGAACCTGGTTCTCGAGATCGATCCGCTGGGTCACGAGTGCGCTCAGGCTCACGGAGAACAGGTTCTTCTCGTGGTTGCGCTGGAAGTAGCGGGCGTTGATCGAGATCTGCGTGTTGCGCGACTCGTCGCGTTCGAAGCGCGTCGAGGCGCCCGCTGAAAACAGGAGCAGGCGGCCGGCGCCGCCGGTCTCCCAGCCTTTCTGCAGCTGAGTGTTTAGCAACGTCGCGTCGCGGTCCGAACCGAATTGACGTTTAGCGAAGCCGATCGTTGCCGATACGTTCCACCCGAGCGAGACGTCCTCGGTGCGACCTATGTCTTGCAGCTCACTCATCTCTCGATAGTCGTCCACGAGCAGCTGCCATCCGATCCACGGATACACGAGCTTGCGATCTTGTGGCAGCAACTTGGGCACCGGTGTCGCAGGCGTCGGCAGGAACCTGTCCTCATCCGACGCGACGCCGAACAACCAACGCCGTGTCAGATTGCCGACGACTCCCCCCGACACACCGCCAGTCAGTGACAGCAGCTTCGTGTCGTGGCGGAACTCGTCGATTTCGTGCCCGAGGTCATACATCGTGTCGACACGCTGCTGATCGATCGTTGCACCGCCGAGTGACCAACGCGTGTCGAGCGAATAGAACGGCCGTTCCGCTTCGAGTTCCCGGCGGTGGCCGTCCGTGTTGTCAGCCGCGGCGACATTCAGTGTCACGCGGCTGCCGCGCACGTTGGCATCCGTGTAGCCGATCAGCGTTTCGTTTCGGTCGACATTGCTCGAGTGTAGAGCCGTAATCCTTTTTCCGGATCCGAGCGTGTTGCTGTCGGATATGCCGATCGTGTACTTGTTCTTGCCGCCGCTGCGGCTCAAACGCACGTCCGGCGCCAACGTCCACGAGTCGCGCACACGAACTTCGACCTCGACGCTATTCGTGGCCGCGTCATAGCCGTGCGGTTCGACAGTCGCCGCCGCCAGGTAGCCGCGGTTACGAAGCGCACGCGCAGACTCTTCGAGCTGTCGGCTGGAAAACGAATCGCCAACATGAAACAACAGCACGCTCGCGATAGCGTTGTCGTGCGTGCGCACATGCACGCGGTTGGCCCAGCGATAGAGCTTCTTGTCTTCCTCGGGATTGGTCAGGTCGAACACGTTGTCGACCGTAATGTGAACCGCGCGGATTGTTGCACCGAGACGCTCGAGGTCGGCGCGCGACACGGGGTTCGTTTCGGTGCTGGGTGCTTCGGAGCCTTGGCCGAAACCGAGTTGCGCGGCGAGCAACAGCAGGCCCGCTACAGGGCCGCGAAAAACGCGCCGTTCTCTACGAGCGGTCATATCTCAGCGTAGCGGGTGGCGACGGAAGAAGTATGTGCCGTGGCGCGCAGAATGCCGGGCCCAAGTGCACGGTAGCCTCAAACCTGGATGGACGCGCTGCGCTTCGATCGCAACTTCAGCTGCGACCAGTGCCACGGCTCGAACTCGAATCCAAACGCGTTGTCGCGACCGTACGGCATGGTGAAGCCGAACGTTGCCGCGTTGGCAGTGAGCCAAACGAACGCTTTCGAGGTCTCGAACTCGGCGGTCAGCGGGCGCGTACCGGGCGTGGCGATGTCGATGGCGCGGCCCGTGTGGTGTTCGCTGAATCCGGGCGCCGCGTTGACGCGCAGGATGGCTTCTATCTCTCGACCCGCCGCGAGCTTCTGGCGAAACAGATCCGTTTGCTGGCGGATGCTGCGAAAGCCGGAGACCAACAGCAACTCCACGCCCGCGAGTGCTGCGGTCTGTTTCATCTGCCGCCACGATTGTGCCGTCGAGGGGGCGAGCCGCTGCGGTTTGCCGACGATGTTCGGCTCCACCTCTTCGAGATCCGCCGCGTCGGTGTACGTAGGGCGCCGCGGATCGCGTCCGTAGTCAGCAGGTATCCCGAGATCGGCGAACAGCTCCTTGTCGATCATCGTTCCATCGCCGGTGACACTCGTCCGTCGAAGTCTACTGCGCCGCCGGCGGTTGCGGTGCAGCGGGCGCGGTGGGCGCCGGTGCGGCCGCCGCAGGAGCGCTGCCGAGCCGACCACTAGTCCAGTCGTGAATGAACCCGAGCCGGTTCAAGACCGCGTAAGCGATCGCGAGCACGATCAGGAAGACGATGACCTTCGGCCACGGGCTGCGCTTTTCCGCGTACGGATCCTCCAGCGAGCGCTCGGCGCCGGCCGGCAGCCGCGGCAAATCCGTCAGCGATGCGCCGAACGGCACGTTCATTCTGGCCACCGTGTTGATGGCCCAGCCGTTCGCGTCGAGGATCGGCCCCAAGTTGCGTTTGCGCAGCTTCAAGTACGCGATGAACATTGCTGGGCCGCTGATCACGAGAATGATGCCGAGGATGACGAGCGGGATCTGCCAGGCCGAGAGGTCAACGAGCTTCGTCGCGACGAAAGACAGCGCCGTGCCGATTGATCCGGCAGCCACGCCCAAGGCGGCGACGACACCGATGTCCATCTTCTTTGGCTCCGCCGGTTTGGCCTGGTCGATCGTCGCGGTGGCCGTTGCGGTCTGCGCGACCTTGGCGTTCGCCGCAGCGTCGGCGGCTGCGGCTCGCTTCGCGATTTGCTCTTCGATCATCCGAACCAGCTTGGTATAGGGTGACCAAAACGCTTCGCGGATGCTGATCGGATTGTCGATCACCTTCGTGATCGTGGCGTCCCAGTCGACGCCGGCGCGGTCGTAGAACACGCCGTTGCGGCCGACCATGAGATTGTCGCGACTGCCGTTCGTGAATACGGCGCAGATTGTTTTCTTCGCGCCGCCGGCGCGAGTAACGTCGCAGTAGGCAAGGTACGCGCCGGCGAGACCCGCGAGCGCGGCGTGTCTGCCGGCGTCGGTCACCTCGAGGCACAACTGGCAGCTGCGCGCGTCGAGATACAGAGTGCCAGCCTGGAACACTGCGCCCGTGCGGCCGTAGAAATCCGCAAAGTTCACCGAGTTCGTCAGCACCTCGAACAGATCCTTCTGGAACCGAACGAGCTTCTCGATGGATGCGATTTGGTTGAACTCGCTCTCGAGCGCTGCGTCCTGTTTGATCAGATCCGCGATCCGCGTGCGAGCCGAGCCGCCGAGCAGTTCGCGCAGCCTCGGCAGGCCGAGCGTCTCGACAGCCGTCGCCGGCTTGCTTGCCAGCCAAGCGTCGTGGGCGGCGAGTTTCGACTGCACCACGGCCCAATCGGCTTCGGTCAAGGCAGTTCGCGCGCCGAGCAGCGGCGTGAGGGCAGCGTGAGTAAGGGTCGCTACGGCGCCGGTCCAAGCCGGGTTGACGCCGTCGGCGAGCGGCAACGCACGGCTAGCGTCAACTTTCGCGAGTGGCAGCGCTGCAATCGCCGCGGATGAGAGGGTGAGTTCCTCCGTCGCGAGTGCAGCGAAATCTTTCTCTTCGCGGTTCATCGGGCCGAGCGCCCGCGCATCGAACGCCGCGAGCCGGCAGCGTGCGAAGTAGTCGTCGACCTTCGCTTTCACCGCGTTGACGGCGGCCGACGCAGCAGCACTGCCGTCGCGTCCGAGCGGCGTCAGCGTCTTGTCGGCCTCGCCTTTGCCGGCCCAGTCGACGAGTGTCTGCGCTTCGGCGAAGAAGCGATCGGCGTTGGCCTGGTCCACACCAGGTTTACCGCTCCGATCGGTGACCGGCCCGAGCGCCACGACCACGTCTTCGATCGCTTTGAACACCTCGGGGTCGGCCGCTGCTTCGGCGATGATGACGCCGTCGCCGTTCAACTTCGTCTCGGCGAATATCTGCACGGTATCGGTGACGTCCGCGAGCGAGATCGCCGTCGCGTCCGGCTTCTTCAGGTTAGTGAGAATGCGTTTCGCTCCCGCTAGCGTTTGCGCATCCGCGATCTCCGCAAGAGGCACCGAGTCGCCGCCCTTCATCAGGTGGCCGACGTCCTTGAGTGCGCGGCTCGCCCACTCCACCGCTGCGATAATTTCCGGCGGCCGAATGCGGCCATCCTTGTCAGTGTCGATCAAGTCCGCGGTCTTCGGATCGAGCTCCGTGCCGCGCGTCGGCACGGCCAGCGCCATCCACAGCTTCTGGTCGAGCAAACCCAAGTTCGCGATGTCTTTTCCATCGCGAAGTTGAACTTGATCGACGCCGCCGGCTCGAAAGAATTTCCAGCGGTGGGAATTCGCGCTGTTCGCAGTTGCCATGGTCATTCGCTCTTGTTGTTCGGATTGTCGGTCGATTATCTGAGGGTTCACGGGCTTGTCAAACTCTAGCAGAGCGTGTCGTTCGCGGTTTGCCGGCGTCAACCCAAACTGGGTAGCGCTCGTTGCTGCAGTGCGAGTCTCCAGTTGGTCATCAAAAGGTAAACAGTTGACGCAAGAATCGAATGCGAGCCGCGTTCAGCGCGGCAAGAGAATGGTGTCGGCGGGTTTCTCGGCGGTATTGGCGCTCGGGTTCCTCGGGCTCGTCGCGTCAGGGGCTCAGGCAGCGCCGCCGCCGGAACTCGGTGAGATCAAGGGCAAGGTTGTCTGGCTCGATTTCTGGGCTTCGTGGTGCGTGCCGTGTCGGCGTTCGTTCCCCTGGCTGAACCAGATGCAGGCGAAATACGCCGCACAGGGACTCGAGATTGTCGGAGTGAATCTCGATAACGATAAGGGCGACGCCAACAAGTTTCTGAAAGAAGTACCCGCACGCTTCACGCTGAAGTTCGATCCTGGCGGCAAGCTCGCGACCAGATTCGACGTGCAGGCGATGCCGAGCTCTTTCCTGCTCGACGCGTCGGGCAAAGTTCTGGCGAGTCACGCCGGCTTCAAGCTCACCGATGAGGCGCAATTAGAAGCGCAGATCAAGACCGCCTTGGCGGGCACCAAATAACAAGTACGAGTAGTGGAGTCCGGAAACATGTGGAAACTCAGGTTGTGTGTGCTCGCCGTAGTGTTCGCGGCGAGCGCTGGCTGTGCAAATGTGGGCGTCAAGCCTTGGCAGCGGGGCGTGCTCGCGCGCGACGACATGCAGATCGTCGCCGACCCTCTCGATTCGGCGATCGACGAGCACGTCTACTTCAGTAAGGAGGCCTCGAGCGGCGGGCAGGGCTTCGGCGGCGGAGGCTGCGGATGCAACTGAAGACATCGACATCGGTTGCACCGCCCGGCGGCCGCGAGCTCGGCACCGCGCTGGCCACGGCTACGTGCGCTCTGCTCGGTACGAGTGCGCCTGCCTCAGCCATCGCGCAGGACATAGGTCAATGGAGGGTCGACGCGGGTGGTCTGTACTACAGCGAACAGCACCGCGTCAGCGACTACAGCGTGAACGTTCTCGCGCGCACGCAGCCGTTCGAGGATCGGTTGCTGAGCTTCTCGCTGAGCTTCGACACGCTGAGCGGATCCTCGCCGAACGGCGCGGCGCCGAGCGCGGCGCCGCAGGCGTTTCCGCGACCGATTACGTTGACGAGCACTTCCGGCGGCACGGTCGCAACGGGAGGCGGTAATTTCACGGTTCCGGCCGGCGCGTTGCCGCTCGACAACAGCTTCAAGGACACGCGTTACGCTGGCAGCGCGGACTGGCAGCGACCGATGGGCCGCCTCGGTCTCGTGAGCTTCGGCGGTAGCTTGTCGACCGAGCACGACTACGATCACCTCGGCGTCGACGCGCACGTGGCGCACGACTTCAATTCGCGCAATACCACCTTATCCGCCGGCGTGGAATGGTCCGACGACAGCGTGACGCCGATCGGTGGCAGTCCAATACCGTTCACTGCGCTGTCGCTAAATGCGGCCTCGATCGGCGGCAGCCGCGCCAAGCACGTGAGCGACGCGTTGCTCGGCGTGACGCAGGTGTTCACCCAACACACGATCGTGCAGCTGAACTACTCCGTCAGTCGCTCGGACGGTTATCTGACCGATCCGTACAAAGTGCTCTCGGTTGTGGACCCGGTCACAGGCAGTTTGACTCCGGGCTCAGCTCGTGGGATCGGTCTATATCTCTACGAACAACGGCCGGATTCCCGGGATAAGAAGAGCCTCTTCGGGCTCCTGAAGCACGACTTCGGCGGGAATGTGCTCGATTCGTCGCTGCGGCTCATGACCGACGATTGGGGTGTGCGCTCGCAAACGCTCGACATGCACTTCAAGTGGAATTTGAAGACCGACAACTTTCTCGAGCCGCACGTTCGTTTCTACAAGCAGACCGCGGCGGACTTCTACCACACCGTGTTGTTTGCGGGTGCGCCGCTGCCGGGGTACGCAACGGCCGATGAACGGCTCGCCAAATTCAATGCCTTAACCGTTGGACTCAAGTACGGTGCCAAAACCACCGCAGGGCAGTTTGCGGCGCGCATCGATCTGTACCACCAGATGGCGAAGCCGAGCCCTGACGCGCTCGTCGGTTCGCTGCGCGGCCTCGACCTCACGCCCGACCTGAAGGCCATCGTTGGTGAGATCAGCTACAGATTCGGGCGTTGAACGCGCCCGGCCGCGGCTCGTCGCGCGCGGCAACGGGTGGCTCGGCACGTTCAGCGCTATGGCGAGCCCGTGCGAGGTGCACCTCGGGCCGGTCGACGAACGCACGGCGGCCGATCTCGTCGCCCTCGTGGCCGGCGAGGCTTGGCGCATCGAGGCGAAGTTCAGCCGTTATCGCGACGATGGTGTAGTCGCCGAGATCAATTCTGCGGCCGGCGTACCCGTGCGCGTCGACGAGGAGACTGCGCGCTTGCTCGACTACGCGGCCGAGCTGTTCGAGTTGAGCGGCGGCAAGTTCGACATCACGTCGGGCGGGTTGCGGCGTGTGTGGCGGTTCGACGGCAGCGATCGGGTGCCGGGCGCCGACGAGGTACGCGGCGTACTGCGCTACGTCGGTTGGTCACGCGTGCGTTGGCAGCGGCCCGTCATCACTCTCGAGCCCGGCATGGAGGTCGATTTCGGCGGCATTGGCAAGGAGTACGCGGTCGATCGGGCCGCGGCGTTGGTCGCGGCCGTGACACCCTGGTGCCTGATCAACTTCGGCGGCGACCTTCGTGCGTCAGGGCCGGATCCGGCCGGCAGACCGTGGCACGTCGGCATTGAGGCCGTCGACCGGCCCGATGCGGCGAACCGGATTGTGCAGCTCAGCCGCGGCGCGCTCGCCACCAGTGGCGATACGCGCCGGTTCCTAGTGAAGGACGGGCGGCGTTACGGCCACATTCTGGACCCGACGACGGGCTGGCCGGTCCGCGACCCGCCACGCTCGGTGACTGTCGCCGCAGATACGTGCACTCAGGCGGGAATGTTGGCCACTCTCGCGATGCTCTACGGCCGCGATGCAGAGGTGTTCCTGACGGCGCAGGGCGTGCGTCATTGGTGTGCGCGCTGAGAGGTGCGCTGGGCCGTGGGTTGGCGCGAGCCGTAGACGTTTGTGTGCGAGCGGCTGCCGGTTAGACTCACGCGCCAGAGGCGAACTGGGCTGCGGGGTCGTTAGTCTGACCGGATCGTTCGGAGTTCGTCGATGGGTGCGCACGGGGCGTATCGCCCGCGTGGCCGGCGTTGCGCTGCTCGTGTGGTTGGCTGTGACGTTCTCGGTGGTGTTGGCTCTGCGCTGGATCGCGCCGCCATTCACGACAGTCATGCTGGAACAGCCGATTGCGTTCGCGAAGCTCGATTATCGGTGGGTTGACGGCCGCGCCATCGCGAGCAGCGCGCCGCGGGCTGCGATGGCTGCGGAGGATCAGCGCTTCCTCGACCACCATGGCATCGACTTCGTCTCGCTCGATCGTGCGCTCGAGGATTATCGCGACGGCGATGAGCTTCGTGGCGCGTCGACCATCACGCANNTGGTCGAAGCAGCACATCCTCGAGACCTACCTCAACATCGCGGAGTTTGGGCCTGGCGTGTTCGGCGTCGAAGCGGCCGCGCAGCGATTCTTTGGCGTGCCCGCTCGCCGTCTTACGCCGCCGCAAGCCGCGCTGCTGGCGGCGGTGTTGCCGAACCCGCGTCGCTTCAATGCGGCGCGTCCGAGCGACTACGTGCGCAGTCGGCAAGAATGGATCCTCGCGCAGATGCGGCTGCTCGAATCGCGTGGCCACTACCAGAGGCTCAACTGGTGAAGCGGCGCGACGCGGTGTCCGTCGGGTTTCCGCCGATTGCCGACGCCGATGCCCGT
>PMCP01000118.1:0-10791 GCA_003155415.1 Gammaproteobacteria bacterium | reverse complement strand
CGTCTGATCTGCTTCAACGGTAACAAGGCCGCGGAGTTGTACCGGCGGCGCGTCTTGCCGAACCTGACGCCGGCGATTGTCGCGATCGACACCGAGCTGCTGCCTTCGACGAGCCCTGCGCACGCATCGCGCACGTTCGCGCAGAAGTTGGCGCGCTGGTCGGCGGTGCTGGGAAACGCGCGGGCTTAGGCGGCCGCGCGCAGCGGCGATGATGCGGGTAGTTCGAGTGTCACGACGAGGCCGGGCTGGTTGTCGCCAAGCAGGAGTCGCCCGTGATGCTGCATTGTGACGGCGTTGACGAGAGCCAACCCTAAGCCCGCCCCGGGTTGCGAGCGCGCCTGATCGAGCCGCGTAAAGCGCTGCAACACTCGGTCCCGATCGCTTTCCGGAACGCCAGGGCCTGAGTCGGCGACACTGAGTCGCGCCGTGTCGCCATCCCTTTCGAGCCGGATCGTGATCGTGCCTCCGGCGGGTGTGTACTTCACGGCGTTGTCGAGTAGGTTCGTCAGTGCCTGCGCCAGCAGCTCGCGATCGCCAAAGACCTCGACAGCGCCACTCAACTCGCCGACGAGACGCAGCTGGCGTTCGTCTGCTGCCGCCTGGTAAAGCTCGCGGACATCGCGAACGATCGGGGCGAGATCCACCGGCTTGAACGCGCTGCGATAGGCGCCTGACTCCACGCGCGCGATGCGCAGCAAGGCGTTGAACGTTTCGAGCACCTGGTCGAGCTGCCGCACGCATTCGGCGAGATCCTCGTGGCTCGGCTCCGCGCCGGCGGCGAGCATCTCGAGCCGATTGCGCAGCCGCGTGAGCGGACCGCGCAGATCGTGCGCGACGCTGTCCGCGACGTGTCGCATGCCGGACAGCAGGTTTTCGATCTGGTCGAGCATCGCGTTGACGTTGCTCGCGAGCTCGTCGTGCTCGTCGTTGCTGCCGGTCAGCGGTGCGCGTCGGGTGAGATCGCCCGCGATGATCTGGCGCGTCGTGCGGTTCAACTCGGCCAGCCGTCGTTGCGCGCTCAGCGCCATCAACAATCCGCCGATGAGCGCGAGTCCAAGCGCCAGCGTGACGCCGTACATCGCGGTGCTCCGCAGCACGCGGCGAATCGCGGCGAGCTCGCGGATGTCGCGACCCACGAGCAGACGAAAGCCGGGGCCCACGCGCAGCAGTGCGCCGCGAACCGGTGTTTCGTTGCCGCGTTCATCGCGCCTGATGAAGTCCACCCATTCCTCGGTGACGGTATCGAGAGTCGTTGGCCAATACGGCACGTTGCCGGCGAGGGGCCGGCCGATGGCGTCGGCGAGCAGATACACCGAGCGCCGTTCGGCGTCGCGTTCTACGCGCTCATTGATGATGTCTGCAAGTCCCGTGAGCCCGCTACGCTCGTATTGCTCGGACAGGCCATTGATCTCGGCTTCGATGACAGCGTTGTTCTGGCGCTCGAGGTAGCCGAGTGTCGACCAGTACACGATGGCAGACAGAGCGCCGACCGAGATCACGAACAACGCCACGTACGCGAGCGTGAGCCGAAACACGCTCGTGCGGAACAGTCGGCGCAGTCGGCGCAGTCGCATGGGGCTCGAACCGCCTAGGTGTCGAGGCGGTAGCCGACGCCGCGGACCGTGTGCAGGAGTTGCCGTTCGAAGCCGCGGTCGATCTTCGACCGGAGGCGGCTGATATGCACGTCGATCACGTTCGTCTGCGGATCGAAGTGATAGTCCCACACGCCTTCGAGCAACATGGTGCGCGTGACCACTTGGCCGGCGTGGTGTAACAAGAATTCGAGCAGCTGGAATTCGCGCGGCTGCAAGTCGATCAACTGTGCACCGCGGCGCACCTCGCGGCGCAGTAAGTCCATTTCGAGATCAGCGGCGCGCAGCACGGTCGACGGCGAATCACCGCTGCTTTTGACGCGGCGCACCAGCGCTTCGAGCCGTGCGAGAAGTTCGCTGAACGCGAACGGCTTCACGAGGTAGTCGTCGCCACCGGCCTTCAAGCCTTTGACGCGATCATCGACCTCGCCGAGTGCGGACAAGATCAGCACCGGCGTGGTATTGGCCGAGGCGCGCAGCGTGCGAATGACCGTGAGCCCGTCGACGCCGGGCAGCATCCGGTCGACGACTAGTGCGTCGTATTTCTCGGTGGTGGCAAGGAACAGCCCGTCCTTGCCGTTCGCAGCATTGTCGACGTTGCAGCCGGCTTGCATGAGGCCGCTGCGAATGAAAGAAGCGACGTCTTTGTCGTCCTCGATTACCAGAATGCGCACTGTGGTTTACCGTCCGCCCGGCGCGCCCCCGAGCGGCAGCGGGCCCCGGCGCTCATCGCGCCGAGGTCCACCTGGCTCTCAGGACTGCCGGGCCAACTCCTTGGCCTCTTCCTTCGTCATCTTATAGATGTTGTCGATAGGGTAACGGAAGCCGGCCACCCGCAGCGAGTCGAAGCGGGCATACACACGGTCGCCGAGCGACGTGACGCCGATCGCTTGCACGAACTGCAAGTCGTGGCTCGCGTACTTCAGCTGCAGCAGGTACGGCTGCCACGGAGTAGCCCACACGATCACGGTTTTGTCGTCGATGACCTGCCAGTCGTGAAGGGGCGTCAACACCGGAAAGCTGTCCACCTGCTCTCCGACCGGGGCCGGTACCGCCGCGCGGGGCGCTTCGCTCTTGCTGGCTGCGGCCGACACGCCGACCACACCTACTCCAAGCCCCAGCGCCAGCCCCACCACGGCGCCGAGCCTCGTCAATCTGCCGAATTTACTGCTCATGATTCATCTCTCCTCGAGTGGGCTGGAAGCACCGAATCCACGTGCCTTCAGCATGGTATGAGGCTAGGCGCGTGCAGCTGAACACAGCATTAACAGCGCTCGCCTCGGGTCCTCCGCATTACAAATCCGTATTGAGCCGTTGAGATGGGGGTAAGGCCGCTGCACGTAAATTGCTCGCTCAGTACTACTACAACGCCTCAAGGAGATCTGCGATGACGGAACAGTGGAAGCACAGGTCCGCCCGTTTCGGCTGGCTCGCAGGGGCCGTCGCCGCCGCGGCGCTCACCGCGAGCTTGGTTACCATCAATCACGATTCCGTGGCGCAACCCGCAGTCGCGCAGTCGGCCACGCCCCGCGTCGCGTCCTCGCCCGGGTCGTTCGCCGACGTGATCGAGACCGTCAGCCCGGCCGTCGTGAACATCATGATCAGCAAGGTCGAGCATGCGCAGCCCACGGGCTTCGATCCATCGGAGCAGGGTGCGCAACGGGGCCAACGCGGCCAGCAATTTCCGTTCGACGAGTTCTTTGGCCGGTTCTTCGATCAACCGAATGAGCAGAGAAAGGAACGGCGGACGGAAGGGCAGGGCTCGGGCTTCATCATCGACCCGAGCGGTTACATCGTCACTAACAACCATGTGGCCGACGGTGCCGACAAGATCGTCGTGACGATGCAGGACGGCCGCAAGTTCGATGCGACGCTCGTCGGGCATGACGCGAAAACCGATCTCGCCTTGATCAAAGTCGACGCGACCGGTTTGCCGCACGTAGCGTTCGGTGATTCGGATCATGCGCGCGTCGGTGATTGGGTCGTAGCGATCGGCAATCCGTTCGGCCTCGGCGGCACGGCGACGGCCGGCATCGTTTCGGCTCGAGGCCGCGACATCCAGTCGGGTCCTTACGATGACTATCTGCAGCTCGATGCGCCGATCAATTTCGGCAACTCGGGTGGCCCGGTCTTCAATGCGGGCGGCGACGTCATCGGCGTGACGACGGCGATCTTCTCGCCGAACGGCGGCAACATCGGCATCGGTTTCGCCATCCCTGCAAATCAGGCAAAGACTGTCCTGGCAGCGCTGCGCAGCAATGGCAGTGTCGAACGCGGGTGGCTCGGAGTTCAGATCCAGAATCTCGATGACGAGCTCGCGGCGTCGCTCAAGGTTCCGAACCAGCACGGTGCGTTGGTCGCCGAAGTCTTGAAGGATGGTCCGGCGGCGCACGGTGGTCTGGCCGCAGGTGACGTGATCACGCGGTTCAACGACCGCGAGATCGATTCGGCGCGTACGCTGAGCCGCGTGGTGGCCGAGGCCTCACCGAGCAAGGCCGCGAAGGTCACCGTGTGGCGCGATGGCAAGAGCCGCGAGCTGAACGTAAAGCTCGGCGAAGCTGCCAAGAGCGAGCAGGTTGCCGCGGAAGCACATGCGCCTGCCAACGGCCCGCAGGCGACAGCCGGTCTCGGGCTCACATTGCGGCCACTGACCGACGAGGATCGCGCTCAGCTTTCGGTGCCGAGTGAAGTGAACGGTGCGCTCGTGGTCGCCGTCGCGCCGGATAGCCCGGCTGCGGAAAAAGGCGTGCGCCCCGGTGATGTCATCACGCGTGTGAATCAACAGAACGTCAAGAATGCGGCAGAAGCTGTGACCGCTCTGAACGCTGCGAAGAAGGACGACCGGGCGTTGTTGCTCGTACGTCGAGGTGATTCGCAGCGTTTCGTGGCGCTCAACTTCTCTTAAGCCACTCTCGCGCAACGGGCCCCGGCTTTACTCCCCCTCCCCCCAAAGGCCGGGGCCCTCTTTTTCCTCGCTTTCGTTCTTTTCTCCCGCCACGTCGGCTTGCTAGACTCCTCGCGCTCGCAAACCCACAACACGACGAAGGTGGGCCATGCTGCGATCGCGGCAACTGGGTCTCTCGGCGTTGATCTACTTCTGCCTGGTCACTGGGCTTTCGGCCCAGCAACCACGGCCTCTCTCTTCCCCCCAAGAGAAGCTCGACCACTTGTTCAGCACCTGGCAGGGCAAGTCGCTCGATCGTCTGCACGAAGTGTGGGGGCACGAGAAGAGCGTGGACCTGCGCCGTGGCAATCGTGTGTTCGTGTTCGAGCGTCACGTGAAGGTGCGCGCCGCAGGTCTCGGCGTGGCNNTGGTGGCAGGGCGGTGGCGTGCAGGAGTGCTGGGGCGCGATGCGCCGCTACGAGCCCTGACGTTGCTCCGCTTGTGACGGTTGCGATGGCACGACCATAATGCCGCGAACTTTCGGTTCGCGGGCACATGCTCAGGCTACTCAAAGATCCTCTCGTTCACTTTCTGTTGATCGGCGCAGCGCTGTTTGGCGCTTCGGCGTGGCGCGGCGAAGTGGTTCGCGCGGGGCGCGAGCGGATCACGATCACCGCCGAGCAGGTGAGCAAAGCGCGCGACACGGCGGCTCTCTCGCAGGGCAGGGAGCTGTCGCCGGCCGAGACGAGCGACCTCGTCGAGTCCATGGTTCGCGAAGAGGTGCTGTACCGCGAGGCGCTAACGCTCGGCCTCGACAAGAACGACGATGACGTGCGGCGACGCCTCGTGGAAAAAATGAATTACCTCACGCAGGATCTTGCGGATCCCGCGTCGTCGCCCGAAGAGCTGCAGGCTTTCTACGCCGCATCGCCCGAGCTGTTCACGATTCCGCCGCTCGTGAGTTTCGATCAAGTGTTTTTCAGTCCGAACGAGCGTGGCGACAAGCTCGATGCGGACGCGGCAGCAGGTCTCGTAGCATTGCGCGCCGGGAAGCCGTCGGATCAAGTGGGCGACCATACGCCACTGCGCGCCGCGTACGATGATGCGCCCCGCGATCAGGTCCGCGTGCTGTTCGGCGACACGATGGCCGAGGCGTTGTTCACCGCGCCGCCGGGCGACTGGGCCGGCCCCTACCGTTCGGATTTCGGCTTGCACCTCGTGCGGTTGCGTAGCCGCACGGAGTCGCGTCTGCCGCCGTACGATGAGATTGCCGCGCGCGTGGCGGAAGAGTTCGGCGCGAAGCGCCGGCGCGAGGCGAACGAAGCTACGTATCGCAGGCTGAGGGCCCACTACAACGTGATAGTCGGCATGCCGACGACCGCGCAATGACTTTGCGTGCTTACGTAGGGCTGTCGTTGGCCGCGGTGTTTCTAGTGACTCTACCGGCTGCCGCACACCGATTGAGCCCGGCGTACTTCGGACTCACGGAGACCGCGCCCGATGCTTTCGACGTGCAATGGAAGGTGTCGATCTCCGGCGGTCTGGCCGCCGTGCTCGAGCCGCAGGTGCCCGCCGGCTGCTCGTTGACCGAGGCTGTACGCACGTATGTCATCGACGACGTGCGCACGCAGCACGGCGCCGTGCGGTGTCCCGGTGGGCTCGGCGGCAAGGAATTCAGCGTTAACGGGCTCGGAGAGACGCAGACCGACGTGCTGCTACGCGTCGACTATCTCGATGGCAGCTCGTCGAACCAGCGGCTCACGCGCGACGAGCCGGCTGTCACGATTCCTCTGCGGCCGAGTGCGTTCGAGGTCGTGCGGACTTACACCGGGCTCGGCATCGAGCACATCCTGCTCGGCATCGATCATCTGCTGTTCGTGCTCGCGCTGCTGCTGCTCGTGCGCGGCGTGCGCCGTCTCGTGGCGACGGTTACGGCGTTCACGGTTGCGCACAGCATCACGCTCGGCGCTGCAACGCTTGGGTTCGTGCATGTGCCGGCTGCGCCGGTCGAAGCCGTGATCGCGCTCAGTATTCTGTTTCTCGCGTCCGAGCTCGCTCGCAGGCGTGTCGGCGGAGGTGCAGATCTGACGGAGCGATTTCCGTGGGTCGTCGCGTTCTCGTTCGGGCTGCTGCACGGGTTCGGGTTCGCGGGCGCCTTGAGCGAGGTGGGTGTGCCCGCGCAGGCTGTGCCGCTGGCGCTATTGTTCTTCAACGTTGGCGTCGAGATCGGCCAACTGTCTTTCATCGCCGCAGTGTTCGGTTTGGGTTGGCTCGTGCGCAGCAGCGCTTTACGCGTGCCGCAGGGATGGCAGCGCGCGGCAGCTTACGGCATCGGCTCTGTCGCCGCGTTTTGGGTCGTGCAGCGTACCGCTGCGATCTTCTAGCGTCTTCAGCCGGTCGCTGCCAGCAGCGCGTCGAGTTTCGCGTAGCTTTGCTCCATGCCGTCCGTCATGCCGGTACTTATCGCCGCATCGCGGTCCGCTTTCGACTGGTAGCGGATTGTCGTGGTGTACGTCGTGATGCCGCCGGTCTCGGTGAGCGCGGCGGTAATCAGAGCTTCCGCGCCCATGTTGCCGCCGACGGTGCCCGGATCGTAGATCTGCGTGTGGACGAGGCGCGACGGCCGGACGACTTCGCTGAACACGCCGGTGAAGCCGAATTCGGCGCCCGCGTTGTTACGCCAGCGCCAGCGAAACTTGCCGCCGACGCGCAGGTCCATTTCGCAGACGGGCATCGTCCAGCCCGGCGGGCCGAGCAGCCACCGCGAAATCAACTCCGGNNCTCTTGGCCATGACGTTCTCCCTCAACCCTGGTAGGCGGCCTGCAGGTCGGCGACCACAATCTTTTTCATCTTCAGCATCGCCTGCAACACGCGATTGGCTTTGCCGCGGTCGGCGTCGCCAAGCATCTGGCCGAGCGCGCGCGGGATTACCTGCCACGACAGCCCGAATTGATCCTTGATCCAGCCGCACTGCTGCTCGGCACCGCCGGCACCGAGCTTGCTCCAGTAGTAATCGACTTCTGTTTGATCTGCGCAAGCGACGAACAACGAGATCGCTTCATTGAACTTGTGATGTGGCCCCGCGTTCAGCGCCATCAACTGCTGACCTTGCAGCTCGAACGTGGCGGACATGGGGTTCATCGAAATCAAGCGCGACTCCTTGAACACGGAGATATAGAAGTTCACGGCCTGCTGCATGTTGTTGTCGAACCAGAGGAAGGGGGTGATGGTAGCCATTGTCGTTCTCCTAACGTTTCTTCTTTGGTTTGGGTGGCTGCGGGGCTTGCAGTTCCACGAGCAACGCGTCGAGTCGCTCGAAGTTGGCGTCCCACATCTGTCTGTAGCGCTCGAGCCAGCCGTGCACGGCTTCAAGCGGCTTCGCTTCGAGCTTGCAGGGCCGTCGCTGCGCGTCTCGGGCGCGCGAGACGAGGCCGGCGCGCTCGAGGATCTTCAAGTGTTTTGAGATGGCGGGCTGGCTCATGTCGAACGGCTCGGCCAACTCCGTTACCGATGCGTCGCCGCGTACTAGCCGCGCCAGAATCGCGCGGCGCGTGGGGTCCGCGAGTGCGAGGAAGGTGACGTCGAGGCGATCCGAAGCCTTCATTGCATAACCTTTAGGTTAGATAACCGAATGGTTATATAAAGACGTAGGTCGCGTCAAGTCCAGGAGACCGGTAAAGTGGCGCCGGAGCCAAAGTCAGCAGGCCGCCGATGAACAACCAAACCTCTACCACCGCTCGAGCGCTCGCCGCTGCTGGAGACGCCGACTCCGCCCGTGACGTCGGTGCGCTCGATAATGCGGCGCAGGCCGTCGATCGAAAACTCGCGCCGAGTCGCGTCGGGCTTGTCGAACGCCTCATCTACGGTCCGCGGCCCACCGTGGCGGAGCTTCAGTCCGGCGCCGCGATGGCGGGCAACGTGGCCGGCACCGAGCGCGCCGTGGTCGATGCGGCGCTCGGTTGCCTCGCGCGCGGCGAAGCGTTCACGGCTAACGGCAAGCTTTCGGCGACGCTGCGCAAGGCTGTCGCTGCCGAGCGCGGCTTCGGGTACACGGTGCCGGCCGAGTTCGGCGGAGCGAACGCGTCCTATGGAGCGCTCGCCGCCGTGGAGGAAGCATTGGCTGCGAATGGTCTTGGACCTCTCGCCGTGGAAATCTCGGGTCAACTCACGATCGGCGCCGGGTCGTTGCTCGCCTACGGTGATGCTGCGCAGCGGCGCACGTTCCTGCCGCTGGTGGCTGAAGGCCGCCCGATGGCGTTCGGGTTGACCGAGGTCGGCACGGGCGTGAATGCGAAGAAGATTCAGGCGTACGTCGAAGAGCAGGGTGACGGCAGCTACCGGCTGTTCGCGGAAGGTGCTGCGAACAAGCTGTGGATCACGAACGCTGTGCACGGTGGCTTGATCGGCATCGTCGCGCGTATCGGCAAGAGCGGGCCCGGCATCGGCCTCTTCATCATCGAGCTGCCCGCACAAAACGTCGAGGCGGGGAGCGACTACGAATTTCGCTGTGAGCCTTCCGGCGTCGCCGCGTTCCTCGCGAACTTCAATTCGCGGCTGCACTTCCGCAATTTCCCGATACCGAAGGCCAATCGGATTCCGGCCGACGGCGTCGAGGTGTTGTTCTACTGCTTGCGCATGGGGCGCTGCATGCTGGCGGCGATGGCGGCCGGCTATCAGCGCATGCTGGCTCGCGATGCGAGCCACTACGCGCTGCAACGACTCGGAGTCGGCGGGCCCGTAATCCGTCACGAGGTGCCGCGGTTGAATCTCGCGAGGATCCTGGGCGGCGCGCTGCAGGCGCATGCGCTGGCGTTTCTGTCGTTGCGACAAGACGCGGACGGCGTCGACCTTGCGGGTCTGCGCGATCTGACGAAGTCCGCAGCCGCGAGCGCAGGCGTGGAATCGATGCTCGCAGCCGAGCACGTGCTCGGCGGGCGTGCGTTCCACATGGGTAGCCGCGTGAACGAGGCGCGCGTAAACCTGCATCTCTTCGGAGTCGTGGAAGGCGAGGACGATCTGATCCTCATGGGCATGGTGCGCGATATCACACAACGATTCGTCGAGCGCTATCTCGGTTCGCTGCTTGGCGTGATCCAGGCCGCCAACCGGGCGCCCGACGGTAGTCAGTTACCCGAGAGCCAGCGCATCTTGCGCATCGGTCTGCGCACTTTTTTTCGCTATCCGTTGCGCACGACCGTCGCCAAGCTACGCCTGCTCGTGCAACCGAGCTTCTGGCTTCTCGGCGGTTGGGTACTCGGCAACGCCTTGCTCGATCTCATAAGGCTTCCCGCGCGCCTCGTGCCGAGCGCTTGGTTGCCGCGCTATCGCGCGCTGCCGTCGCCATTGCGCCGCCATGCGCGCTATGCCGAACGTAAACTGCGAATGTTGCGCTGGAGCTATCTTGGCATCAGCGCGTTCTTCCAGCTCGAGCTCACGCGCGCGCAGATTCCGTTGCAGCGCCTGGGCAAGTGCGTCGAGCATCTCGTCTCGATACTGGTCATCTGTCACCACGCGGCGCTCCGTGATGGAGGTACCCAGCAAGTGGCGGCGCTGCAGTCGCAGTTGCTGCGCGACAAGTACCGCGCCATTCGAATCGTCACGGGTCTCGTCGCGCTGCAACGCACGCGGCGCGCCGTTTCCGCCATCGGCGCGAGCATAGAGGCCGGGCAATGCTCCATGCTCGACGGCGTCGAGCCTCAGCCGTTTGGCCACCCATGGGATTCCACGCGGAAGGCGAGCTAGCGTGCGTCATCGACGTTGAGCCAACATCGGGCGTGATGTGCGCCAAGCCCTTGCGCGAATCGACGCCATTCGTAAAGTGGTTGTCTTCTCTAACGACTTCTCCCGTGCCATAGGTCATCAGGAGACCCTGTGCCCACCGTCAAGCTTCGCCCGCGCTTCTACCGACGCTCGATCGACCCGTTCAGTAATCAGGCGCAGGCCCTTGAACGCCACGTGTTGTTCGTGCCGGTGACGGACCTGCCTGC
Organism: Gammaproteobacteria bacterium; assembly: GCA_003155415.1. Lineage (GTDB taxonomy): Bacteria > Pseudomonadota > Gammaproteobacteria > Steroidobacterales > Rariloculaceae > FEN-1219. Next base: position 327 of record PMCP01000118.1, on the reverse strand, counting down.
AGGTATCACTGCTGCGGCCGGCATGAAGACTCCGAAGACGCGCTGGGACGTGTATCGCGATGTACAGGCGTCGCTGCTCGACAAGAACGGCACGCCCGGCACGTTTCATTTGAAGAACCGCGGCATCACGATCGTGGCCCGCGACCTGCGCAAGATCGAAGAGGACGAGTTCGACCTCGACTGGAACCCGGGGCAGGGCATCGTCGACGGCGGCCACACGTACAGGCTCATCCTCGAGATGCAGCAGAACCCCGACGTCGCTCTCCCGAAGAAACAGTTCGTGAAGATCGAAGTGCTGACTCGCGTTCCCGACGACTGGGTCTCCGA
>PMCP01000098.1 GCA_003155415.1 Gammaproteobacteria bacterium | reverse complement strand
TGCCGCTGCGCCGCTCGATGACGGCGCTCGAGTACGGTGCGGGTACTGGCCTGCTGTCGTTCTCCCTGCGCGACACACTCGGGTCGATCACGTTGGCCGACAGCTCGGCAGGTATGCGCGCCGTGGCGGAGAGAAAGATTGCCGCGGTCAACGAGAAGCAGATGCGCGTCGTCGATCTCGATGTGATGCGCGACGCCGTACCCAAAGAACGCTACGACCTCGTGTTCAGCATGATGACGCTGCATCACGTGGCGAACGTGGCGCGCGGACTCAGGGCGTTTAACACGCTACTGAAGCGGGGCGGTTACCTGTGCATCGCTGATCTCGATGCCGAGGACGGCTCGTTCCACGGACCTGAGGTGGATGTGCACCACGGGTTCGAGCGCAGCACATTGGGCAAGGCGCTCTCCAAAGCCGGGTTCATCGATGTCGCGATCGGCGACTGCTTCGTCGTCGAGCATGGGTCGCGCAGCTATCCGATGTTTCTCGCTACCTGCGAGAAGTCGTAGAGCGCGGGCAGAACAACTCGCTCCGTCAGCTCGGCCTGCCGTAGCCGCCGCCACCAGGCGTTTCGATCACGAATCGATCGCCGGCCGCGAGATCTACCGCCGCAGTCGCGGGCAGTTCCTCGATACGCCCATCCGCGCGTGCAACGAAATTCCGGCCGCATTGCCCCGGCTCGCCGCCGTGTAGACCGAACGGCGGTACGCGGCGGCGGTTCGCGAGTATCCCGGCCTGCATCGGCTCCAAAAACTCGATGTCGCGCACGACGCCGTCGCCGCCGTGGTGCGCCCCGCGCCCGCCTGAGCCGCGGCGAATCGCGAAGCGGCGCAGACGCACGGGATAGCGCTGTTCGAGCACTTCGGGGTCCGTGAGCCGCGAGTTCGTCATGTGCGTGTGCACGGCGCTCGCGCCGTCGAATGTGGGCCCCGCGCCGGCGCCGCCGCAAATCGTTTCGTAGTACTGGTGGCGCGCATTCCCGAACGTGAAGTTATTCATCGTGCCTTGCGCGGCCGCGCAGGCATCGAGCGCGCCGAGCAGTGCGTCCGTGATGCACTGCGAGGTCTCGACGTTGCCGGCGACCACGGCCGCGGGATATGCCGGGTTCAACAGGCTTGCGCTCGGTAGTCGTATCGTCAGCGGCTCGAGGCAGCCTGCGTTCAGCGGAATGTTCTCGCGCACGAGCGTGCGGAACACATAGAGCACGGCGGCTCGCACGATCGAGGACGGTGCGTTGAAATTGCCGGAGCTCTGCGCGGACGTGCCGGCGAAATCGATCACGGCCTCGCGCGCGCTGCGATCGATCGTCACCTTCACTTCGATGTGCTCGCCCCCATCGAGCTCGACGCGAAACGCGCCGTCGTGCAGGCGATCGATGGCCGCGCGCACGCAGTCGGCCGCGTTGCGCTGCACGTGGCGCATGTAGCGCGAGACGGTGCGCACGCCGAAGCGTTGCGTGAGCCGGTCGAGCTCGAGCACCCCGCGAGCGTTGGCGGCGAGCTGCGCCTTGAGATCCGCGATGTTCTGGTCCGGGTTGCGCGCGGGATATTGGCCGTTCGCGAGCAGCGAGCGCACGTCGGTCTCGAGGAATCTGCCGGCCGCAACGATTCGCACGCCGCTTATGAGCACGCCTTCCTCGTCGATGCTGCGACTGTCGGGCGGTATCGAGCCCGGCGTGCGGCCGCCCACATCGGCGTGGTGCGCGCGGCTTGCCACCAAATAGCGCAAGCGTTTGCCGCTCGGGTCGAACACGGGGGTGACGACGGTCATATCGGGCAAATGCGTGCCGCCGGCATAAGGGCTGTTCAGCAGGTACGAGTCCCCCGGCGCCGGCCGGTGCGTGCGCAGGATGCTCTGCACGCTGTCGCCCATCGAGCCGAGATGCACCGGGATGTGCGGCGCGTTGGCGATCAACGCGCCGTCGGCAGAGAACACCGCACACGAGAAGTCGAGGCGCTCCTTGATGTTGACCGAATGCGCCGTGTGCTCGAGCACGATGCCCATCTCCTCCGCCACGTGCATGAACAGGTTGTTGAACACCTCGAGCATGATCGGATCNNTGCACCGTAGCGCGCCAGCCGGGCTCGACGACCGTCGTCGCGTGCGGCTCGACGATCAGCGCGGGGCCGCGGATCGTTGCGCCCGCGAGCAGCGCGTCGCGACGATAGACGGACGTTTCTTGCCAACGGTCGGAGCACCAGACGCGGCGTGTGCCGACTTTTGGCGGACGGCCGCTCGCACGCGGCAAATTCGTGAGTTCTGCGGAATCACCGCTGCTTGCCACCACGCCTTCGAGCTCGAGCGACTCCACTACGAGCACGGCTTCTGCGCTGGCCTGAAAGCCGAAGTGCCGTGCGTGCAGCTCGTCGAAGCCGCGGCGCAGCGCCCCGACCGTCGCGCCGGGCTTCCACGTCACCGCGAGACTCGTATCGGCGCCCCCGACCTTGAGTCGTACGCGGCACTCGAAGCCGGCCCGCGACGCGTCGCCGCCCTGTGCGCGCAGCTCGGCCAGCGCCGTGGCCGTGAGCGCCTCGAACTCGGCCTCAAGCGCGGCGAGTAACGCAGCGTCGAGTTGTGCCTCCACGCCGCGCTGCTGCACGACGCGCACGTCAGCGACGCCAATGCCATACGCCGACAACACGCCGGCGAGGGGATGAATCAGCACCGTGCGCACGCCAAGCGCGTCCGCCACCTGCGCTGCGTGCTGGCCGCCGGCGCCACCGAAGCAACACAAAGCGAACCGCGTGACGTCGTGGCCGCGCTGCACGGAGATCTGCTTGATCGCGTTTGCCATGCGCTCCACCGCGATCTTCAGGAAGCCGGCGGCGAGCTCATCCGCGCCGCGGCGCTCGCCGGTGGCCTCCTCGACGCTCGCGGCGAGCGCGGAAAACGCGACGGCCGTGGCGGTGGCGTCGAGCGGCTCGTTACCCCCCGAGCCGAACACGTGTGGGAAGAACTCCGGTTGGATTCGGCCGAGCAGTACGTTCGCGTCGGTCACGGTGAGCGGCCCGCCGTTGCGGTAGCACGCGGGGCCGGGCTGCGCGCCGGCCGACTCCGGGCCCACGCGGAGGCGCCCGTTGCCAAACGTCAAGGTCGAGCCGCCGCCGGCTGCAACGGTGTTGATGGCCAGCATCGGCGCGCTGACGCGCACGGCGGCAATCACGGCGTCGGTGGTGCGCGCAAGCTCTCCGGCATACAGCGCGACGTCGGTGGACGTGCCGCCCATGTCGAACCCGATGACTTCGCTGACCCCCACGGCGCGCGCGGCGCGGACCATGCCGACCACGCCGCCCGCCGGCCCCGATAGCAGGCTGTCCTTGCCGCGGAAATGGTCGGCCGCGGCCAGCCCTCCGTGGCTTTGCATGAAGAGGAGCGGCGCGTCGCCGAGAACGGCCGCGAGCCCGCGCCGCACGCTTGCCACGTAGCGATCGAGCACGGGCGACAAGTAGGCGTCGGCGAGCGTGGTGTCGCCGCGCACCACGAGCTTCGGCAGCGGCAACACGCGGTGCGACACGCTGATTTGGGCAAAACCGAGGTCCCGCGCGATCGCCTCCGCGGCGACCTCGTGCTGCGGGTAGCGATAGCCGTGCAGCAGCACGATCGCTACGCTGCAAAGGCCAGCGTCACGCGCGTGCGCGAGCTCGCGCTTCAGCTGTGCCGCATCGATCGGCGTCTCTATGCCGCCTTGCGCGGTGATGCGTTCCGTGACGCCTATCACATGCGTGTACAGCATCTCGGGCAGACGGATGTCGAGCGCGAAGATGTCGGGGCGCTGCTGGCCGCCAATCCTGATCGCGTCCTCGAACCCCGCGGTGATGACGAGCACTGTCGGCTCGCCGCGTCGCTCGAGCAATGCGTTCGTTGCCACGGTGGTGCCCATCTTGACCGC
>PMCP01000122.1 GCA_003155415.1 Gammaproteobacteria bacterium | reverse complement strand
CGCAGCGCTTGCCGCTCGGTCTCGGAGCCCGCGTGCAGCAGTGCGACGCGCCGCGTCAGATGGTCGAACACGAGCAGCGACTCGGGCGCGACGTATACGCCTTGGGGCAAGCCGGCGAGCTCGCGCTTGTTCGGCGGCAGCCGCTCGAAGAACCGCACGACGTCGTACCCCGTGGTGCCCACGAGCCCGCCGTTGAACGGAATGCCTTCGATCTCCGGTGCGAGCGCGGGTGCACGTTTCAGCACGTCGCGCATCAAGGCGAGCCATTCGGGAGCGCTCGTCGGCCGGCGCTCGGCTTTACCGTCGATCGTGAGTCGATCGGGATACAGCTCGAGGGTGAGGCGCGCGCCCAAGCCAAGGAACGAATAACGGGCGAGCCGCTCGCCGCTTTCCACGCTTTCGAGCAGGAAACACGGCCCAAACGGCTTCAGCTTCATGTACGCCGATACCGGGGTATCGAGATCGGCGGCTATGTCGAACGGTGACTCCATGACTCGGCTGCCTCGGTTTTTGCAGGGTCCAGAAACACAAAACCCATCTCCGTTATCCGCGAGATGGGTCTGCATGGGTCGAGAGAGGACTTAAAGGTCTTCTACGCGCGCACTACCCGCTCCGCTGTTGGCTCGCGCCACCAGCGACGATTGCTTGCACTATCACTTCGCGGTCCACTCATAGTCAGGCAGTATGTCCGGCCGCCTCCCCGGCGGTCAAGATCGAGCATGGCTGAACAAGCGGCAGGCACGGCGGGTTTTGCCCAGTATCTGGGCTTCTGGCGGTATAGCCGCCGAGCGCTGGCGCTCGTCTGGTCCACGCACCGAACGCTGACCGTGACTCTCGGGGTGCTGACACTGGTGGCCGGCCTGCTGCCGGCCGGCGTGGCCTATTTTGGCAAATTGATCGTCGACGCGGTGGTCGCGGCGCTCGCGGCTCATCAGGCCGGCGTAACGCCCAACTACCGTACCGTGCTCGAACTCGTGGCCCTGGAGGGGCTGATCGTCGCGGCCGTGGCTGCCGCCCAGCGCGGTATCGACTTCTGTCAATCACTACTGCGCGTGCTGCTGTCGCAACGCGTGCACCTTTTGATTCTCGACAAGGCGCTGACGCTCACGCTCGCGCAGTTCGAGGACTCGGAGCTCTACGACAAGCTGAATCGCGCACGGCAGGAGGCCTCGGTGCGGCCGCTGAGCCTCGTGAACCGAACGTTCGCGGTCGCGCAGAACGTGGTGTCGCTGGTGAGCTATGCGGGCTTGCTCTGGCATCTCTCGCCCTGGGCCGTAGTGATCCTGGCCGTCGCCGGCGTTCCGGCTTTCGTCGCCGAGACCCGGTTCTCGGGCGAGCGGTTCCGTGCGTTTCAGTGGCGCAGCGCGGACCGGCGCATGCTCGGCTATCTCGAGGTGGTGCTCGCGCGCGAGGATCACGCCAAGGAGGTCAAGCTCTTCGATCTCGGCCCGCGGTTGCTCGAACGCTACCGCGACATCTTCCGGCGCATCTACGCGGAGGAGAAGCGGCTGACGATCCGCCGCTCCGGCTGGGGCTTCGTGCTCGGCCTCGTCAGCAGCGCGGCGTTTTACGGCGCGTACGCATGGATCGCGCTTGCAACCATCGACCAGGTCATCTCGCTCGGCGAGATGACGATGTACCTGCTGCTGTTCAAGCAGGGCCAGGGGTCCGTGGCCGCGATGCTGAGCGCCGTCGGCGGCATGTACGAAGACAACCTGTATCTGTCGAACCTGTACGACTACCTCGAGCAACCGTCGCACGCCGTGCACGGCACCGCGCAGAGCGGTATCGACGAGAGCGCAGGTATCGAGTTCAGCCACGTGAGCTTCACTTACCCCGGCGCCACCAAACCCGTGATTCGCGATCTCACGCTCACGATACGGCCGGGGCAGAGCGTGGCTCTGGTCGGCTCGAACGGCTCGGGCAAAACCACGATCGTGAAGCTGTTGGCCGGGTTATACGCGCCCGATACCGGCACCATCCGCTACCAAGGGCGCGATCTACGCGAGTGGGACCCTAAGGCGCTACGTCGTCGCGTGGGTGTGATCTTCCAGGACTTCAACCGCTATCACCTGACGGTCGGCGAGAACATCGGCGCCGGCGACGTCGCCGCATACGAGGATCGGCAGCGCTGGGCCGCCGCGGCCGAGAAAGGCCAGGCAGCGGAGTTCATCGGGGCGTTGCCGACGCATTACGACACGCAGCTCGGGCGGTGGTTCAACGCCGGGCAGGAGTTGTCCGGTGGGCAGTGGCAGCGTGTCGCACTCGCCCGTGCGTTCATGCGTACGGATGCGCAGATCCTGGTGCTCGACGAGCCGACGGCCGCGATGGACGTGGAGACAGAGGCGCAGATCTTCGAGCACTTCCGCTCGCTGACCAAGGATCGCATCGCAATCCTGATTTCCCACCGGTTTTCGACTGTCCGCTACGCCGACCAGATCGTAGTGCTCGATGACGGGCAAATTCTGGAGCACGGCACTCATGAAGAGCTCGTGCAGCTCGGTGGACGCTACGCACACCTCTTCGAACTGCAAGCGCGCGCCTACCGGTGAACCCGCGCTAAACTGGCGTTTGCCATGTCTGGAGCCAACTCACCGACGATTCGCGCCAATATCTTCTTTGCGGAGAAGGATCGGGCGCTGCGCGAAGACGTGCACCGCCTGGGCACGCTCGTCGGCGAGCTCGTGCGCGAGCAGGGTGGCGAAGCGCTGTTCGACCTGGTGGAGACCGCGCGCAAGCTTGCCATTGCGCAGCGCGAAGGCGATCGCGCCGCCAATAGCGAGCTCACGGCGCTGATAGGCGCGCTGGCGCCGAGCACCGCGCGGGATTTCATCCGCGCGTTCTCGACGTACTTCCAGATGGTCAACATGGCGGAGAAGGTGCATCGCATCCGCCGCCGCCGCGCGTACCTGCGCGACGCCACCGTGCCACAGCCGTTTGGCCTCATCGACATTTGCCAGAAGCTGAAGGCGCAAGGCGTCGACGCGGAAGAGCTCGAGCGCGCGCTGTCGACGATCAGGATCCAGCCGGTGTTCACGGCGCATCCGACGGAAGTCACGCGCCGCACGCTGCTGCGCAAAGAGCACAGCATCGCGCGCTATCTCGTCGACATGATGGATCCGTACCTCACGCCAAACGAGCTCGAGGCCATGCTCGGCAAAGTGCGGCAGGAGATGACGACCGGCTGGCAAACGGCCGAGCGTGCCGAAGAAGGCGTGCGGCTGCGCGACGAGGCCGAGCACGTGATGTTCTTCATGACCGACGTGCTGTACCGAATGGTGCCGCCGTTTTACGAGAACCTCGAGAGCGCGCTTGCGGGCGCGTTCGCCGAGCGTGGCACGCGGATTCGCGTGCCGATCGTCGCGCAGTTCGGCACGTGGGTCGGCGGCGACCTGGACGGCAATCCGCACATCACCGCGAAGAGCATTCGCCAGACGCTCGCGCGGCAGCGCACGCTCGTGATCGAGCTGTACTACCGCGAGTGCATGGACCTCGCCGGACGTATGAGCCAGAGCGTCGATCGCGTGCGCGTGTCCGACGAGCTCGAGCGGCGCACGAAGTTGTATGCCGGCCACTTTCCCGAGACGGCCGCGTCGCTGCCGATTCGCCACCGGCAGATGGCGTACCGCGCGTACTTCCGGCTCGTCGGTGCGCGCTTGCGCGCGACGTACAACGACGCGGCATTTCCGTACGAATCACCGGACGAGTTCGTAGCGGACATCGAGCTCGTGGCCGATAGTCTGCGAGCACACAAAGGCCGCAACGCCGGGTTGTGGAGCGTGCGCCGGCTGTTGCGGCGTGCACGCACATTTGGTTTCCACATGGCCACGGTCGACATCCGGCAGGCCGCCCACGTGCATCGGCGTGTGATCGGCGCCGCGTTGCAGGAGCCGCGCTGGCTCGCGGTCGACGACGACGATCGCGCACGGCGGCTCGAGGAAGCGCTCGAGCGGCGCGAGTCGCCGCTCGGAGACCTGTCGTCCGAAGGGCGGCGCACGCTCGCGGTGTTCCAGACGATCGCGCACTGCCGGCGCAAGTACGGCCGCGATTCGATCGGCCCGTACATCGTCAGCATGGCGCACGGCATCGACGACGTGCTGTCGGTGCTGTTGCTCGCGAAGTGGGGCCACCTGGGGCCGAAGGGTCAGGCCGTGCCGCTCGACATCGCGCCGTTGTTCGAGACGGGCGAGGACGTCGAGCGCGCGCCGAAGATCATGGACAAACTGCTGGGCGACAAGGTGTATCGCGAGCATCTACGCTCGCGCGCAGATCATCAGATCGTGATGCTCGGCTA